>DLGP01000038.1:13561-28747 GCA_002482765.1 Alphaproteobacteria bacterium UBA7691
GGTCGCGGGTTCAAGTCCCGTCTCTCGCCCCATTTTTCTTATATTTAGCCATTTTGGCGGTGCCTTTTCAGCGCCATCGGGGGCAGCGGCCCTATGAGCAAAGCATTCACCAAAGAATCGGATGGCGACGGCCCGGACGAGGATGACGAGGCCGAAGCCGGCCCGGCCTTGCCGGTTGGCGCGAAAAATTACATCACCCTGGAAGGCCTGGAGCGGCTGCGTGCCGAGTTGCGCCAGTTACGTTCCGTGGAACGCCCCAAAGTGGTGGAGATCGTGTCCTGGGCGGCGGGTAATGGCGACCGTTCGGAAAATGGCGATTACATCTATGGCAAGCGCCGGCTGCGCGAGATTGATCGTCGCATCCGCTTTTTACTCAAGCGGCTGGAAATCGCCGAGCCGGTTGATCCCGCCTTGCAGAAAAACCATGCGCAGGTGTTTTTCGGCGCCACCGTCACCTATGTCGACAGCCATGATGTGGAGCGCACCATTCGCATCGTTGGCGTGGACGAAGCGCGGCTGGAACTCAACGAGATCAGCTGGATTTCGCCCGTGGCGCGGGCTTTGCTGAAAGCGCGCGTTGGCGACATCGTGGAAATGCGCACCCCAACCGGGCGCGACAGCCTGGAAGTGCTGTCGATCCGTTATGGCTGATTGCCGCAGCAGCAGGGCTGGTATAGTTTTCTCACGGCATTGAATAAGCCGGGGGGAAAGTCGGTGCCGCGCATTTTGTTGGTCGATGATGATCAACTTGTCAGCACAACGCTGCTTATGACCCTGGAAAACCAGGGCCATGACGTGGTGGTTTGTAATGATGGCCGCGCAGCTTTGGAGCGGTTGCAGCAGGATGCTGCCTTTGATGCCATGATCACCGATATTCTGATGCCGGATATGGATGGGCTGGAATTGATCCGCGCCGTGCGGGTCTTGGCGCCGGCCTTGCGCATCATCGCCATGTCGGGCGGTGGGCGCCGTGGCAACCAGGATTTTTTGCAATTTGCCGAGGCTTTTGGTGCCGATGCCGCGCTGGCCAAGCCGTTTGGCGGCGAAACCCTGCTTGCCACCTTGCAGCAGGTGCTGGCCCGGCCGCATCCGGGATAAACTCAGCCATCGCCGAGTGGCAGGTATAATGTCACCACGGTGCCGGCACCGGGCTGGCTCTGCAACTGTAGCGCTCCGCCGGTTTCGCGCGCAAAACCATACACCATGCTCAAGCCCAGGCCGCTGCCGCTGCCCACCGGCTTGGTGGTGAAATACGGCACGATGGCATTGCGCAGGGTTTCGCTATCCATGCCGGTGCCGGTATCGCTGAGGCTGATACAGGCATACTGGCCGGGCGCCAGCCCCAAGATTGCATCGGTTTCGGCTATATCCTGCCGTTTTGCCGTGATCGTCAGCTTGCCGCCTTCCGGCATGGCGTCGCGGGCATTGATCGCCAGGTTGAGCAGGGCGGTTTCAAGCTGGATACGGTCGGTATTGACACTGGGCAGATCCCCGGCGACCTGGCATTCCAGCAGCACGCCCTTACCGCAGGCCTGGCGCAGCAGGGGTTCCAGTTCGTGGATCGCGGCGGTCAGGTCAAAACCGCCAAGCTGCAAGGGCTGGCCGCGTGCGAATAGCAGCAGGCGCTGGGTCAGCGCCGCGCCCTTGCGCGCCGCTTCCAGCGTCAGGTCGGCCAGCAGGCGCTGACGGTCATTCGCCAGCATGTCACGCAACAAGGTGGTGGATTGTTCGATCACCTGGAGCAGATTATTGAAATCATGCGCCACGCCGCCGGAGAGGCGATCCACCGCATCCATCTTGGCCAGGCTGGTGAGGCGGCCGAGATAGGCTTCGCGTTCCAGCGCCAGCCGGGCCAGATTGGTTGCAATGCCAAGAATTTGCCGCTCCGTCGCCGTGGGGCTGCGCGGCCGCTCGGCATAAACCGCCAGCGTGCCGAAGACATGGCCATTCTCGCCGATGATCGGCGTTGACCAGCAGGCGTGCAGGTTGAACGGCAAGGCCAGGTGGCGATGGTTGAGCCAGTTCGGGTCACTGGCGATATCGGCGCTGATCACCGGAAGCCGAGTAGCCGCTGCGGTGCCGCAGGAGCCGACGCCAGGGCCGATTTCCAGGCCGGTCAACTGGTCTGTGTAAGCAGCGGGCAGGCTGTTTGAAAGCGTGTTGGCAAAGCGGCGGCCGGCATTGTCGAGCCGGTGCAACGACACTTTTGAGTCGACGATGTTGTTTTCCAGCCAGCAAATGGTCTCGCCGAGCAGTTCATCCAGCCGGCCGCCGCGTGTAATCCGCTCCAGGATGCCAAGCTGCGAGGTGAGCAGGGCCTCATGCCGTTTGCTGGCGGTGATATCACTGCGCAGCACGGCGATGCCGCCTTCCGAGGTGCGGTATTCGCTGATCCGCAGCCAGCGGCCATCCGATAGGCGTTCTTCGCTTTGCTGCTGGCCGTGCTGGTGCTGCACCATGCGGCCGTTTTCCCGGTTGTTGCGATCCGGATAATCGCCGAGCCGGATCGCGGCGCGCTGCAAGGCATCAAACGGCATCTGCTTGCGAATCAGCCGGCCGCTTTTAGGGTAGCTTTCGGCATATTTGCTGTTCCACACCACCAGGCGGTCTTCACGGTCGTAAACCGCAAAAGCATCGTTGATACTTTCCAGCGCATCCAGCAACTGGCGCTGGGCGCGGTCGGCGGCGATGCGGGCATATTTTTGCCCTAGCGACGCGAAGAACAGCACCAGGCTGACCGCGATGCCGATACTGAGCACAATATTGGCCAGTCGGGCATCGCTGCTCAGGGCCTTGTCCAGGCCCCAGGTTTCCAGCCGCCAGGGCGTGCCGAACAGCGAGATCGTAGTGGTTTCGCCAAGGCCCGGAGCGGCGGGCAATTTTTCATTGCGGTGCAGCACAAGAGCCGCATCCGGCTCCGGCCCATTCAGCAGGCGCAGGCCGATATGGTCGCGCAATGTGGCATGTGGTTCGGCCAGCAAAGGTCCCAGATCAAGCAGCAGCACCAGATAACCCGAGATAACGCCCGCCCCCTCATGCACCACCGGGCTTGCCACGATCAAGCCGGTATCACTGGTCTGTCCGGTCGTATCGCTGAGCGCCAGCACCGGTGAAATCGCCAGGCGGCGTTGCGCAGCGGCTTGTTCTATGGTGCTGCGCCAGGCTGGCTGTTGCGGCGGCGATACGATATCGGCCAGACGGCGCGGGTTGAAAATCAGGCCGTGCATTGGCGTGTACTGGCCGGCTGCTGCATCCGCCGCCGCCACATAGGCCAGATAATCCACGCCACGAATATTCGCCCCGGCATGGATCAGGCCGGTGAAGCCGGAAAATTCAGCCGGGGTCACAGCCTGCGAGGCCGCGTAGAAGGCATTGGTGGCGGTGAGGAAATACTCCACCCGGGCAATGCGGCTCTGCATTTCATCGGCCAGACGGGCGCTGTCGAGGCGCAATTGTGCTGTGGTCTGATCGGCGGCACGGTCGCGCAGCAAGGCATGGCCGTAGAAACTGGCCGCCAGCGCCACCGAAATCACCAGCGTGGGCAATGCGTTGCGCAACCAGATTTGTCCACGCTGCCACCGTTCCGGCCAAGGCCCGGGCTTGTATTCTGTTCCGACCGTTTCCGGCTCGGCAATGCCTGGCGCTTGCTTCATGCTGCGAGCCTAAGCGGAGCCAAGTGCCGTTTGCAAGCGGTCCTGTTCTGTCGGTATAGTTTCAGCCATGGACTGGCTGCCGACCGATAGTATCAGCAGTTTCGCCGGAAACCTGCTGCTGTTTCTGGCGTTGGCGCTGTTTCATGACTGGCTGTCCGGTACACGTCTGGTGCAACATCGGCAGGCTTATGCTCTCGCGGTTGGCATCAGCTTCGGCTTGGCGGCAATCATCAGCATGTTGATGCCGGCAGCCCAGATTGCTGGTGTTTTCTGGGATGCACGCCATGTGGCGGTGGGGCTGGGGGCGCTGCTGGGTGGACCGGCGGCGGCTTTCGCTGCGGCCACGGCGGCCGGTGCCTATCGGCTCTGGCTTGGCGGTGCGGGTGCGCTGGGCGGGGTTGGCTCGGTTTTTGTTGTAGCTTTGCTTGGGCTTGCCGTGTGGCGCTGGGCCCGTGATAGTGATGGCCTGGTGCGGCCACGCTTCCGGCATCTGGCGGTGCTGGCGCCGCTCACCGGCTTGGGCGCCACCACCAGCTATCTATTCCTTATGCTGATCGACCAGCCTTTGGCGCTCAAATTGCTGGGTGAAAGCGCATTCGGCTTTGCCCTTCAGGTTGGCATCGGCACCGGCATCCTCGGTGCCAGCATCTTGCTGCTGGCGCGGCGACGTGAGCTGGAGCGGCATCTCGGTGGTTTGTCCGAGAATTTTCCCGGCGCGATCTATCGCCGTGTGCAGCGCCCGGATGGCAATGTGCATTATCCATTTGTCAGCGCCGGCACGCGAAATCTGCTGGGGCTTGAGCCTGTAGCGATCCAGCGCGATCCGATGCTGTTGGCCAAGCTGGCGGATCATGACGAATTTGACCGTTACATGGCCGCCGTGGAGCGCAGCCGGCAGGATATGCTGCCTTTCATGCTCGATACGCGGCTCAACCCTGCCGGTGGCAGCGAGAAGTGGCTGCGCAATTATGTGCGCCCCAGCTTGGCGCCGGATGGTTCGCTGATCTGGGATTGCGTGGTGCTGGATATCACCGAGCAACGTCAGGCCGAGGAATTGCTACGCCAGGCACGCGAACAGGCCGAGGCCGCCAATCAGGCGAAATCCGCCTTTCTGGCCAGCATGAGCCATGAATTGCGCACGCCGCTGAACGCGGTGCTTGGCTTTGCGCAATTGCTCGCCATGGGCACCAAGGACCGCCTGACCGGAACCCAGCAGGAATATATCGGTTATATCGAGGCCAGCGGCCGGCAATTGCTGGCACTGATCGAGCAGGTACTTGATCTGGCCAAGATCGAGGCCGGGCGCATCACTTTGTCGATGGAGAATTGTGAGGCCGGTACCCTGCTGGAAGACCTGGAGGATTTTGCCAAGCCGCTGGCCGCCAAAAGGAAACAGAGCGTCACGCTCAAGCCGCTCGGCCAGGCCGCGCATGTGCTGGTTGATCTGACCCGCTTCAACCAGATCATGGTGAATTTCCTGTCCAATGCAGCAAAGTATAATCGCCCGGGCGGCCATATCGAGGTTGGCTGTGTGGCGGCCGGGGATGACCGGCTGGAATTCTATGTCGCCGATAACGGCTATGGTATCCCGTTGGAGCAGCAGGCGCGGGTGTTTGAGGCTTTCAACCGCCTGGGCCGCGAGGGCAGCAATATCGAAGGCACCGGCATCGGCCTGATAACGTCGAAGCGGCTGGCAGAATTGATGCAGGGCGACATCGGCTTCAGCAGCCAGCCTGATCAAGGCAGTCGCTTCTGGGTGCGTTTCGCCCGTGCTGCCGCGCCACAGGCGCCGGAAGCGCCGGTTGTTGTCGAGCCGCAGCTTTACGCCGATGTGCCAAGCGCCAAGATACTTTATATTGAGGATAATGCCGCCAATATCATGCTGATCAGCCGCGTGCTGGCTTCGGTGCCGAATGCTGTGCTGCTGACGGCGCAGAACGGCACCAGCGGTATCGAAGTGGCCAAGGCTGAACAGCCTGATCTGGTGCTGCTGGATATTCACCTGCCGGATATCAACGGTTTTGAAGTGCTGCAACGGTTACGAGACGACGACCACTTGCGCGACATGCCGGTGGTGGCGCTGACCGCCGATGCCGATGTGCGCTCAAAGGAGCGTGGCAGTGTTGCTGGTTTTGATGATTACCTGACCAAGCCGATCCAGATTGAGCAGTTTCTCGGCACGCTGTGGCGCATCCTGGCAGCGCGGCGCAAGTTGGTACGTTGACGCAAGCTTATTCCTTCTCGCGCAACCATATCTGTGTGCGGCCCAATAGCGGCGTGCCGATATAGCCGCGCACACGCAACTGGCTGCCGGCTTCGGTCAGGCTGAGTTTGGCATTGTAGATTTTGCCATTCTTCGGATCGAGGATGGCGCCGCCGGCCCAGTCATTGCCGCCATCCGGCTTCAGGCCCCACAGAAAGGTCATGCCGATCACCGGCTGATCCTTGCGCGCGCCTTCGCATAATTCGCAAACCGGATCGGGCTTTTCATCCGGGCGATAGAAGATGCGCAACACACGGCCTTGCAATTCTTCGCCTACCTTGGTCACTTCAACAATTGAACGCTCGCTCTTGGTGTCGTCATCAATTGTGCGCCAGCGGCCCACCGGTGAAGCCGGATCGGCGGCTTGTGCCGCAAGCGGCAACAGCGAAACAGTCAGCATGAGGATCAGCGCGCGCGGCATGGTGGCTCCGACAGTATTTGTCACAATATCCGACAGCAATCACACTTTTGCGTCAAGACTGCGCAAGCCGCAATGGATCGTGTATGCTTCTGTTCGATCAGCAGGAGCGGCACCATGAGTCAGCAAGCCCTTGGTTCCAAATTCCGCCTTGGTGCCGCCATGGCGGCCGATTGGCGCATGGCCGTGGATGGCAGTTTGTTACAGGCCATGCCGGTGGGCGATACCGCCAATCTCGGCTTTGTTTATGTTACCGAGCGGCTGGCCGGGCAGATGCCGCAGGTGATGCGCCGTATTTCGGAAGCCACCGGCATCAGCAATTTGCTGGGTGCGGTGAGCCATTCCATTGCGGCCGGCGAGCGGGAATATTTTGACGAGCCGGCGGTGGCCTGCCTGATCGGCTCTGTGCCGGAAGGCAGCGCGGCGTTGTTTTCGCAGCTCAACCGGATTCCGCAAGGCTGGCTTGGCATTCTGCATGCTGATCCGCATGTGCCGGCTTTGCCCGAGATTTTGCAGGATATCGGCGAGGCTTCCGGCGCTTATCTGGTGGGCGGTCTGGCGGCGGCGCGCGAGGCCAAGCCGCAATGGGCCGGCGGGCTGGTGGAGGACGGCATTTCGGGCGTGATCTTTTCCGAAGCGCAGCCGATCATCGCCGGCCTGAGCCAGGGCTGCACCCAGGTGGGGCCGTTGCACAGCATAACGGCGGCGGATGGCAACATGATCCTGGAACTGGATCACAAGCCGGCCTATGCGGCCTTGCAGGATGCCTTCAACATCCGCTCGATGCAGGATTTGCGCCGGCTCGGCGCCGGCCTGATGGTAGGGTTGCCGGTGGGCGGCTCGGATCGGCCAGATTATCTGGTGCGCAACATCATGGGCATTGATCCGCAGGCCGGCGCGCTGGCCATCGGCGCGCTGGTGGAGGAGGGCGACGGCCTGTTCTTCTGCCGCCGCGATACTGAAAGTGCCGGCCGCGACATGGATCGTATGCTGGCCGATCTGAAACGCCGCTGCGGCAATGCCGAGCCGCGTGGCGCGGTTTATTTTTCCTGCATGGCGCGCAGCCAGGATCAGTTTGTGCAGGAGCCGGGTGAACTGGCGCGGATCGCGGCAGCTTTCCCCGGCCTGCCGGTGCTGGGCATGTATTGCGGCGGCGAAATCGCCGCCGCCCGCCTCTATGGCTATACCGGGGTGCTGACGCTGTTTCTCTGATCAGTTCGACAGCACGATGCGGCCAACCACACCGCCGGCCTTAAGCTGTTCCAGCGCGCCATTCACCGCATCCAGCGGCCGCACTTCGATCGGCAGCGCCGGCAGATGCTGCTGCTGTGCCAGTGTGATCAGTTCCTTCAATTCCACCAGGCTGCCGACATAGGAGCCTGAGATGCTGACGCCCTTCATCACCAGCAGCGGCAGCGAGATCGTGGTCTGGCCGCCGAGCAGGCCGACACTGACCAGATGGCCGCCCTTGCGCAATGCGCCATAGGCGAATTCGAAGCTCTGCGGCGAACCCGCGAAATCCACCGCGCCGGCCACGCCGCCGGTGGCTTTCACCAGCGCCTTGCCGGCGCCTTCGGCGCGCGGATCGATGGCATCCTTGGCGCCCAGCTTGAGTGCCGCCTCGCGCTTGGCCGGATCAAGATCAACCACGATGGGGGCCTGGCCGGTCACCGCCTTGGCCATGGCGATGCCGTTGAGGCCGACGCCGCCGGCACCAACGATCAGCAGGCTCTGGCCATCGGGCAGTTTGCCGATCTTCTTCAGGGCAGAATAGGCGGTGAGGCCGGAACAGGCATAGGTGCAGGCCAGTTCGGTGTTGAGGCTGCCGTAATCCACCAGATAACGATCGGCCGGCACCAGCACATGGCTGGCAAAGCCGCCATTGAGGAACACGCCCAGGGCCTGGGCCTTGCCGGCGCAGAGATGCTCGGCGCCGCTCTGGCACACCGCACAGCTGCCGCAGCCGATCCATGGGAAAATCAGGCGGCGCTGGCCAATTTCCACATTGCTGGCTTCCGGCCCCTTGGCCACCACGGTGCCGACAATCTCATGCCCCATGGTCAGCGGCAGCAGGCTGCCATTGTTGGCTGCCACAATCTTCTTGCCGCCGCCCAGATCCCAGTAGCCGTCCCAGATATGCAGGTCGCTATGGCAGACGCCGCAACGCTCCATCTTCACCAGCACTTGAGCGCCGGTGGGTTCCGGCAGCGGGCTTTCACTGGCAACCAGCGGCTTGGCGAATTCGGCGACCTGATAACTGCGCAACACGGGCTTTTCCTCTCTTCTTGCTTGACCTTACGATAAGATTCTAGGCGCGGCGTGGCGCTGGTGTAAAGCGCGCCAATGGCTAAACTATCTGTCAACGAATGATATAAAAGGGAGTGCATAAGGTGCAGGCATTTCGGATTGATGGCCGCGTGGCGCTGATCACCGGGGCATCGCGGGGCTTTGGCCTGGAAATCGCCCGGCTGTTCGGCCAGGCCGGCGCACATGTGGTGCTGAATGGCCGCCATGCCGAAACGCTGGAAGCCTGTGCCGAAACCTTACGCGGCGAAGGTATCCAGGCCAGCATCGCCGCTTTCGATGTAGCGGATGGCAGCGCGGCCCAGGCAGCCGTTGCCAAGATATTGGCCGAGCAGGGCCGGCTGGATATTCTGGTCAACAATGCCGGCATGAATATCCGCAAACCGCTGGCCGATTACACCCTGGCGGAATGGCAGCAGGTGTTGAACACCAATCTCACCGCCGCCTTTGTGCTGTCGCAGGCCGCCGGGCTGAAAATGGCCGAACAGGGTTTTGGCCGCATTATCAATATTGGCTCGATCCTGTCGGTGCTCGGCCGCGCCACGATTCCGGCTTATACCGCGCCAAACACGGCATCCTGGGCCTGACCAAAGCCCTGGCGGCCGAGCTTGGCCCGAAGGGTGTGACAGTGAATGCTATCGCGCCGGGCTATTTTGAAACCGAGTTGAATGCCGAATTGATGGCGCGGCCGGAATTTGTCGCCTTCGTTAATGGCCGCACGCCGCTGGGCCGCTGGGGCCAGCCAGCCGAACTGGCCGGTGCCGCGCTGTTCCTGGCCGCACCGGCCGGCGGTTATGTCAACGGCCATCTGCTGGTGGTGGATGGCGGCATGACCACCACATTGTTCGGCTGAGGCACAGCCATGGTCCTGGTTGACGCCGATTTCATCCCGGTGCGGCCGGCGCCGATGCGCGGGCCGCGTAATCTGGTGAAGATCATCCGCACCATCCGCGACAATGCCATCGCGGCCTGGAGCGATGAAGCCTATGAGCGTGATTACATCTTCTACCAGATGTTCATGCGCCGGGTGCTGCTGGCCAATCACCCTGATCTGATCCGCCATGTGATGCTGGATAATGTGGCGAATTATGTGCGCGATCCGCTGGGCCAGCGCATTCTGGAGCCGGGCCTGGGCAATGGCCTGCTGACCAGCGAGGGGCTGGACTGGAAACGCCAGCGCCGCCTGATGGCGCCGATCTTTGCGCCGCGCCGGATTCAGGCATTCGGCCCGCTGATGACCGGCTGCACGGTGGCTTTGGCGGACAGGCTGCAAGAGGGCCAGCGCGTCGACATGGCCGAGGCGATGATGCATGTGACGCTGGATATCATCGCGCGCAGCATGTTTGGCGCTGATCCGGCTTCCGATGTGTCGCAGGTTGGCGCCGCGATGGATGCCTACCAGGCCACGGTTAAGCCCGGCATCGCCGATCTGCTGGGCCTGCCGGGCTGGTTTCCGCGCCCGGGTGCCGCCAAGGGCCGTGCCGCGTTGAGCCAGATGGACACCATCATCAACGGCCTGATCGAGCGCCGGCGCAGCCAGATCGCCAGCGGAGCGCCGGCCGGCGACGACCTGCTGGGTCTGCTGCTGGCCGCCAGCGACGCGGAAGCCGCGCCCGGGGCCAAGGGCATGGACGACCGCGAAGTGCGCGACCATATGGCCACCTTTTTCCTGGCCGGCCATGAAACCACCGCCACCGCCTTGGCCTGGACCTGGTATCTGCTGAGCCAGGATGGCGGCGTGCAGGCCAAACTCTGGGCCGAACTGGATGCGGTGTTGTCTGGCCGCGATCCGGTCTGGGCTGATCTCGACAAGCTGGTTTATTGCCGCATGGTGGTGGAAGAGGCGATGCGGCTCTATCCACCGGCGCATAGCACCTCGCGTATCGCATTGGCCGATGACGAAGTGATGGGGGTGAAGATTGCCAAAGGCACGGCGGTGATCGTGTCGCCCTGGCTGATGCATCGCCATCGGCGCTACTGGGCCGAGCCGGATCGGTTCGACCCGGAGAATTTTGCGCCCGAAAAAGCAGCGGCAAGGCCGCGCTTCACTTTCCTGCCATTCGGCGCCGGGCCGCGTATCTGCATTGGCATGGGCTTTGCGATGGCCGAGGCGGTGCTGATCCTGGCCACCCTGGCGCGGCGTTTCCGTTTTGAATTGGCACCGGGCGCTGTTGTGGTGCCGGTGGCGAAAATCACCCTGCGGCCGCAACCCGGCCTGCCGATGATAACGAGGCTACGATGAGTGATGATATCTGTTTCATGAGTGCGGCCGAGATGGCGGCGGCGTTTCGCGCCGGCAGCCTGTCGCCGGTGGAAGTGACCCAGGCCTTGCTGGGCCGCATTGCGCGGATCAATCCGCAGGTCAATGCCTATAACCTAGTGGACGAGGCCAGCGCCCTGGCCGATGCCCGCGCCGCCGAGGCGCGGTATCGCGCCGGCCAGCCGCTCTCGCCTATTGATGGTGTGCCCGCTTCGATCAAGGACATCATCCTGACGCGCGGCTGGCCCACCTTGCGCGGCTCCAAAACCGTTGATCCGGCGCAGCCCTGGCTGGATGACGCGCCGGTGACGGCGCGCTTGCGCGAAGCCGGCTGCGTGATTATCGGCAAAACCACCACACCGGAATTCGGCTGGAAGGGCGTGACGGATTCACCCCTCACCGGCGTCACGCGCAACCCGTGGGATCTGGCCACCACGCCGGGCGGTTCCTCGGGCGGTGCCTCGGCCCAGGTGGCGGCGGGGCTTGGCCCGCTGGCAGTGGGTACCGATGGCGGTGGTTCGATCCGCATTCCGGCAGGCTTTGCCGGCATCACCGGCCTGAAACCCAGCTTCGGCCGCGTGCCGGCCTATCCGCTCAGCCCGTTTGGCACCGTGGCGCATCTCGGCCCGATGACCCGCGATGTGGTAGACGCGGCGCTGATGCTGCGAGAGATGGCGCGGCCCGATGCGCGCGACTGGTTCGGCCTGCCCTGGGAAAACAAGGATTATACTGCCGGCCTGGCAGCCAGCTTGAAGGGCGTGAAAATCGCCTATAGCCCCACATTGGGTTACGCCAAGGTGGACCCGGAAGTGGCGGCCCGGGTGCGCGAGGCGGTGGCGGTGCTGGAAAACCTGGGCGCCATCATCGAGGAAGTGGATCCGCCGATTGGCGATCCCACCGATATCTTCCATGTGCATTGGTGGATGGGGGCCTACAACGCCACGCGCGCCCTCTCGCCGGCGGCCTTTGCCCAGCTTGATCCCGGCTTGCAGGATAGCCACGCCCGTGGCCGCGCCATCGGGATGAGCGAATATCTGGACGCCGCCAATGCCCGTGGCCGGCTAGGCACGGCGATGCGGCAGTTTCATGAAACCTATGCTTTCCTGGTAACGCCCACCCTGGCCGTGCCGGCCTTCGAGGCCGGGCGGGTGGCGCCCAAGGCGATGGGCGATGTGTATTGGACCGCCTGGACGCCCTTCACCTATCCGTTCAACCTGAGCCAGCAGCCGGCGCTGAGCGTGCCGTGCGGTTTCACCACGGCGGGGCTACCGGTCGGCTTGCAATTTGTTGGCCCGATGCATCGGGATGATCTGGTGTTGCAGGCCGGTGCCGCCTATCAGGCGGTGACCGACTGGCACAAGCGGCGACCCGTATTGTGAGCGTGTTGCTCACCGTTGCGGAAATGGGCGAGGCCGACCGCCTTGCCGTTGCCGCCGGTGTGGCGAGTCTTGATCTGATGGAGCGGGCCGGCGCGGCAGTGGCTGATGCCGTGCGCCTGAATTATCCGCATGGCCCAGTGCTGGTGCTGTGCGGCCCGGGCAATAATGGCGGAGACGGTTTTGTGGCGGCGCGGCTGCTGGCCGAGGCCGGCTGGCCGGTGCGCCTGGTTTTGCTGGGTGAATCCGCTGCCTTGCAGGGCGATGCCGCCGTGATGGCGGCGCGCTGGCCCGGACCGGTGCTGGCGCCGGCGGAAGCGGATTGCGCTGCGGCCAGTGTTATCATCGATGCCTTGTTTGGCGCCGGGCTGGCGCGGCCATTAAGCGGTGTTGCGGCGGGTTTGGTGCGGGCCGCCAATGCCAGCGGCAAAGCCATCGTGGCGGTGGACCTGCCCAGCGGCGTGTCCGGCAATAGCGGCCAGGTGCTGGGCGGCAGGCTGCTGGGGGACGAGGCCGCCGCAGCCATCCGGGCGGATCGCACAGTCACTTTTTTCCGCCTCAAGCCGGGTCATTTGTTGTTGCCGGGCCGGCTGCTATGCGGTGCTGTGGCCTTGGCCGATATCGGCATTCCGGCCAAGGTGCTGGATAGCATCAAACCCCGCCAATGGCGCAATGGACCGGACGTGTGGCGCGCCCTGCTGCCGCAACCGCGCCTGGATGGCCACAAATATGCGCGCGGCCATGCCCTGATCCGTGCCGGGCAGCAGCTGGGCGCCGCCCGGCTGGCTGGCCGGGCTGCTTTGCGCATCGGCGCCGGGCTCTGCACCCTGGCGCTGCCGCATGCGCTGATGCACCAGGCGATGACGCCGGATGCGCTGATGCGGGTGGAAGCCGATGGCCGCGAGGGTTGGCTGGCGGCTCTGGCCGATCCGCGCCGGAATGTCCTGCTGCTGGGGCCGGGCAATGGCGTTGGTGCCGAGACGCGGCTGGCGGTGCTGGCGGCTCTGGCTTTGCAGCACCCGGCAGGCCAGGGCGGCGTGGTGCTGGATGCCGATGCCCTGACCAGCTTTGCCTTCCGGCCGCAGGAATTGTTTGACGCGATGCAGGATGTGCCGGCGATCCTGACGCCGCATGACGGCGAATTTGCCCGCCTGTTTCCTGATCTGCGGCATGATCCTGACAAGCTGCATCGCGCCCGGCAGGCGGCGGCGCGCAGCAATGCGGTGGTGATCTTGAAAGGCCCGGATACGGTGATTGCCGCACCGGATGGCGCCGCCGTGATCAACGACAATGCGCCACCCGATCTGGCCACTGCCGGGGCTGGCGATGTGCTGGCCGGTTTCTGTGCCGGTCTTCTGGCTCAAGGCATGCCGGCCTTCGAAGCCGCCTGTGCCGCCGTGTGGCTGCATGGCGCGGCGGCGGCCGAAAGCGGCCCGGGCCTGATCGCCGACGATCTGCCGGAAGCCTTACGCCCGGTGCTGCGGCGGCTGCGGCAATAGTTTCAGCGCATAGCTCAGCGCCGTGCCGGCCAGGATGGCGATGGTCAGGTCGAGCAGGATGGTGAGCGCCAGGGTGAGCAGCAGCACCAGGAAATCCGGCCATGGGCCTAGGGCGGTGTGCTTGATCTGGTGAATCTCGCTCATATTCCAGGCCACCACCACCAGCAGGGCGGCCAGCGCGGCGAGCGGGAACAGCCCGGCCAGCGGCGCCAGCGCCAGCATAAAGACCAGCAGGAAAGCCGCATGCAGCATGCCGGAGACCGGGCCATGCGCGCCGGCACGGATATTGGTGGCGGTGCGCGCCAGCGCCCCGGTGGCAGGCAGGCCGCCAAACAGCGCCGAGGCGATATTGGCCACACCCTGGCTGACCAGTTCGATATTGGAGCGGTGTTTGCGCCCGGTCATGGCATCGGCGATGACGCAGGATAGCAGGCTTTCGATGCCGGCCAGCAGCGCGATGGTGGCGGCCGAAGGCAGCAATTCCAGCAGCCGCGCCGCCGAGATCGCCGGCAGGCTGGGGGCAGGCAGGCTGTTTGGGATGGCGCCGAAACGATCCGCGATGGTTTCCACCGGCAGATGCAGCAGCTGCACCAACAAAGTGGCGATACCGATAGCGATCAGAAAGCCGGGCCAGGCCGGGCGCCACAGCCGCAACGCGATGATGATGCCCAGCGCCAGCAGCGCAATCAGCAGGGTGATGGCCTGGAAACTGCCGGCGGCGCCGGCATAGGCGGCCAGCTTGGCGATGAATTCGGCCGGCACCGTTGCCAGGTTCAGGCCGAAAAAATCCTTCACCTGGGTGGAGAGAATCGTGACGGCGATGCCGGCGGTGAAGCCGGTGATTACCGGATTGGGAATGTAGCGGATCAGGCTGCCCAGCCGCAGCAGGCCGGCCAGCAGCAGCAGCAGCCCGGCCATCAGGGTGGCGAGCAGCAGGCCGTCATAACCATGTTGCTGGATCACGCCGTAAACCACGATGACAAAGGCCGCCGTGGGGCCGCCGATCTGGTGCCGGCTGCCGCCCAGGGCCGAGATCAGGAAGCCGGCGATGATGGCGGTAATCAGCCCTTTGTCTGGCGTGGTGCCGCTGGCGATGGCAATCGCCATGGCGAGCGGCAGGGCGACAATGGCCACGGTCAGGCCGCTCAGCGCATCCTTGCGCAAATGCGCCAGCGTATAGCCGTCGCGCAGCACGGTAATCAGTTTTGGCAGCATGATTGGGGTCCGGGTTGGGCGGCCAGGGAGATGGATTGCGGTATTTTAATACCGCTATTGCCGCCATCATCCGCCCGAAAGCCGGTTTTGGGAAGCGGGAATTTTTAACAATTTTGTCGCAGGATGGCGGCCATGATCAGGGTCTTTCTTGGCTATAGCCGCTCGGCGCCGGTTGCCTCCTCGGTGGCCGCGCATAGC
>DLGP01000020.1:0-11589 GCA_002482765.1 Alphaproteobacteria bacterium UBA7691
AGCAGGGTAATTATTACAACACCACCGCCCTCACGTCATACCCGCGCTTGTCTTGCCCCCGGCTGCTCGGTTCAAGTTTGAACACCAATTCCCCTCTCGTCATGCGCGGACTTGATCCACGGCTGTCCGGTTTAACTTCTGACCGACTGGACCTCCCCTCCGTCGTCATCCCCGGGCTTGACCCGGGGATCTCACTCCAATTGAAATTGCTGGAAAACAGTTAAAAAATGGGATGCCCGGGTCAAGCCCGGGCATGACGAGTGAGGAAGGATTCAGATTTACAACCCCAACCAGCGGCGTTAATCACTCAGCCACTGCGCCGCAGCCTTTGCTGTTGCAGCTTCATGTTGAGCCGCGCGGTTTGCAGCGACAGGTCACGACCTTCCCACCCCTATCACTTCTCGCAAGTGGGTACCTGCATGCCCGGCCCGTGCCATGGCTGGCCCAAGCAGGTAGTCGCTCGTCCCATAACACCAGAAAATCACGCCATGTCAGGATGTGGCCTTAACCCCGGAGCAGCAGGGCTGTTCCCGGGTCAGATCAGGCTGGCATAGTCCTCCAGCATCGCCGCCGTAACGATCAGCCCGTTGCGGCGTAGCGCCGCAATATAGTCCTCGACAGATTTCGGCGGGTTTTTCAGCCTGGCACGGCAGGTTTTGGCCGCGTTGAGGAAGGCGGGTTGCGACAAGTGAAACTGATGCTGCAAGAACTGGTCTGGATGAGCGGCGGCCAAATCCCATCGCGCCAATTCTGCCGCCGGGAAATGCTTCAGATTCAGGGTCACGATCAGATCAGCGCGGCTTTTGATTGCCGCTGCCACAACATGACGATCACCGGGATCAATGTATTTTATGGCAGGAATCAGATGCTCATAATCCTCAACCAGAACATCACGCATATTCTCTTCCATGAGCGCCCGGGTACGTTGCAATCTTGCCCGATCACGATGCGGCTCGTTTCGCATCAGGGCGTTGATCCATTCATCCTGGATACGCGCCGACCATTTCGCCCGGAACAAGTCTGCCAGCGCAAGCTCAAGCAACAGGTCTCGCAGCGGGGCCGGATACAGCACATTGGCATCCAGCAGAGCCGTGAATGCCATCAATAGCCCATATCGAGTTCCTGGCTGAGGGCAGCCAGTGCGTCGAGGCTGCGCCGGCGCGCTTCATCAATGGTTTTTTTGTAGGCCATCACATCCTGGAACAGAATCCGGCGATGCGTTCCAACCGAGCGGAACGGCAGCTTGTTCTCTTGCAGCAGCTTGATCAGGAAGGGGCGGGATACATTCAGATAATCCGCCGCCTGCTGCGTGGTGAGTTCGGCGGCATGCGGCACAATGGCCACGGCTTTGCCAGCCGCCATATCCTGCAATATCTCAAAAAGCAGCTTTACCGCAGCGGCAGGCAATTCAAGCACGGTGTCCTCGCCATGCTCCCGAACGTGTAGGGTCAGCGGCTGGTTGCGCGACGCCAGAACGGCAAGGCGGCGACCGGAAACACGGGCAATCTCGGCATCCTTTTCGCTCGGAAAAGGCAGAATTTGTGCCGTGGCTGCCATGGCTTGCACTCCTTAATCTTTGCAATATCCAACGCGAGTGGAATTGCACAATCAGATAGCATATATCTGAAATATTCGCAATAAACGAAATAAACGCAATAATTTGGAAAGACGGAATCCTGCCCCCAACGCTTCTCGCAAGTGGCAACTTGGGGCGAGGAAAACCGGCATCAGCGGGGATGCGAGTTGCTGAGATGCCGTACGAAGAACTTCCTAGCATGGTGGAATTTATTACCAGAATAAAAAAAGTTACCTATATTTATCAATGAAAATAAAAATGAAAATCCGAGCAATGAAAATCCTGTAACTTGAACCAGAACATGGTTATAAATTGTAAATAAATTATGCATGCCCCTGCTTAATACGGTTTCGCCCAAGCATTGCTCTATAACCCACAAGCCCAGAAAGCCAATAAATAAATTGGAAATATTTTCCAGCAAAGCCTTTCGCCAGGGCTTACTTGGAAGCGGTTTCGCCCCTCTGATATTCACCGCCAGCAAGGGCATGAATAACAAGGCTGCCGGCACCGTCAGGCAATGCACCACATTCATATGCAGGGCCAGATCAAGGCGGGGCGTGTTCTCTGGGTCTGCCGCGGCAAAAAGACTTGCATGCATGTTGCGGGCTTTCTGAAATAACGCGAGATGCCCGCTGAGATGATCCACCACCGGCGTGGTGAGGTGCAGCCAGGCATCCAGCATATCCGGCGCCCAGGCTTGCAATCCGGCATAAAGCAGCCGGATCAGCAGCGGCGCGGTCATGTAAATCACCAAGCCCCAGATAGCCCGGCGGTAATTATAGCGCAGCAGATCGGGCCGATCCTTGTGGCGCAATATCTGCCCCCAGCCGAGCAGCAGCATAAGCGCCATGCCGAGCAGCCCCGCCTGCCAGCCGGCGATGATCCAGCAGCATAGCCCCATCAGCAGCAGCCGGCCCGCCAGCGTGCAGAGCATGCCTTCCAGCTGGCGATCATACAGTTCCTGCGGCCCCAGCCCTTCGGCCATGGGGATGATGGGGCGGTTTGCCGCCTGTGCAACGGCCGGCTCGGCTACCATGGCGGCTCCAGATCAATAATTCTTGTCGATTTTTATAATGGTTTATGCTGCCGGAATACACGCATAAATGCATGCGGCGATTTCCGGCGGCGCAAGCTGGCAAGCCGCGCAAAACCTGCATGCTCGGCCCGCGCCATGGCTGGCGAAACAGGTAGTCGCTGGTTCCATACCAAAGGTCGTCATGCTACGCGCAGGCGTAGCATCCACGTTTTTGTTTGACTGGCCGAGAAACAAGGCATTCGTGGATGGTCGGCCTGCGCCGACCATGACGGCTTTGGTGTGTATTCTGGCCGCAGCCGGCAGAAAAACGGCTCCGGCTTGCCGGACTGGATCAGCGCCAGGATGGCGACTTTCGGGATGCTGAACTTGAGCCGGTTATGGTTCCCAACCTGGCGGCGCCAGTTCGAAGCCGGCGAAATCGAAGCCCGGCGCCACGGTGCAGCCGACCAGGGTGTAAGCGCCGGTGCTTTCCGCCGCCTGCCAATGGCCGGCCGGCACCACCGCCTGCGGCCGCTGGCCGGCCAGGATATCGCCGCCGAGCAGATGCCAGACCGGCTGTGCATCGGGGGCGGCGATGCCGAGCCGCAACGGCGCGCCGGCATAGACATGCCAGGTTTCCGCCGCATCAACCCGGTGCCAATGCGAGCGTTCGCCGCTTTTGAGCAGGAAATAGATTGCGGTGCCATGGCTGCGGCCATTGTGCTGCGCCGGATCGCGGAAGGTTTCGGCGAAATGCCCGCCTTCCGGATGTGGCAGCAGGCCAAGTGCCTGGATGATGCAGTCTGCTTCAGTCTGGTGCGTGTCGCTCATGCCGGTTTCTCCAATTGCGGCGACGCCACTTCCTCGGCCTCGGCATCGATCACATCATTGCGCCCCACCGTCACCTCAAAACTGGGCAAGGCCTGCGGCAGCGATTTTTTGGCGCCGACGCCAAGCGCAATCAGCGTGCGGGCGCGCGGCAACAGGCGGCGGTTGACCGAGCGGGTGAAGGCATCAAACTGCTCAGCCGCCGTGGCCAGGCCCTTGGCGGATTTTTCCGCCGCCGCCAGTGCCGTGGCCAGGGAATCGAGGAAATCGCGCATCGCGGTGGCGATTTTTTCCTGGTTCTCGCTCTGCCGGCCAGCATGGATATTCATCCGTGCCATGGCGATGATCGCCGCCAGCGCCGAAGGCCCGGCAATCACAATATCCTTTTCCGCCGCCAGCCGCTCCAGCGCCGGATCGGCCTGGCGCAGCTTTTCCACCGCCGCCTCATTGGGCAGGGCCATGGCGATGATGCAGCGCGACAATGTGCCGCCGCGGCCAAGCGACTTGTAGCTATCCAGCACCGCCTTGCCGTAATCCTTGGCGCTGAGCGCGCGCAGATGCTGGTTCATGCGCTGGCCGAGCCGGGCAAGGGCGGCTTCGGCCTCGGCCTCGCTTTCCGCCTCGGCATGATCGAGCAGGGTTTTGGAGGCCTTGGAATCGATCACCAAAGCGGCATCGCCGGGCAGGAACACCACCGCATCCGGGCGCAAGGCGCCGCGTTCGCCATCGCCGGCCGCGTGATACTGCACGATGAAATCCATGCCGGGTTCCAGGCCAAAGGATTTCAGCAGGTTTTCCAGGCCGATTTCGGCCATGCGGCCGGCGCCGCCGGGATGCGAGATGGCGCGGCGGATAGTCTCCGTGGTGATCTGGGTCTGTGTCACCTGGGCGCCGAGCGCCGCCACGCTGCCGGTGACCTGCTCAAAACGCTGATACAGCGCCTCGGTGGTCTGCTTGATACTGGCTTCCTGCTGCTGGCGCTGGGCTTCCTGCTGCTGCTTGGCGGCCTCGGCCTCGCGTTTGTGGCTTTCCAGCAACTGGCCGGCGAGCAATTTGCTGCTTTCCAGCGTGGCGGCCTTGGCGGCCTCGGTCATCTGCGCCGAAAGCTGCTCAAAATCCACCAGCTTCTGCTGCGCCAGCGCAGCATGGCGCTCGGCCTCAACCCGGCGGCGCGCCTCATTATCGCGTTCGGCCTGGGCCTGGGCCATCGCCTGCTGCGCCTTGGCCAATTCGGCTTCCAGCGCCGCCTGGCGTGCCTCGGCGCCGGCCTGGCCGGCCAGGGCCTGTTCCAGCCGCTGGCGCAACGGCCCGGCCTCGGCCACGCGCTCGGCCAATTGCCGCTCGGCCTCGGCCAGCCGGGTTGCCAACACGGCCTTTTCCGCCGGATCGGGAAGCTCGGCTGCCGGATTGCGCGGGCGCAACCAGAGCAGCAGGCCAATCACCACCACAAGCAGAACCACCGGCAGAAAGGAGAGAATCAGGGCGTTGTCCATCCGCCATCAATAGCAGCGGACTTGACGGATCGCCAGCGCGGCCCTTAATACCCCCCGAGCAACAGGAATTCCCCGATCATGGCCGTTTTACCAATCATCACCGCACCCGATCCGGTGCTGGCCCAGATTTCCAAGCCGGTGGCGCGCGTGGACGACGATCTGCGCCATGTGCTGGATGACATGCTGGAAACCATGTATGCCGCGCCCGGCATCGGCCTGGCGGCGATCCAGGTTGGCATTGCCCAGCGGATGCTGGTGATCGATGTGGCGCGCGAGGGCGAGGACAAGCAGCCGCTCTTCATCATCAATCCGGAATTCACCTGGATTTCCGATGACGATAATGCCTATGAGGAAGGCTGCCTGTCGCTGCCCGAGCATTATGCCGAAGTGGTGCGGCCGGCCGAGGTGAAAATCCGCTATCTGGATTATCAGGGCGCCGAGCGCGAATTGCATGCCAGCGGCCTGCTGGCCACCTGCTTGCAGCATGAGATGGATCATCTCGACGGCGTGCTGTTTGTGGATCACATCTCGGCGCTGAAGCGCAACATGATCCTGCGTAAACTGGTGAAGACCAAGCGGCTCAAGGCGTCCTGAGATGCGCCTGGTTTTTATGGGCACGCCGGATTTTGCCGTGCCGGTTTTGCGCGCCTTTCTGGCTGCCGGCGACGAGATCGCCGCCGTCTATACCCAGCCGCCACGCCCGGCTGGCCGTGGTTATAAGCTGACGCCTTCGCCGGTGCAGGCTTTTGCCGAAAGCCAGGGCCTGCCGGTGCGCTGCCCGGTAGCCCTGAAAACCCCCGAGGCACAGGCCGAGTTTGCCGCGCTGCATGCCGATGCGGCGGTGGTGGTGGCCTATGGCCTGCTGCTGCCGGCGCCGATCCTGGCGGCGCCGCGCCTGGGCTGTTTCAACCTGCATGCCTCGCTGTTGCCGCGCTGGCGTGGCGCGGCGCCGATCCAGCGCGCCATCCTGGCCGGCGATGCCGAGACCGGGGTTTGCGCCATGCAGATGGATATCGGCCTGGATACCGGCCCGGTGCTGGCGCGCGAAACTGTGCCCATCGGCCCGCGCATGAATGCAAGCCAGTTGCATGATGCGCTGGCGGCAGCGGGGGCGCCGCTGATGCTGCGCGCCCTGCATGAGCATGCCGCCGGCAGGCTTTTGCCGCAGCCGCAGGCGGCCGAGGGCGTGACCTATGCCGCCAAGCTGAAACCCGAGGAAAGCCGCATCGACTGGCAGCAGCCGGCAAGCCAGATCGACCGCCAGATCCGCGCCTTCAATCCCGGCATCGGCACCTGGTGTGAACTTGACGGCGAGCGGCTGAAAATCCTTGCCGCCGAGCCGGTTGATGGCCAGGGCGAACCGGGCCTGCTGCTGGATGACAAGGGCCTGGTGGCCTGCGGCGGCGGCGCTTTGCGGCTGCTGCGGGTGCAGCGCGCCGGCAAGCCGCCGGCCGATCTCGCCGCCTTCCTCAATGGCCGGCCGTTGCCCGCCGGCACGCGGCTCGGCTAGTGCCGCGCTACCGCCTGACGCTGGAATATCATGGCGGGCCCTATGTCGGCTGGCAGCGCCAGGAGAGTGGCCGCTCGGTGCAGCAGGCGGTGGAGGAAGCGGTGGCGGCGATGCTGGGCGGCGCCGAGATGCCCACGGTATTCGCCGCCGGGCGCACCGATGCCGGCGTGCATGCACGCGGCCAGGTGGCGCATGTTGACCTGCCCAAGGATTTCGCGCCCGAAAGGCTGCTGACCGGGCTGAATTTCCATCTGCGGCTGGAGCCGGTGAGTGTGCTCGGCATTGCCTATGCCGCGCCGGATTTCAACGCCCGGCTGGATGCCAGGGCGCGCTGGTATCTCTACCGCATCCTGACCCGGCATCCGCCGCCCAGCATCGAGGCCGGGCTGGTGTGGCATGTGCCGGTGGCGCTGGATGCCGAGGCGATGCAGCAGGCGGCGCAGACGCTGATCGGGCATCACGATTTCACCAGCTTCCGCGCCAGCGAATGCCAGGCCAATTCGCCCCTGCGCACACTGGAACAGCTCAGCGTGCAGCGCCAGGGCGCGGAAATCCACATCACGGCGCGGGCGCGCAGTTTCCTGCATCATCAGGTGCGCAACATGGCCGGCACGCTCAAACTGGTGGGCGAAGGCAAATGGCAGGCCGGCGATGTGGCCGCCGCACTCGCCGCCCGCGACCGCCGCGCCGCCGGCCCAACCGCGCCGCCAGACGGGCTGTATTTCATGGGCGTGGACTATTGAGGCGCCGGCTTGTTTGCCAGCGGCGGCTGGCAGGCCATTGCATGGCTGCAAACACCCGGCACGTTAAACCATCAGGGTGATGGCGGTGGCCATTTCCATCACTCAACCTCCGAAAGGTAAAAATTGATTTTTCCGGCCCGATTCAAATACGGGATGGCATACGCATTGTTACGAAAAGCACACGGGCTGATCTTGAAACGCTCAAGCAAATTTCTAGGAGCTGCCGATAGGTCGCCAGGATTATTTACCTCAGCACTATTATATATTTTTAGAACCTTTGATTTATCATTACTCATAAGAAGGACAATTACGAATTCCCCTTCTCCAGCGAAATAGGATTTATTTGCATCTAATGCATGGTTGGCCGCCGCGATGGCCGGATGAGACCCTTCAAACCTGCTTGAATAGGCAGTTAAAATGCAGATTGCGTTCCATTCACTTTTTATGATCTCGGCAATTAGAATTGGCGCAGGCACATCTTTCAAACCCTCTTGAGCAAGAGCGTGAGCGAAATATTTTTTAACTTCATATCCGCCATCATCGACATATATATGAACGAAATAACGAATGCAGGCGATCGGGGTAAATAGTATTAACAAAAAAATAGAATATAGAGTTTTTTTCTTGTAAATATGCGAGCGTACTTTTTGGAATATTGGCATAGCCTATCTATTTTTTCCTCTCTGCATCAATCTTCGTTCGCTTTAGTATTATTCGCAAATTAGCCAATACGCTGGCCTGGGGCGCTTCATGGGGCCGGAGCAGGCCGGTGGCCGGCCCGTTTCAGTGGCCGCCACCGCAATACAGACAGCAAAAGTGCAGCGCGGTTTTGACGGCATCCCGCAAGCGCACCACCTTTTAGTGTGCCGGTCAAGCGCCGGGTTGTAGCGCGCCAAACTGTTGGGTTTGCAGGGGGATAGGCATGAATGTGAGCGCGGCGCCTTGAGGCGCTCATGGCGATCAACGACCGCTCGCCACTCCCATTATTACCGAGCGGGAAATTATTGCGGCGTTTTCCAGCCATGCGGCTATATTTTCCCGAGCGGTAAGAATTATTCAGCAATTTGGCCGCCAGACTGATATATTACCGCTCGGGAAAACTGAGATGGCACAACAAATCAAGCTTCCAGCCGATATCGGCGCCCTGGTGCGCAGCGTACGCAAGCAGCAGAACTTGCGGCAGCATGAGCTTGCCGGCGTTGCTGGCGTGGGGCTTCGCTTCATTGTTGATCTCGAAGCCGGCAAGCCCACGGCCCAGATTGGAAAAGCGCTGCTGGTGCTCCAGACACTGGGCTGTGTTGTGGAAATTCTGGCTCCTGGTGAGCGCAAGCCATGACGACCAGACTGCTCAATGTCTGGTGGGACGGCGGCATGGTTGGTCAATTCAGGCAGGACAGGCATGGTGATATCAGCTTCGCCTATGCGCGCTCCTGGCTTGACGACAACAATGCACGGCCACTTTCTGTTTCCCTGCCGAAACGGCCTGAGCCTTTTTCGCGCCGCGAATGCCGGCCGTTTTTCGGCGGCCTGCTGCCCGAGGCAGACCAGCGCCTTGCTGCGGCGCAAGCCTTGGGCATTTCCGCCGCGAATGATTTTGCAATGCTTGATCGCCTGGGCGGCGATGTTGCCGGCGCGCTTCAATTTCTGCCGGCAGATCAGCGGCCCATAGCGGCCGAATCAAGGCCGGACCAGCCACTGACATCGCTGGATGAAGCCGGGGTGGTTCGGATACTGGATGCGCTGCCGACGCGGCCGCTTCTGGCCGGCCAGGAAGGTTTACGGCTATCGCTGGCCGGTGCGCAATCCAAAGTGCCGGTTGTGATGATTGGCGACGAAATTGCGCTGCCGCTTGCCGGCCAGGCCACCACGCATATTCTGAAACCACCCATTGCCGGCTTCCCGGGAAGCACCGGCAACGAAGTTTTTGTGATGCTGCTGGCGGCCGCAATCGGCCTTGATGTTGCCGCCGCCAAACCGCGCGCTGCGGCGCAACGTCCGTTTCTGCTGGTTGAAAGATATGACCGGGTTCGTGATGAATATGGCATTGTGCGTCGTGTCCATCAGGAAGATTTTTGCCAGGCTCTCGGCATTCCGCCTGAAACAAAATATGCCAGTGAAGGCGGGCCGACATTCAAGGATTGTTTTGCCTTGTTGCGCCGGGTGTCAGCACGGCCGGCAATAGATGTTTTGAAATTGCTGGACGCGGCGATTTTTAATCTGATCGTTGGCAATGCCGATGCCCATGGCAAGAATTTCTCGATCCTCTATGACGATCAGGGGCCACGCATGGCGCCGTTATACGATCTGCTTTGCACCATAGCCTATCCCGCACTTTCGCCCAAAATGGCCATGCGAATTGGAAAAAGTGCCACGCTTGCGGCATTGACCGTGGAGAACTGGCAGGCTTTTGGCAAAGAAGCCGGCATTGGTTTTGGCCTGATTCGCCGCCGGGTGGCCGAAATATGTGACGCGATCATCGCGGCGAGCAGCAACGTGGCTGGCGCGCTATCCGATAGCCCGGGTAGTGCCGGCTGCATGGCCGTGCACAGGATTGTATCCGAGCGGGTGCAGATGACGTTGCAAACAATCGGCAAAACCGGCCCTTGAGGGCAGTCGTAATGGATTGACACCCGGGCCGGCCTGAACCGGCCCGGGGTCATCATGTGGCTCAGGCCGCGAGGTCGAAGCGGTCGGCGTTCATCACCTTGGTCCAGGCGGCGACAAAATCCTGCACAAACTTCTGCTTGGCATCGTCCTGGGCATAGACTTCGGCATAGGCTCGCAGCACCGAATTGGAGCCGAAGACCAGATCCACCCGGCTGGCGGTCCATTGCACCGCGCCGGTTTTGCGATCCCGCAATTCATACTGATTCTGCGCCACCGGCTGCCAGGCATAGGCCATGTCTGTCAGCGTGACGAAGAAATCATTGCTCAGCACGCCGGGCCGGGTGGTGAACACACCCTGCTGGCTACCGCCATGATTGGCGCCCAGCACACGCAGGCCGCCCACCAGCACGGTCATCTCGCAGGCGGTGAGGCCCATGAGCTGGCTGCGATCCAACAGCAGGGTTTCGGCGCTGACGGCATAATCCTGCTTCAGCCAGTTGCGGAAGCCGTCATGCAGCGGCTCCAGCACATCGAAGGAAGCCGCATCGGTCTGCGCTGCGCTGGCATCACCACGGCCGGGCGCAAACGGCACCGTGATATCAAAGCCGCCGGCCTTGGCCGCCTGCTCAACACCGACATTACCGGCCAGCACGATGACATCGGCCAGGCTCGCGCCGGCCGCGTCGGCGATCGGCTGCAACACGCCGAGCACACGGGCGAGCCGCGCCGGTTCGTTGCCGGCCCAATCCTTCTGCGGCGCCAGCCGGATGCGCGCGCCATTGGCGCCGCCGCGCATATCCGAGCCGCGATAGGTGCGGGCGCTGTCCCAGGCAGTGGCCACCATGTCGCTGATGCTGAGGCCGCTTTTGGCAATGCTGGCCTTCACGGCGGCCACATCATAGCCGGTGTTGCCGGCCGGCACCGGATCCTGCCAGATCAGGTCTTCCTGCGGCACATCGGGGCCGAGATAGCGCACTTTCGGCCCCATATCGCGATGGGTGAGCTTGAACCAGGCGCGGGCGAACACCTCCGAGAAATAGGCCGGGTCCTTGTGGAACCGCTCGGAGATGGCGCGATAGGCCGGGTCCTTGATCATCGCCATATCGGCATCGGTCATGATCGGGTTTTTGCGGATCGAGGGGTCTTCCGCATCAACCGGCTTGTCTTCTTCCTTGATGCTCACCGGCTCCCATTGCCAGGCGCCGGCCGGGCTTTTGCGCAATTCCCATTCATGGCCGAACAGCATGTCGAAATAGCCGTTATCCCATTGGGTCGGATGGGTGGTCCAGGCGCCTTCAAGCCCGCTGGTGACGGCATCGCGGCCAATGCCCCGGCTGGTCTTGTTGAGCCAGCCCAGGCCCTGGTCTTCCAGCGGCGCGCCTTCGGGATCGGGGCCAAGCCGCGCGGCATCGCCATTGCCATGCGCCTTGCCCACCGTGTGGCCGCCGGCGGTGAGTGCCACGGTCTCTTCGTCATCCATCGCCATGCGGGCAAAGGTGATGCGCACATCCTGCGCCGTGCGCAGCGGATCGGGCTTGCCGCCCACCCCTTCCGGATTCACATAGATCAGGCCCATCTGCACGGCGGCGAGCGGGTTTTCCAGGCTGTCGCGGCTTTCGCCGGCATAACGCCCGGCGCCGAGCCATTCCTTTTCCGAACCCCAATAGACATCCTTTTCCGGATGCCAGATATCCGGGCGGCCAAAGCCGAAGCCGAAGGTTTTCAGCCCCATCGATTCATAGGCGATGGTGCCGGCCAGCAGGATCAGGTCGGCCCAGCTGATGCGGTTGCCATACTTCTTCTTGATCGGCCAGAGC
>DLGP01000020.1:11656-16198 GCA_002482765.1 Alphaproteobacteria bacterium UBA7691
CGCTGGTTGCCGGTGCCGCCGCCGCCGCGGCCATCGGCGGTGCGGTAGGAACCCGCGGCATGCCAGGCCATGCGTATCATCAGGCCGCCATAATGGCCCCAATCCGCCGGCCACCAATCCTGGCTGTCGGTCATCAGCGCATGCAGGTCGCGCTTCAGCGCCGCCACATCCAGCTTTTTCAATTCGGCGCGGTAATCAAAACCCGGCGCCATCGGATTGGTCTTGGCATCATGCTGGTGCAGGATGTCGAGATTAAGCGCATTGGGCCACCAATCCATCACACCGCTGCCGGTGCTGGTATGGCTGCCATGCATCACGGGGCATTTGCCGCTGGTTGTCATCGGGTTTCCTTCCTTATGGGGGGAATGGTCAAATCAAATCACGGGGTCGAAGCGCCTGCCGCCTTGTTGCGGCAGGCCCAGGAGGGCGATGGCTCACCGGGCAAAACCACCCTCACTGAACAAAGCTACTTTAGCATCGTTCTAAACTAGAAGCAGATGGAAAATTCCGATTACAGTGATTGGCGGTGCCGAACGGGGTGTATCAGGAACAATAAGGGCAAATCGGCCAAGCCCGCACCCGTCATGCCCGCGCAAGCGGGCATCCCGCTTTTGCTGGAAAATGAATGAAAGCTGAGGGAAATGGGATACCCGCTTACGCGGGTATGACGCTTTAAGAGGCGCCTATTTGCGCCAGCCACCACCTTGGCCGTAGAAACCAGTTCAGCTGACGCACAAACTTGGCCATTAAACTAAGCTTCACGCCTCAACAACGATACGCTTTTCTGAGGCATCGGCACTAGCTTCAACTGCATGGCCCAAAAATATGAAGCACGCGATCACTGTTGCATGCGCCCAGCTAAGACCAACGCGCACAGCTGATCTATGCGGTCCAATCTGCTGTGAACTCCCTAGCACCTGCTTAACTGTCCGCTTCACTTTCGATGCCGGCATGGCCAAAATAAATTTGGCCAATTCAACTACGGCGCATGCAATGATGAAGCAAACAAAAATTACCCACAAGACTGGAGATCGCATCAGAAGCAACAATCCCATTTCCATCTGCATCTTCCGACAAACCAAACGGATTTCTCTCCTCGCAGCGTAGGATTTTGCTGAGTGCGCAAGCTCCTTCTGCATACGATCAAGGTCATTAATTCCGTCGTCTTTTGGGCCGGTAACAAGAAACAAAATCAAACCTATTAATGATACCTGATGAGCATATCGAATAT
The DNA here is from genome assembly GCA_002482765.1 of Alphaproteobacteria bacterium UBA7691. GTDB lineage: Bacteria > Pseudomonadota > Alphaproteobacteria > Ferrovibrionales > Ferrovibrionaceae > Ferrovibrio. Next base: position 12,888 of record DLGP01000020.1, read on the forward strand.
TGGCATTGATAGCAGCGCGAAGGCGAATGTAGTTCACATCTACAAAACGGATGTCGCCAGCAATAGCCAAATTGAACAACCGATCGCGCAACCTAAAGAGCCGCTGTCGAGTGAAATTTGTGCAAAAATCAGCCCAAGGCCCCACAAAGAACCAAATCAGCAATGAGAAGGCTATAGAGAAGCAGAAGAAATTGAAGTACGCGAGCAATTCCATATCTACCTCCTATCACAAATTATCGATCTTCAGGTCTGGAGCGACCATTGGGCATCAACGAAGATGACGAGCGTTTCGGATCAACACTTCTCTCCAAGAATTGGATGCGTTCCGAAAGTTCTATCGTAGTGTGCTCACGCTGCTTTTTCTGTACAAAACCATAAAAAATCGCCAAAATTGTGACAATCATCATCACGCAGAGCGCTAGGTACAGCCATGTGGAACTCGACTTCTCTATCATAGCCTCAATCTTGCCACTCAGAGAAACGTTAGTATTCCAATCAAAGCTGGTACTGGTTCCAGCGGAGACCTCAATCATCTTATAGGCCGCCAAGCAAGGGATGCCGATGATCACGCCCCACCAAAAAATATCCAACACCTTCAGAGTCACACGTTCCCTAGACGCTGTTTTGACCTTTTCTAACTCAAGTGTATCTGCGCTTGATAAGCGCACCGGAGGCCCATTTTTCTTCGGATTGTTCAAGGCTTTCCCAGGCACCAAACGATTCGTTGGTTTCCTTTTTAGATCAAAAACGCATTGGCCACCAGCTTGAATTGCAACGGAGAATTTTATGCCCCGAAGAGGATTGATGAGTACCCGTGGGACTTAAATTTTCTCAAAACCTGCTGACTGAGTTTATTAGCTATAGATACACCTCCCTTAGAAAGCGCTCTAACTCCGCAATTTTACACGACTATAAGTTGTTCAAAAGCAAATTTAACTCTATGAAATAAAAGTGAATTGTGGGCAGTTCTATCTACCGCCCATCACTTACGCCAACCAACCGCCTTGGCCCAGGCTTCGAATTCGCGCTGGCGGCTGAGCCAGGCTTGGGGGCTTGGGGCGCTGCCGCCCATTTCGGCATTTTCCTTGCGCTGCACTTCCACCGCCTGGGCCATCGGCACCAATTCGGCGGCGGTGCGGCGCAGGTCAACGGTTTCCGGCTCTTCAATCGGCAATGGCTCAAATTTGCCATCCACGGTCCAGTCAAACTGCGTGCCGTAAACCTGCGGCCGGCCTTCCAGCATGCGGATACGATCGGTGAGCAATGCCACCTGCCAGCGCGGCACGCCGCCGCGTTCGGCGGCTTCTTCCATCAGATCGAGGCAGGCGCGCATAAAATTCGGCAGGCCGATGGCATGCTGCACAATCAGGAAAGCGGCGGTGGCGCCATCCTCGCCGGCCTGGAACTTGTCGGGCCAGTCGCCGGCATCAACAATCTCCGCCAGCGCCTTGGCATTCTCGTTATGCACCGCGCGCAGGGCCTCGTTATAACCCTGGAACAGGCTGCCATCGGCGGCGGCCTGTTGGCGCGTGCGGGTATCCTTCTCGAGCAGATCAAGCAAGCGGCGGCGGAGAACCTGGTCCATGGTCATATCCTGCAATCTGGCGGCCGAATCGGGCGGAATCCGCCGGATTAAAGCCCGCAGAGAGTTACCGCCAGCTTAAGAGCTCAGGCGAAATAGCGCCGCAGCATGCCGAGATAGACATCGGCCAGCGCATGGATATCGGCCACGGCGGCGCGTTCATCCACCTTGTGCATGGTCTGGCCAACCAGGCCGAATTCCACCACCGGGCAATAAGCCTGGATAAAACGCGCATCCGAGGTGCCGCCGGTGGTGCTCAATGCCGGCTGCCGGCCGGTGCCTTCGGCCACCGCCTCGGCCATTGCCGCCACAAACCGCCCCGGCTGGGTCAGGAACGGCATGGCGCCATCCTCGAACGTCACCTCGACCTCTGCGCCGCCCAGCGCGCAGCAGCCTTCGATCCAGGCTTTCAGGCCGGCCGAATTCTGCTCGGTATTATAGCGGATATTCAGCACCGCGCGGGCCTGGGCCGGGATCACGTTATTGGCCGGATTGCCCACATCCACCGTGGTGATTTCCAGATTCGACGGCTCAAAATGCGCATTGCCCAGATCAAGCCGGCGGGTTTTCAGCGCATGCAGGATATCCACCAGGCGCGGCACCGGGTTATCCGCCAGATGCGGATAGCCGACATGGCCCTGCATGCCCAGCACGGTGATACGGGCGGTGAGCGAACCGCGCCGGCCGATTTTCATCATCTCGCCCAGGCGCAGCGGATTGGTTGGCTCGCCGACCACGCAGGCCGACAGGGTTTCGCCCTTTTCTGCCAGCCATTTCAGCACCTTATCGGTGCCGTTAATGGCCGGGCCTTCCTCGTCGCCGGTGATGAGAAAGCTGATCGAGCCGGCAAAGCCGGCGCCGCGCTCGGCCAGGAAACGCTCGGCGGCGGCGGCAAAGGCGGCAATGGCGCTTTTCATATCGGTGGCGCCACGGCCGTAAAGCTGGCCATCGATGATCTCGGCGCCGAAGGGATCAACCGTCCAGCCCTGCGGATCGCCCACCGGCACCACATCGGTATGGCCGGCAAAGCAGAAATTCGGCCCGGCCCGGCCCCAGCGGGCATAAAGATTATCCACATCCGGCGTGCCGGGCGCCGAAAAACGCAGCGGCTGGCAGGCAAAACCCAGCGGCTCCAGCGCGGCTTGCAGCACACCCAGCGCGCCCTGGTCGGCGGGCGTGATGCTGGGGCGGCGGATCAGGGCTTGCGCCAGGGCAACGGGATCAATCACGAACGGCTCTCCTTGCCCAAACCGGGCCTATCTGCCGCATGTAACCCTTTGATCGGGCGCGGGTCAACCGGGCCGCGAGGGCTGTTTGAAGGCGATTCGACGCCCGCTTGCGTTGACAGACCGGCCCCCGCCCCTTATCTCTCACCCGGGTCTTTTTTCGGCCTGTCCTGGCGTTTCCGGCCCAGCCGGCCACGCCCACCCCAGCCGACAATCAGAGGTATGGCATGTTCGGCGCGCTCGCCAAGAAATTGTTCGGTTCGGCCAATGATCGCGCAGTGCGCCCCTTCACCAGGAAGGTGCAGGCGATCAATGGGCTGGAAAGCCAGATTGCCGCCCTGGATGATGCGGCGCTACAGGCCAAGACGGCTGAATTCCGCGCCCGGCTCGAAAAGGGCGAAACGCTGGACAGCCTGCTGGTGGAAGCTTTCGCCGTGGTGCGCGAGGCCGCCAAGCGTGTGTTGGGCCAGCGCCATTACGATGTGCAGCTGATCGGCGGCATG
>DLGP01000020.1:16247-16470 GCA_002482765.1 Alphaproteobacteria bacterium UBA7691
GAAGACCGGCGAAGGCAAGACCCTGGTGGCCACCCTGGCGGTGTATCTGAATGCGCTGCCCGGCAAGGGCGTGCATGTGGTGACGGTGAACGATTACCTGGCGCGGCGCGATGCCGAATGGATGGGCCGGGTTTATGGTTTCCTCGGCCTCACCACCGGCGTGATCGTGCATGGCCTGGATGACGAGGAACGCCGCGCCGCCTATGCCTGCGACATCACCTAC
>DLGP01000020.1:16533-48674 GCA_002482765.1 Alphaproteobacteria bacterium UBA7691
CGCACGCCGCTGATCATCTCCGGCCCCTCGGAAGACACCACCGATCTGTATGTGAAGGTGAATGTGCTGATCCCGAGCCTGACGGCGGAGGATTTTGAGAAGGACGAGAAGCAGCGCACGGTGAACTTCACTGAAGCCGGCACCGAGCATATGGAGCAGTTGCTGCGCCAGGCCGGCCTGCTGAAAGCCGATACCGATCTTTACGACATCGACAACATCGCCGTGGTGCATCACGCCAACCAGGCCCTGCGCGCGCATAAGAGCTTCACCCGCGATGTGGATTACATCGTGAAGGATGACAAGGTTATCATCATCGACGAATTCACCGGCCGCATGATGGAAGGCCGGCGGTATTCCGATGGCCTGCATCAGGCGCTGGAAGCCAAGGAAGGCGTGTCGGTGCAGACCGAGAACCAGACCCTGGCCTCGATCACCTTCCAGAATTATTTCCGCATGTATCCCAAGCTGTCCGGCATGACCGGCACGGCGGCCACCGAAGCTGCCGAATTCGGCGACATCTATGGCCTGGACGTGGTGGAAATCCCCACCAATGTGACGGTGAAGCGGCTTGACCAGGATGACGAGGTTTACCGCACCGCGCAGGAAAAATACGAAGCCATCGCCAATGTGATTGCGGAATGCCGCGCCAAGGGCCAGCCGGTGCTGGTCGGCACGGTGTCGATTGAAAAATCCGAAGTGCTGTCTGGCCTGCTGAACCAGAAGGGCGTGCAGCATGCGGTGCTGAATGCCCGCTTCCACGAGCAGGAAGCCGGCATCGTGGCCCAGGCCGGCCGGCTTGGCGCCGTGACCATCGCCACCAACATGGCCGGCCGCGGCACCGACATCCAGCTCGGCGGCAATGCCGAGATGCGCATCAAGGCCGAGACCGAGGGCCTGGAAGGCGAGGCGCTGGCGGCCAAGATCGCTGCGATCCGCGCCGAAGTGGCGGCCGAGAAGGAAAAAGTGCTGGCAGCCGGCGGCCTCTGCGTGGTTGGCACCGAACGGCATGAAAGCCGCCGCATCGACAACCAGTTGCGTGGCCGTTCCGGCCGCCAGGGCGATCCCGGCGCCTCGCGCTTTTTCCTCAGCCTGGAAGACGACCTGCTGCGCATCTTCGGCTCCGAGCGCATGGACAGCATGTTGCAGAAGCTGGGCCTGAAGGATGGCGAGGCGATCACCCATCCCTGGATCAACAAGGCGCTGGAAAAGGCGCAGCAGAAGGTGGAAGCGCGGAATTACGAAATCCGCAAGCAACTGCTGAAATTCGACGATGTGATGAACGACCAGCGCAAGGTGGTGTACGAGCAGCGCATCGAATTGATGAGCACCGACAATGTGGCCGACACCATCGCCGACATGCGGCGCGAGATCGTCGAAAACCTGGTGACGCGCCATATCCCGGAAAAGGCCTATGCCGAGCAATGGGATGCCGCCGGCCTGCAAGACGAAGTGCAGCGCCTGTTCGGGCTGGACCTGCCGATTGTGGATTGGGCCAAGGAAGAAGGCATCGCCGATACCGAAATCCTGGAACGCCTCCAGGATGCCGCTGATCGCAAGATGGCCGAAAAGGCCGCCAATTTTGGCCCCGACCTGATGCGCATGATCGAGCGCAGCCTGCTGTTGCAGGTGCTGGACCAGAATTGGAAGGAGCATCTGCATCATCTGGATTATCTGCGCCAGGCCATCGGCCTGCGCGCCTATGCCCAGAAAGACCCGCTGAACGAATACAAGCGCGAAGCCTTTGCGCTGTTTGAGCAGATGCTGGTGCGGATGCGCGAGAATATCACCGGCGTGCTGGCGCGGGTGGAAGTGCGCGCCGAACAGCCGCCGGCCGATCTGTTTGCCCGGCCCAGCCAGCCGATGCAGGAAAGCCGTGGCGAATTGCTGGAAGGCGGCGCCGAGCCGCAGCCCGGCCAATTGCCATCCCGCCCGGTGCAGGCTTCGGCCCAGGTTGATCCGAACGATCCGAATACCTGGCGCGCCACGCCGCGCAATGCGCTGTGCCCCTGCGGCTCGGGCAAAAAATACAAATACTGTCACGGCAAATGAGCATGACGCAGCGCCCGGGTGGCCTCACAGAAACCCAGGCGCTGCGTTTCGCCGCTTTGCCGTTGCGCAATCTGACGGCGGAATATCCCAACCATCTGGCGCATCTGCTGAACGATGCGGCCGATCTGCTGCCGCCGCGTGCGCTGCATCCGATTTTCTACGGCAGTTATGACTGGCATTCGGCGGTGCATGGCTACTGGCTGCTGGCGCGCTGCCTGCGCCGTTTCCCCGGCCTGCCCATCGCACCGCAGATCGTGGCGCTGTTTGACACGCATCTGACCGCCGAACATGGCGTGGCCGAAGCCGCCTATTTCCAGGCGCCGGGCCGCGCCGGCTATGAGCGGCCCTATGGCTGGGGCTGGCTGCTGGCGCTGGCGGCGGAATTGCAGCATCTGCCGCAAGGCCATGCCGCCGACTGGCGCGCCGCGCTGAAACCGCTGGAACTGGTGATCCTGGAGCGGCTGCCGCCTTACCTGCACAAGCTGACCTATCCGATCCGCACCGGCACGCATTTCAACACCGCTTTCGGCATGCTGCTGGCGCTGCATTATGCCCGCAGCACCGCCCAGGCCGAGCTGGCCGGCCTGCTGGAAAACATGGCGCGGCGCTTTTTTGGCCAGGATGCGGATTATCCGGCGTTATATGAACCGAGCGGCGACGACTTTCTTTCCGGCGGCCTGACCGCTGCGCTTTTGCTGGCCCAGATCCTGCCCGGCGCCGAATTCGCCGCCTGGTTTGCGCAATACCTGCCGGGTTATTTCCATGGTGCCGGCGGGCCGTATCATCCGGTGATGGTGGCGGATCGTTCGGATGCCAAGGGTGTGCATCTGGATGGCCTCAACCTTTCGCGCGCCTGGTGTTTGCGCGGCATCGCGGCGGCCCTGACGCCGCATCATTCCGCCTTTGGCACGCTGCAACGGCTGGCCGACCAGCATGAAGCCGCCAGCCTGCCGTTTCTGGAAAGCGGCGAATATGGCGGCGAGCATTGGCTCGCCACCTTTGCCGCGTTGGCGGTGGAGGGCCTGGGCGATTGATGCGGGCGCTGGCCTTGCTGCTGATCCTCTGCGCGCCAGAGGTTTCCGCCCAAAGCCGGCGCTGTGCCGAGCCGCCGCGCCCGCCACTCTGCCTGGAACGGCTGGGCAGCAGCAGCGACAATCAGGCCGTGGCCTATTGCCGGTCGGACGTGAATGCCTATCGCTCGCGCCTGAACCGCTATCTGGATTGCCTGGCCGATGTGGCCGAGCAAAGCCGCCGCGACCTGGAGCAGGCCGAGCGCAAGCTGGAATGCCATGCCCGTGGCGGCAGCATCTGCCCGTAGAACAGGTGACAGGAGTCATCACTTATGGCTTGCTGGAGTGAAAGCAGCCGGGAAGCGCCATGACGCCGTTCAAACCAGAAGCCTACCATATCCATATTCCCGAAGCGGCCCTGGCCGATCTGAAACAGCGCCTGGCGCATAGCCGGCTGCCGCGCCAGCCTGACGATGCCGCCTGGCAATATGGCAGCAACCGCGCCTATATGGCCCGGCTGCTGGCGCATTGGCGCGATGGCTTTGACTGGCGCCATTGGGAAGCGCGGCTCAACGGCTTGCTGAATTACCGCGTGGCCTTGCCGCGCCCGGATGACGGCAGCCACCAGATTGTGCATTTCCTGATCGAGCCGGGCAGCGGCGCCGGCGATGGCGGGCCTGGGCCGCGCCCGCTGCTGCTGACCCATGGCTGGCCCGGATCGGTGTTTGAATTCATCGATGTGATCGAGCGCCTGGCGCATCCGGAACGCTTCGGCGGCGACGTGGCCGATGCCTTCACCGTGATCTGCCCGAGCCTGCCGGGTTATGGTTTCTCGATGCCGCTGCATAAGCCGATCAGCCCGCGCCAGGTGGCGGCTTTGTGGCATGACCTGATGGTTCAGGCGCTGGGTTTCAAGCGGTTTTTTGTGCAGGCCGGCGATTGGGGTTCGATTGTTTCCTCCTGGCTCGGCGCCGATTTCCCGCAAGCGGTGGCGGCACTGCATCTCAACATGGTGCCGCTGCGGCCGCCGCTGACCACACCCCTGAATGACGCTGAAAAAGCCTGGGCGGCGAAGGCGAAACAGCGCCAGAGCAGTGAAAGCGGCTATTACGCCATCCAGAGCACCAAGCCGACCACGCTAGGTTATGGCCTGAGCGACAGCCCGGCCGGCCTGGCCGGCTGGATCGTGGAAAAGTTCCACGGCTTTCCCGGTGGTCCGGCCGACAAGGAACCGCCCTTTGCGATGGACGACATGCTGGCCACCATCGCGCTGTACTGGTTCACCGACACGGCGGCCACCGCCACCTGGATGTATTGGGCCACCAAACAAAGCGGCGATCTGGCGCTGCAACCCGGCCAGTTCGTCACCCCGCCGACCGGCTTCCTGCTGCCGCCCTGGGACCTGGTGCCGCCCTCGCCGCCGGGCTGGCTGGAGCGCGGCTATAATGTGGTGCAGCATCGGGTGCTGGCGCGCGGCGGCCATTTTGTCGCCATGGAGCAGCCGGATGAATTTGTGCAGGATGTGACGCAGTTTTTCAGGGGCAGAAGCTTATGAGCCGCAGTGACCGCTATTACGAGGATTATGAAGCCGGCGAAGTGATCCACGCCAATGGTGTGACGGTGAGCGAGGCCGATATCCTGGATTTTGCCTTCCGCTACGATCCGCAACCGTTTCATCTCGACAAGGAAACCGCCGGCAAATCAATCTATGGCGGCCTGATCGCTTCCGGCTGGCAAACCGGCGCGCTGGGTTTCCGCATGCTGATGCAGGCCGGCCTGCTGGGCAAGGGCAGCATGGGCTCGCCGGGCCTGGATGAATTGCGCTGGTACAAGCCGGTGCGCCCGGGCGACACGCTCTATGCCAAGGCCAGCATCACCGACAAGCGCCTCTCAGCCTCGAAGCCGGATCGCGGCATCGTGACGATGAAATACTGGGTGGAGAACCAGAAGGGCGAAACCGTGATGAGCTTTCACGGCAACCAGCTGGTGGCGAAACGCCCCGGTTGATAAGCGCGCCATGCTTTTCGCGGCGCCGCGGCCTTGCCTCAAGCACGCCGCCTCGCCAAAGTAACCAACAAGATACATAAACAGAGGAAACGCTATCATGACCACCCGCAAAGTCGCCCTTGTCACTGGCGCCACCGCCGGCATCGGCAAGGCTTCCGCCCTCGCCCTGGCCAAGGCCGGCTACGATATTGTGCTGGCCGGCCGCCGACTGGAATTGCTCAACGCCGCCGCCGCCGAATGCGAGGCGCTGGGCGTGAAGGCCATCGGCGTGGTGACCGATGTGGGCAACCCGGATTCGGTGAAGGCTTTGTTCGCCAAACTGAAGGCCACGTTTGGCCGCCTGGACGTGCTGTTCAACAATGCCGGCATCGGCGCCCCGGCGATCCCGATGGATGAACTGAGCTTCGAGCAATGGAAGGCGGTGGTGGATACCAACCTGACCGGCGCCTTTCTCTGCACCCAGGAAGCCATGCGCATCATGAAGGCGCAGGAGCCGCGCGGCGGCCGCATCATCAACAACGGCTCGATCTCGGCCTATGCGCCGCGCCCCTTCTCGGCGCCCTATACCGCCACCAAACATGCCATCAGCGGCCTGACCAAATCGACCTCGCTGGATGGCCGCGCGCATGACATCGCATGCAGCCAGATCGATATCGGCAATGCCGCCACCGAGATGACCGAGCGCATGGCCAAGGGTGTGCCGCAGGCCAATGGCAGCATGATGGTGGAGCCGCGCATGGATGTGCGCCATGTCGCCGAATCGATCGTGCATATCGCCAACATGCCGCTGGATGCCAATGTGCAATTCATGACCGTGATGGCGACCAAGATGCCGTTTGTCGGGCGCGGCTAAAATCAACATTGACCTGCGCCGCCCCGGTGCTACCCTTGCCGCATGGGCGAGGTAACCCGCATATCCCTGGCGGCGGCGCAGGATCAACTTACCGATCTGATCCGCCGCGCCCTGGCCGGCGAAACCATCGAGATCACGCGCGATGGCCAGGATGCCGTGCGCCTGACACCGGTGGCGCCCGCCGCCAGCGAGGCCACGCCCAAAGCCACCGAGGCAAAGCCCAAGGGCAAGCGCATCCCGGGCATGTTTCCGGAATTGGCGGCGATAGCCGATGAAATCGCCAAGCCTTTGCCGGATGACGAAATCGATCTCTGGTACAAGTGAACCAGTACCTGCTCGATACCCACGCGCTGATCTGGTGGCTTTCCACCACCGAGCGCTTGAGCCAGACGGCGCGCAGCGTCATCGAGAATAACGCAAACAGCATATTTGTCAGTTCAGTCAGTGGCTGGGAAATGACGATCAAGCGGCGCGCCGGCAAACTTGCCATACCGGCAGTGTTACGGGTGCTCGACAATTACCAGACCATGCTGGACGATAATGGCTTCATCGCGCTGCCGATTGAAATCGAAGACGGCCTGCTGGCCGGCAACCTGGATATCCCGCACCGTGATCCTTTTGACCGCATGCTGTTTGCCCAGGCTTTGCGCCGCGATCTTGGCCTGGTGAGCATTGATGGCATCGCCGATCAGGCCGGCTGCCGGCGCATCTGGTAGCCGGCCTCTGTTAGCAGCAGCCGCGCCCGAGTGCCATTTTTCAGCGGCTTAAGACATTTTTATTGCAGCGCAACCAGACTGTCCGGCAGGCTTATCATGTGGGTGCCGGGTTTCGGTTGCCTGATTGCCGGCAATCGGAAACCGCCCCTGTTTTGATCATGCAGGAGGCAGAATGACCGTATTGACTGGTGCTGAACGCCTGGAACGTCTGCTCAATTATCGGCTGACCACGGCGGAAATCCTTTACCGCATGCCCGACCATCCGACACTGCTGCAAACCTATCTGTGGCAGGATTACGATCTGGCGCCGAAATTTCCGGGCTTGCAGAAATTTCTCGATTTCTGGGAGAGCAAGCTGGATGGCAAGCTGCATTCGGTGCGCGTGGTTTCGACGCAACTGGTGCGGCCGGCGGAAATCCGCGCCAGCGCCGACGATTTCCGGCTGCACTAAGACTTATGCCGCTGTGAGCATGGCAAAGGCGTCACCCTCGGCCGGCCGGCCGAGGATATGGTGCTGGTGCCACAGCGCATAAAACAGCAAGGCCCAGGCGGCGGCGCCCTGTTTGGCGGCGCCGTCGCGGAACAGGCTGGTCACCGCCGCGGGCTGGAACGCCTCGGCGATGCCGGGCTGGGCCGCCACCAGCGGCGCCAGCCGAGCGCCCTCGGCAGCGATCCATTGCCCCACCGGCACGGTGAAGCCGCGCTTGCGTGAAAACGGCTGCGCCTCGGGCACGGCCTGGGCCAGCCAGGCGCGCAGCAGATGTTTGCCCAGGCCGTTGCGGATTTTCAGCTTGTCGGCAAGGCCGAAGCCGAAGCCGCTGAGGCCGGCCATATCATCCTGACCGCAATCCAGAAACGGCGTGCGGCCTTCCAGCGCGTTGCGCATCAGGCAGCGATCCAGCTTGGTCAGCAGGTCATTCGGCAGCCAATCGGCCATATCCAGCCGCTGCGCCGCCTGCAAGCGGCTTTCGCCGGGCAAGCGCGCCTGTTGCTCGGCCTCGGCATAACCCTGGCGCCAGGCCGCCGGCGGCTGGCGGAACAGGCCCAGCCCGTCCAGTGCGCCCTTGCGCCGCATCTGGCGGCCAAACAGCCAGCGGCTGGCGGAACGATAGCGGCCATAACCGCCAAAGATCTCATCGCCGCCTTCGCCGGAGAGCACCACCTTGACCTCACGCGCGGCGAATTGCGCCAGCTTGAAAGTGGGCAGGCAGGCATAATCGGCGGCCGGATCGTCCATCGCCTGGGCCACCTGCGGCAGCAGCTGCCAGAAATCCTGCGCGGTGAAATCAACATTGCGATGCTCGGCGCCGAGCTTGCGCGCCACAATGGCGGCCAGGCCGCGTTCGTCATGCAGGCCGCTATCGGGAAAACCCAGCGAATAGGCCAGCACCGGGCGCGGATTGAGCCGTGCCATCATCGCCAGCAAAGCCGAACTGTCGATGCCGCCGGAGAGAAACAGCCCATAAGGCACATCGGAACGCTGGTGCAGATCAACACTTTCCTGCAACAGCACATCCAGCCGCGCCAGCGCGGCGCTTTCATCGCCGGAAAAAGTACCTTGCGTCAGCGCGGCGCGGCGCTGGCGCTGCACGATGCGGCCCTGGCGGCAGAGCAGCATCTCGCCCGGCAGCAGGCGGTAGACGCCATCAAAGATCGTGTCGCGCCCGGTGGTGAACTGCAATTGCAGCAATTCATCACGCTTATGCGGCAGCAGGCGCGGCGCCAGCAAACCGCTGGCAAACAATGCCGCCGGCTCGGAGGCAAACAGCAGATGGCCCTGCGCCTCGGCGTAATAGAGCGGCTTGATGCCGAAGGGATCGCGCGCGAGCAGCAGGCTGTCATCCCGCGGATCGTGCAGCGCCAGGGCATACATGCCGCGCAGATGGCGCAGGAAGCCGGCGCCTTCGCGGTGATACAGATGCAACGGCGGCTCACAATCCGAGCCGGTGGCGAACTTCACCCCGGGCAGCAGGCCATAAAGTTCGCGGTAATTATAGATTTCGCCATTCGCCACCAGGGCGATGCCATCGGCGCCAAAGAGCGGCTGACGGCCGCCGGCCAGATCGATGATCGCCAGCCGCGCCTGGCCCAAAGCCACCGAGCCGCTGATATGGCTGCCTTCACCATCCGGGCCGCGATGCGCCACGGCGCGCAGCATCGCCGCCAGCCGCGCCTGGTCTGGCGCAGCGCCATCGGCCCGCATCAGCCCGGCGATGCCGCACATGCCATCACCTCGTCAAACAATTTCTGCCACGCCGCCACCACGGCGGCTTCGCTATGGTCGCGCTCAAATTGCCGGCGGCCGGCCGCGCCCAGGCGCTGCGCCAGTTCCGGCAGGCGCAGCACTTCGCGGATCGCGCCGGCCAGGGCACGATGATCTTCCACCGGCACCAGGATGCCGCTTTCGCCTTCCACCACATATTGCCCGGGGCCTTGCGCATTACTGGCCACCAGCGGCTTGCCGGCGCCCCAGGCATCCAGGATCACATTGCCAAAAGGCTCATGCCGCGACGGCACCACATAAACATCGCAGGCCGCCACCAATGCCTCGCGGTCATGCCGCCAGCCCAGGAAACGCACCCGCCGCGCCACGCCCAGGCTATCGGCCAGGGCCTGCAAGGCGGCCCGCTCCTCGCCCTCGCCGGCCAGCCACAGATAGGCATCGGGCAGATCGGCCAGGGCGCGCAGCAGCACGTCAAACGCCTTGTTCTTGTGCAGCCGGCCCATGGCCAGCAGCAGCGGCGCATGCAAAGGCGTATCCAACTCGCCACGCGGCAAAGGCGGCGCCGGATCGAAACGGCCGAAATTGGAGATGCTGCGCACCCGGTCGGCGCGGAAACCGGCCTTGATACAATGCTGGGCGATATCCGGCGTGTTGCCGATCAGCCAATCGGCCTTGCGGTAATGTTTGAGATCGTAATAGCCGCCAAGCCGCGCCAGGGTGGCATAGCGCCCGCGCGGCATCTTTTCGCTGGCCCGGCTCATCCAGGTGAGCACAATATCCGGCCGCCAGCGCCGCGCCAGCAGGCCAAGCTGCATCGGCGTGATCCAATCCAGCGCGCCGCCAAAACGCATCTGCAACGGCTCAACCCCGCCCTGGCGCAGAATAGCGGCGCGTTCTTCATTACGCCGGATCACCACTGTCTGCTCCAGCCCGGCTTTCTGAAAAGCCTGCGCCAGATTGACAAAATAGGTTTCCGCCCCGCCCTGGCGCGCCCCGGCCATGACCTGGAGCAGACGCATTATTGCGGTTTCTCCAGATTGGCCTTGAGATAGCTCAGGATCGGATAGAGCCCGGCCATCAGCGCGATCAGGAAACCATATTGGCCTTCGCGGTAGCCTTTGCGGGCAACATAGCATTTCCAGAAGCGCGAGAAGATGCGCCTGACATTGGCGCCGAAACTGCCGATATTGCCGCTTTCGCGCAGATCGGCGGCACGCGCCGTGGTGTAACGATCCAGCCGCCGCAGCATGTCGGAAATATCGGTATCGACATAATGCTCCATCGGCTGGCGCAGGCTGCGCTTTTCGCCCTTGAGCTCCAGCGCCGGATGCACGCGCTGGCTGCCCCAGCGTTTGGCGCCGCGTGAGAACAGGCGCGGCGCCGCCGATACACCCCAGGCCGCGCCCCAGCCATACCGCACCAGGCGCTGGCCGACATAATTATCAAACGGGATCAGGAAATAGCCGGGCGCCGCCTGCTGGATAGTGGCGCGGATTTCCTCGGCCAGCGCCGGCGACACCCGCTCATCGGCATCCACTTCCACAATCCAATCGCCCTGGCAGGCATCGATGCCGGCATTGCGGCGCGGGCCTTCCAGGGGCCAGCCGCCTTCCACCAGCCGGGCGCCGGCCGCCACGGCAATCTGGCGCGAAGCATCCGTGCAGCGATCCAGCACCACCACGATTTCATCGGCAAAGCGCAGCCGCTCCAGGCAGGCGCCGAGCTGGGCTTCCTCGTTATGCGCCACCACCAGGGCAGACAATCTGGGCGCCATTGCTCAATCCTCGCGGCTCTGGCGCCACAGCGTTTCGGCGGCGCGCTGCGCCTTATCCACGCTGAGCGTCAGCATATGGCTGTCATGCTTGCGGTAATCGTAGCCGGGCGATTGCACGATGGCATCATAATCCAGATCGGTGCGCACCGAAGCGGTATTCTGGCCCCAGGGGCCATAGACATCCGCCCGGCTGGGGCCGAACAGGCCCAGGGTGGGCACGCCCACAGCGGCAGCCAGATGCATCAGGCCGCTATCATTGCCGATATACAACGCGCAGCGTTGCAGGGCGGCGGCCAGATCGAGCAGATCAAGCTTGCCGATCAGATTGATGCTGCGCTCAGGCGGCAAGGCAGCCAGCGCCGGCGCCGCCAGGGCTTCCTCGCCCGGGCCGCCGAATACCGCGATACGGGCGCCGGGCAGGATGCCATCCGGCGCGGTGAGCCGGGCGGCCAGCTCGGCAAAACGCTCGCCCGGCCAGATTTTGCCGCCCCAATTGGCGGTTGGGCCAATCGCCAGCACCGGGCCGGCTTCGGGCCATAATTTGGCGGCGCGGCGCTGATTGGCCTCGCCGATCCAGATGCGTGGCGCCACCGGCACCGGCAGCTTGAGCACCCGGGCCAGGGAAATCAGCCGATGCTGGTTCGGATTGCCGCCACCCAGGAAAACCCGGCGGCGATAGGCCATCAGAAATTGTGAAATCACCGAGCCGCGCAGGTCCACCACCATGCTCCAGCGCGTGGTGGCGACCTGTTTCCACAAATCCCACCAATGGCCGGCCCAGGGCCGCTTATGCAGCACAATCAGCCGTTCCAGATTGGGCATTGCCGATGGCTGGAACAGCCCCGCCGCAGCCGGGCCGCAGACAATGGTGAATTTGACCAGCGGATCGCGCGCCACCGCCGCCGCCAGCAACCCGGTGGACAGGATGGCATCGCCAAGCCGATTCGCGGTGATGAACAGAACACGCATGCCGGGCGGTTATAGAAGGGCGCTTCCGGCTTGCCAAGCCGGGCCGGCTCCCATACCTGTTAGAACATGACAGGCACCAACACCCCTTCCCCCCAGCCAATCGCCCTGCCCGGCCGCGCCCTGCTGCGGCTGGCCAGCCCGGATGGTCTGGCGGCGGTAAAAAGCTTCCTGAATGGGCTGATTTCCAACGATACCGGCCGGATCGACCCGGATCGGGCGCTTTATGCCGCCCTGCTCAGCCCGCAGGGCAAGTTCCTGTTCGATATGTTCGCAGCCGAATGGCAGGACGCGCTATGGCTGGATGTGGCCGCCGACCGGGCCGAGGAACTGGCGCGCAAACTGGCGCTTTACCGGCTGCGGGCCAAAATCAGCATCGACTTGCAGGCCGGCTGGCAGGCTTTTGCCCTGATCGGCGGCGCCGGGCTGGACAGCGCGCCTGGCCTGGCCACCGGCTTCAGCTTCACCGATCCGCGCCTGGCCGCATTGGGCGCCCGATTGTGGCTGCCGCCCGGGGCTGTGCCAGACCAGGGCGAGCCGGGCGATTTCGCCGCCTATGAAAAGCTGCGCATCGGCCTGGGCGTGCCGGATGGGGCGCAGGATATCGAGATCGACAAGGGCCTGCTGCTGGAACACCATTTTGAAGCCCTGCACGGCGTGGATTTCAAGAAAGGCTGTTATGTCGGCCAGGAGCTGACCGCGCGCACCAAATATCGCGGCCTGGTGAAGAAGCAGCTTTTCCAGGTGCGCGGCAGCGCCGCGCTGCCGGCAGCCGGCAGCCAAATCACCCTGGATGGCCAGGAAGCCGGCTGGCTGCGCTCCAGCCAGGGCCAGGATGGCCTGGCCCTGCTGCGGCTGGAGATGGCGGCCAAGGCGGCGGCGGGTGACGGCGCGCTGCTCTGCAACGGCATTGCCCTTGAAGCGCGGCTGCCGGATTATGCAGCGCAGCCCGAGAGTGAATGAGGAAACATGCCGGTTGGCCCAGAGGATACCCGCACCAGCCTGATTGGTGCCGATGGCAAATGCCGCTGCGGCTGGCCCGGCCATGATCCGCTTTATGTGCAGTATCACGATACCGAATGGGGCGTGCCGGAATGGGATGACCGCGCGCTGTTTGAAAAGCTGATCCTGGATGGTTTCCAGGCCGGCTTGTCATGGATCACCATCCTGCGCAAACGCGACAATTTCCGCGCCGCCTTTGACGGTTTTGAGCCGGCGAAGATCGCCCGCTATGATCGCCGCAAGCTGGATGCGCTGATGCTGGATGCCGGCATTGTGCGCAACAAGGCCAAGATCGAAGGCAGCGTGCTGAATGCGCGCGGCTGGCTGGAGATTCAGGAAAAGCATGGCAGCTTTTCGGACTACCTGTGGGATTTTGTCGGCGGCAAGCCGAAGCAGAATGCCTGGACGCAGTTGCGCGAAGTGCCGGTGGAAAGCCCGGAAAGCCAGGCCATGTCAAAGGCGCTGAAAAAAGCCGGCTTCACCTTTGTCGGTCCCACCATTGTCTATGCCTTCATGCAGGCAGTGGGCATGGTGAATGACCATACGGTGGATTGTTTCCGCCATCGCCAGGTGAAAAAGCTGAAACGGCCGGGCTAACCGCGCAAAGCGGCCCAGTCGGCAGCATCCCAAGTCCGCAAGGCTGCCACATCCGGGCCATTGGCATTGCCCAGCATGCGGCCGCCATCAATCAGGATGGCTTCGCCGGTGATGTAGCTGGCGGCATCTGAAACCAGGAAGGCGCAAAGTTCGGCCAGTTCCGCCGGATCGCCATTGCGGCCGAGCGGCACATCGGCCCCCAATGGCGCCGCTGCCTGCAATTTGCCGGGCGACAGGCGCGATGTGGCGCCCGGGGTCGGGAACACACCCGGCGCCACGCCCACCAGGCGGATGCCATACGGCCCCCATTCCGAAGCCAGGCTGCGGATCATCGCCAGGCTGGCCGCCTTGGCCATCGCCGAGGGCAGCCGATAGGCCATGCCGGTCAGCGCCGATTGTGTCAGGATACCCAGCACCACGCCGCGCCGGCCGGCCTCGATCCAGCGCCGGCCGATGCCGAGCGTGCAATAGGCCGCGCCCTTGGCGACAATATCCAGCACGGCGGCCACGGCGCGCGGCGACAGGGTTTCGCTGCGGGCGAGGAAATTGCCGGCGGCATTATTCACCAGGATATCCAGCGGCTGCACGGCCCAGAGAGCATCCAGCATGCGCTCCACCGCCTCGGCATCGCGCACGTCACAAACCTGCCAGCGCACCGGGCGGCCGAATTCGGCTTCAAGCTGCGCGGCAGCTTCCTGCAACACCGCTTCACGCCGGCCGCAGATCGCCAGATCGGCGCCCAAAGCCATAAAACGCCGGCCGATGGCCAGGCCCAGGCCGCTGCCGCCGCCGGTGATCAATGCCGCCTTGCCGGCCAGGCTGTTGGGCGCCAGGCTCATGTTATGCCACATCCATCTTGCCAATTGGTGGTTTGGCAGCAGGCGGAACAACCGGCCCGGCCACCGTGATGCCGGTGCCGACCAGCGCCTCGATCTCGGCCACGCTATAGCCGGCCTCACGCAACACCTGCACCGAATGCTCACCCAGGCGCGGCGCATGATGGCGGATCTGAAACGGCGCGCCGGAAAACGTCACCGGCGAACGCACGGTGCGATACTGCCCTTCACTCGGATGCTCGGCCTTGCCGAACAGGCCAACCGCCTGCACATGCGGGTCTTCATGCAAATCGTTGACATACAGCACCGGCATGCAGGGGATGCTTTTGGCATCGCAGAACGCCACCCATTCGGCGCTGGTGTGATTGGGCGCCATTTCCTCGATCAGGCCATAGAGGATTTCAACATGCTGCACCCGGCTGGCAAGGCGCTTGAAGCGTTCGTCTTCCTTGAATTCCGGCCGGCCGACAAAATCGAAGAAGTCACGCCAGTTGCTGTCCGAATAAGGCAGGATGCAGGCATGGCCATCCTTGGTGCGATAGGGTTTGCGGCGCGGACTGAGCAGGCGCACAAAACCCACCGGGCTGAGCGGCGGCTCGAAGGCGCCGCCGCCCCAATGCTCCACCATGGTGAATTCGATCGAGGTTTCCAGCATCGGCACTTCGATACTCTGGCCGCCGCCGCCACGCATCTTCTGCACCAGCGCGGCCAGGATCGACCAGGCGATGGCCTGGCCGGCCAGCTTGTCGCAGATCACCGTGGGCACATAAGCCGGCGCGCCCTGCACCTGGCCAAACAGCCCGGCAATGCCGCTGCCGGCCTGGATCAGATCGTCATAAGCCGCCTTCTCGCCATATGGCCCCTTGGCCGAGAAACCATAGGCGCCGCAATAGACAATATCCGGCTTGATCGCCTTGACCTGCTCATAGCCGAAACCCAGCTTGGCGATCGCCTTGGGCCGCATGTTATGCACAAACACATCGGCGCCCTCAATCAGCCGGCGCAATGCCTGGCGCCCGGCCTCCTGCTTCAGATCCAGCAGCAGGCCACGTTTGTTGCGATGCAGGTTGAGGAACGAACCTGACATGCCATCATGCCGCAAAGGCTGATAGTTTCGGGTTGAATCGCCTTCCGGGCTTTCCACCTTGATCACATCGGCGCCAAGATCGGCCAGGATATGGGTGGCATAGGGCCCCATGATCACCCCGGTGAGATCAAGCACGCGGATGCCGGTAAGCGGGCCGAATTGGAAAGCGCCGTCGCTGGGATGCTGGGTCATGTCAGTCAAGGTTGTTGGGAATCCAGAGGGACAATTCGGGGATGATGATCAGCATGGCGAGCACAATGGCCTCGGCGATCAGGAACGGCATGATGCCCTTGAAGCCGGTTTCGATGCGGGCACCGACCGAGCCTGCGGCAACAAACACGTTCAGCCCCATCGGCGGCGTGACCAGGCCGATTTCCGTGGTCTTGACGATGATGACACCGAACCAGATCGGATCGTAGCCGAGCGACAGGATCAGCGGATAGGTCAGCGGCAGGGTGAGCACCACGATGGCGATCTGATCCATGAAAAAGCCCAGGATCAGGTAGATCACCACGATGATGAGCAGGATGCCCCAGCGCGGCAGCGGCAATTCACCGACCCATTCCACCAGATGCTGCGGCACCTGGGTGGCGGCCATGAAATAGCCGAAGATCATGGCGCCGATGATGATGGTGAAGATCATCGCCGTGGCGCGTGTGGTGGCTTGCAGGCTTTCGGCGATGCCGGTCCAGCGCAGGCCGCCCCAGATCACGCTGATGATCAGCGCGCCGCCGGCACCCACTGCTGCCGCCTCGGTGGCGGTGATGGCGCCGGAATAGATGCCGCCGATCACGATGAAGATCAGGATGCCGGCCGGCCAGACCGGCTTCATCGCGGCAAAACGCTCGGCCATCGGGAAGGGCTGCACCTTGGGCGCAATGCCGGGATTGCGGCTGACCCAGACATAGATCGTGGCGCAATAGGCCAGCGCCGTGATGATGCCGGGGATGATGCCGGCCAGGAACAGCTTGCCGATGGAATTTTCGGTCAGGATGCCATAGAGGATGAAGCCCAGGCTGGGCGGGATCATGATCGCCAGCGTGCCGGCCACCGCCACGGTGCCGAGCGACAGCCGGTCGTCATAGCCATAGCGCCGCATCTCCGGCACGGAAATCTTTGACATCGCGGCGGCGGCGGCGGTGGAAGAACCGGCCAGCGCGGCAAAACCGACATTGGCCATCACGGCCGCCAAAGCCAGGCCACCCTTGAGATGGCCCATGCAGGTATAGGCGAGGCGGAATACATCGCGCACCACACTGCCGCGCGCCAGCAATTCCGCCATCAGGATGAATAGCGGAATGGTGGAGAGCAGCGCGCTGGCCGAAGTGCGGAATGGCGTAGTCTGCAACACGCCCAGCATGGCATCGAAGCCGAAGGTGGTGGCAACGCCGAGCGCGCCGGTGACGCCAAGTGCCAGACCAATCGGCATACCCAGCGCCAGCAGCACCAGGAACAGGATCATCGGGACGTAAACGGGCAATTCCATTTTTGTAAACTCCGGGCCTTAATGATGGCCGCCAAGGCCGGGATCGTAGATTTCCTGGCCGCGCAGGGCGCGCAGCATTTGCAGCCCCAGCCGCAGCGTCATGGCAATGGCGCCAACCGCAAACAGCGCCCAGGACGGGCCGGTGGGCAGCGGAAAGGCGCCATGGGTCCAGCGCCCGAGGCTGAAATTCTGCACCGCCATGCGGGTGGCCATATAGGCAATGGCGCAATAGACCAGGAAAGCGCTGGCGACATAGAAGAAGCCGAGCAAGCGGCGCCAGCCCGGCCCGGCAAGCTGCACCAGAAAATCAACCGCAACATTGCCGCCCAAAGCCTGGTTACGCGCCAGCGCCAGAAACACCACGCCGATCATGAGATACATTTCCGTCATCTCATAAGCGGCGGGCACCGGCTTATCGAGGAGATAACGCCCACCCGCATCGGCACAGATCAGCACCATCATGATGAACAGCGCCAGCTGCGCCAGCCGGTCGAGGACATCCTCGAACCGGCGCACGGCGCGATCGACCAGATCGATCACAAACATGGTTTACTCTCCTCGTTGCTTTGGTTGCTGGCCGGTTTACTTGGTCAGCAACTTTTCCCAGGCCGCCAGCACCTTGGCTGCCGGCTTGCCGCCCTTTTCCAGATCGGCGACCCAGGCTTTTTTCACCGGATCGAGCGTCTTCGACCAGCGCGCAATCTCGGCATCCGGCAGCGTGTAGGCTTCCACCTTGCGCTGCTTGAATTCCTCCATCAGCTTCACTTCGCGGGCCAGATAGGCCTTCACTTCCACCGCCACACTTTCCTCGCCGGCCTTCAGCATGGCGTCCTGCACATCCTTCGGCAGCGCGGCCCAGCTTTTTTCGTTGATGACATAGGTGGTGGGGAACAGGCCAAGATTGACATTGGTGGTGGTGTATTTGATCAGCTCTTGCAGCTTGTAGCCCGGCAAGGTCGGCAGGTTGAACACCAGGCCGTCCACGGTGCCGCGCTGCACGGCGGGATACAGATCCGGCGCCGGGATCGACACGGCAACAGCGCCGAGCGCCTCGATGGATTTTTCCTGGATGCCGCCCGAGGAGCGGATTTTCAGGCCCTTCAAATCCTCCATCTTCATGACCTGCTTCTTGGTGGTCATCATCTGATAGGGGAAAGTGACCGAGGCGCGCACCACGCGCACACCCTGCGGCTTGAATTCAAATTCATTCAATTCGTTGTTGGCCAGTTTCCAATAGGCCATCGACAAGGCTTCCGGGTCGGAGACATTGCCGACCAGCGGAATCGCCGCCACGGTGGAAAGCGGCACGCGGTCGGAAATATAGAGCGGGCCGACATAGGTGATATCGGCCACGCGGTTGATCGCGGCATCCAGCAGATCGGCTGATTTGGCCAGCTGCTCGGCCGGGAAGTAATCAATCTTCACCTTGCCGCCGGTGAGTTCCTCAACCCGCTTGTTCCAGATTTTGGCGAATTCGACGCCGAGATGGGTGATCGGATAGGAATCGGCCACACGCAGCTTGATCTGCGCCGTTGCCGGCTGAACATTCCAGGTCAACAAAGCCGCCGCAGCGACCCCCAACAACGCAACATGACGCTTGCTCATGATGTTCCCTTCCCTCTTTTTTGATCCCGTTTATGTGAACGGCCGCCGCGCCCCGGGAAACGCGGCGGCTCGCTTGGGGCTTCGGCTTACTTGGTCAGCAGCTTCTCCCAGGCGGTGTAAACACGGCGGGCCGGCTTGCCGCTTTTTTCCAGATCGGCGATCCAGGCCTGCTTGATCGGATCAAGCACCTTCGACCAGCGCGCAATCTCGGCCGCCTCAACTTCATAGGCATTGATCTTGCGCGTCTCGAATTCCTTGAACAAAGCTTCCTGGCGCTTGAGATAAAGCTGGGTTTCAAACGCCACGGCTTCCTCGCCGGCCTTGAGCAGGATGTCCTGCACATCCTTGGGCATGTTCTGCCAGCTTTTTTCGTTCATCACATAGGTGATCGGGAAGGCGCCGAGATTAACATTGGTGGTGGTGAACTTGACCAGTTCCTGAAGTTTGTAGCCCGGCACGGTGGGCAGGTTGAACACTAGGCCATCCACAGTGCCGCGCTGCACGGCGGGATACAGATCGGGCGCCGGAATCGCCACCGGCACGGCGCCAAGCGCCTCGATGGATTTTTCCTGGATGCCGCCGGAGGAGCGGATCTTCAGGCCCTTGAGGTCTTCCAGCTTCAACACCTGCTTCTTGGTGGTCATCATCTGGTAGGGGAAAGTGGCGGTGGCGCGGATCACCCGCACGCCCTGCGGCAGCATCTCGGCCTGGTTCAATTCGGCCTGCGCCAGCTTGGAATAGGCCAGCGACAATTCATACGGATCAGACACATTGCCGATCAGCGGAATCGCCGCCACGGTGGCCAGCGGCACACGGTCAGACAGATAAAGCGGGCCGACATAAGTGATATCGGCGATGCGGTTGATCGCGGCATCCAGCAGATCGGCCGATTTGGCAAGCTGCTCGGCCGGGAAATAATCCAGCTTCACCTTGCCGCCGCTGAGCTCTTCCACACGCTTGTTATAGAAACGCGCCACTTCCACATTCGGATGCGTGATCGGGAAACTATCGGCCACACGCAGCTTGATCTGCGCCACGGCCGGCGCGGCAGCAATGGTGGCAGCGGCCAGCACGGCCAGGGAGACAATACGCTTCATCACTCGGTTCCTCACTTTTTTGGATCAGCCTGGGGAGGCTGTTGGTGGTGTAAAACTGCTCAACTGTTATTGCGGGTCAGCAGCGGCCAGAGCGCCTCGCCGCCCTGGGCGCAGATCAGGCGGCCAAGCCGTTCCTGCCAGAAGGCTTCGGCGCCGAATTCATCACGCCACGACCACAGCCGGCGGGTGGCGAAATGCAGCGGATGCTCTTGCGTGAAACCCATCGCGGCATGCACCTGATGGCCGATGGCAGCCACTTCGCCGGCAGCCTCACCCACCCGCGCCTTGGCCACCGCCACGGCAAAATCAAATTCGGCCGAAGCATAGGCTTCGATAGCCGCATCGGCGGCAGCGGCGGCAGCAGCATACTGGCCGGCAGCCACCGCCAGCATATGCTGCACGGCCTGGAATTTGGCGATCGGGCGGCCGAATTGCACCCGCTCATTGGCATAGGTCAGGGCATGATCCAGCACGCGCTCCATGGCGCCCACCATCTGCTGCACCCGCAGCAGGGCGCCAAAGCCCAGCAGACCATCGGCCTGCATCGCGGCCGGTGCCGGGCGCACGGCCGCAGCCGGCAATGTCACCGCATTGAAGCTGAGCGTATCACGCGGTTCATAGGCCACATTGCGGCGCGCCTCGATAACCGCGATGCCTTTCGGCAGCAGCACCAGATGCGCCTGGCCTGCGGCATCGCGCGCCACCAGCAGCACATGATCGGCTCGCGCCCCCCAGGGCACGCGGCGTAATGTGCCGGTTATCGTGTAGCCACTGGCAGCTTTGGCAAGCGCCACCTCGCCCGGCGCCAATGAAAGGCTGCCTTCCGGCAAATCACCGCCGGCTTCGGTCCAGAAACTGGCCGCCAGCATGGTTTCACCCAGCGGCAGCGGCAGCGTGTGATAACCCGAAAGGCGCAGCAGGCGCAGCGCATCGGCAGCCGGCACGCCAACACCGCCGGCGGCTTCCGTCACCAGCGCCAGCGGCAGGCCGGCGCGCTCCATCTCCTGCCACAAGGCCGCCGGCCAGGCGCCATCATCCACGGCAGAGAGGCTGTCCTTGGTGACATATTGCTGAAACAACCGGCTCGCCTGCTCTTGCAGGATGGCCGACATGTCATTGCTATTGGCTTGGCTGGTCATCAGACTATTCCTCGCTTCAGCGCAGGCCGAGGCCGCGCGCGATCATGCCGCGCAGGATTTCGCGCGTGCCGCCGCGCAGGGTGAAGGACGGTGCATGCAGCAGCACATGCGCCATGGCTTCGCTGAAATTGTCGTCGGTTTCATCAAAGCTGGCTTCCACCGGCAGCAGGCGCCGCGCCACTTCCGGTATCTCACGCTCAAAACTGGTGCCGACTTCCTTCACCAAAGCCGCCTCCGTGGCCGGGTTGTGGCCCTGCTCCAGCAGGCCGGCAATCGAGGTCGACATGCGGCGCAAGGCAGCACAATGGCTGATCAGCCGGCCGATTTCGGCGGCCTGGCGCATATTCGGCTCCGGCCCCACCTTGTCGATCAGTTCCACCAGCAGGCGGTAATCCGACATGAACCGATCCGGCCCGGCGCGCTCAAAGGCCAGTTCGGAGGTCACCATGCTCCAGCCATCGCCTTCATTGCCCACCATGGCATCATCCGGCACAAAGCAATCGCGGAAGAACACTTCGTTGAATTCATGCCCACCCGCCAGATTGCGGATGGGCCGCACCGTCAGACCTGGGGAGGTCATGTCGACAACAAATTGTGTAAGCCCGGCATGGCGGTTTTCGCCAACCTGGGCGGTGCGCACCAGGGCAATGATGTAATGCGCGCGATGCGCGTTGGAGGTCCAGATTTTTGAGCCGTTGATCACCCAGCCGCCATCCACCTTGCTGGCGCGGGTGCGCGTGGCGGCGAGGTCTGAGCCGGAATCCGGCTCGCTCATGCCGATGCCGAAATAACACTCGCCGGCGGCAATCTTCGGCAGCACCAATTGCTTCAGGCGTTCGCTGCCATGGCGCAGGATTTGTGGCCCGGATTGGCGATCCGCCACCCAATGCGCGCCGCAGGGTGCGCCGCCGGCCAGCATTTCCTCGGTGATGACAAAACGCTCCAGATTGGACAATTCCTGGCCGCCATACTGTTTCGGCCAGGTGACGCCGATGAAACCGGCAGCGCCGACACGACGGCTGAAATCGGCATCAAAATTGGTCCAGGTGTTACGATGCGGCTGGAAACGGCCAGCCTCGCGCTCGGCCTTGAGGAAAGCCCGCACACGCTGGCGCATGGCCTCGGCTTCGGGCGGCAGGCTCAGGGCTTCAAAACGGAATGCGCGCATGGCGCGGCTCCTCTTTGTCTTCTCGTTGATCGGCTTGGCGGCAAGCGGGCCGGCATTTCCTCTGCGCCGGAGCATCGGCCGTTCCGGTGTGGCAGGCAATATGTTTTAGATATGCGATGACAGATATCATATATGTGATGTACACGGACGCAGCTTTACCCTGCGCTTTTCGCGCTTGCAGCAAATTTTAATCGGCGAGTTTCGCCGTCACGATCCGGCCGGCAACGGAATCGGTGACAAACAGCACATCATCCCGCACCGCAAGATTGGTGATGAAATTTTCCTCCGGCACTTCATAAAGCGCCAGCGGCCGGTTGCGGGTATCAAAATGCCACACGCCGATCTGCGGATGCGCCACCAGCAGGCGGCCGGCAGCATCCAGCGCCATGCCATCCGGGCCGATGCCGCCGGAAAGCTGGATGGCGATACCCACCTTCACCGGGTCGCCGTCATAAAGCGGCACACGCCACACCGCGTTGCCGCGCGTCATCGCCACATAAAGCCAGGGCTTGCGCTTGTCGAATACCAGGCCGTTCGGGCTGGGACAGCCACGGATCAGCACCGATGCCGAACTATCCGGCGCGATGCGCAGCACCCGGCCACGTGGATCATGCAGCCCGGTCTGGCCCTGATCGGTGCAATAGAGCGAACCATCCGGCCCCCAGGTCAGATCATTCAGGCCGAGCAAAGGCTGGCCTTCGATTTCGTTCAGCAGCACGTCATGTTTGCCGCTGGCCGGATCGATCCGCACCAGGCCAAGCTTGAAATCGGTCACCAGCAGGCGGCCATCCTTCTCAACCTTGAGGCCATTGGGCCAGCCATCATATTCCGCCACCAACTCCCAGGCGCCGCCGACAGTCAGGCGGAAGATGCGGCCAAACGGAATATCCACCACATAGAGATTGCCCGCCGCGTCAAAATCCGGGCCTTCCAGGAAGCAGCCGGCTTCATGGCCGGCCAAGTTGATATCACACCACAGGCTGCGGCGCGGCCTGGCGAAATGCGCGGGCAATTGCGCATGGGTGACAAGCGGATGGGTTTTGGCGGCGGGATACATCGGCGCGTTCCTATAACTTCACGGTCATATGCTGTGGCAGCCAGAGCGCCAGCTCGGGCCAGAATACCAGCATGAACAGCAGCAGGAACATGATCAAGTGGAACGGGATGGTGCCCATCACCACATCGCTTAATTTGCCATCCCAGATACTCTGGATCACAAACAGGTTGATGCCGAGCGGCGGCGATATCTGCCCCAATTCGATGAACACCACCAGCACGATGCCGAACCATACCGGATCGATGCCGTATTTCAGCAGCACCGGGTAGAGCAGCGGCACAGTGATGACGATCATGCCCAGGCTTTCCACCAGGCAGCCGAGCACGGTGTAGAGCACAAACAGCGCGAAGAAAAATTCCAGCCGCGACAGATTGAGGCCAACCAGATAGGCGGTGAACTTTTCGCCCATGCCGCCCAGACTGATGGCATAGGAGAAGATGAAGGCGGAAAACACGATGAACAGGATGTTGCCGTTGATCAGCACGGTGCTTTTCAGCGCCTCGCGGAAAGCGCCAAAACTGAGATCGCCCCAGATGCGCGAGATGACGATGGCCAGCACGCAGCCCACCGCCGCCGCCTCGGTGGGCGTGACCAGGCCAAAGAAAATCGCGCCGATGGTGCCACCGATCAGCAGCACAAACGGCACCAGATCAATCAGCGCCGCCTTGTATTCGGCGGCATTGGCCGGCGCCGGTTCACGCGGCGCCACGCTGGGATCAAGCCAGGCCTTGATGCCGACATAGAGCATGAACATGGCGGTGAGCAGCAGGCCCGGCACGATGCCGGCCATGAACAGCTTGGCAATCGAGGTTTCGGTGAAGGTGCCATACAGGATCATGGCGATGGATGGCGGGATCAGGATGCCGAGTGTGCCGCCGGCAGCCAAAGTACCCGCAGACAGACGCGGCGAGTAATTGCGCTTGGCCAATTGCGGCAGAGCAGCCGTGCCGATGGCGGCGGCGGTAGCAACGGAAGAACCGCTGATGGCGGCAAACAGCGCGCAACCGGCGATATTGGTTTGCAGCAGGCCGCCCGGCAGCACCCGCACCAGCTTGGACAGGCCATTATAGATGCGCACGCTGAGGCCGCTGCGCTGCATGATCTCGGCCATCAGGATGAACAGGGGGATCGAGGTGAGCGTGAAGCTGTTTGTGGCGCCCCAACTGACCAGGCCCAGCCCCTTCAGCGCATCAATGCCGCCATGGGCAATCAGATAGACCACACCGGCAATGCTGATTGAAAACGGCACCCGCATACCGGCGGCAAGCAAGGCGAGAAACAGGATAAAGACAAACAGCAGCAGCATCGGCTTAGCGCCCCTTGGCCAGCGGCAGGTCGCGATACAATTCGCGCAGCAATGTGAGGATCAGCAGGCTCATGCCCAGCAGCATGGCCGATTGCGGCAGCCACAATGGCGTGGCGAGCTGGGTGGAGGCCATCACTTCGGAATTATACGAGCGCGTCACCAGCCGGATTAGCTGCCATTCCATGATGCAGGCAAAGCCGAGTGACAGCAGATTGAACAGGATGGCGCTGAGCCTGCGGCCGCGTGCGCCGAGCCTGGTTTGCAGGAATTCCACCTTATGGAAGGAATCACCCGCCAGGGCCACCGGCAGGCTGAGGAAGGTGACGGCGGCCAGCAGATAGCCGCCCACTTCATCGGCCATTTCCAGCGACAGATGGAATGGCCGCAAGGTCACCTCGATGGTGGTGATCACCACCATCAGCACCAGCATGATCTCACAGAGCAGGCTGCTGCCGCGCTCCAGCATGGTTTCGCCAAGCGGAGGGTGCCCGGCGGCACCCTCCCGATCGGCCTTGTCGGCAGGATCGTGCATCGGATCAGCGGCCGAGCGCGGCGCGCACCTTGGCCAGCGCCTCGGTCGCCTCGGCGCCCTTCTGCTTCGCCCACTGGTCCCAATAAGGCGCCAGCAGCTTGGCAGCCGGTGCCACGTCCTCGGCCTTGGCCGGGGTGACGATGATGCCGCCCTGGGCAAGCTGCGCGGTGGTTTCGTTCTCTTCGTCGCGCAATGTATTGGTGATCCAGGGCGCGGTTTCCGCCACCACCTGCTTCAGCTTGGCCTGCGTGGCGGCGGGCAGCTTGTTGAAGGCATCCTTGTTCACTGCAATCACGCCATCGAAGAAATTCGGGCCGAGGCGGTAATTGTATTTCAGCAGATCCTTCCACACCTTGCCGCCGCCCGAGGAAGCGGTGAACACACCATCCACCACGCCACGATCCAGCGCGGAGGGCACATCCGACGAGCCGATGGTGACGCCGGAGCCGCCCAGCCGCTTCATGAATTCAGCCTGTTCCGGGCTGGTGACGCGCAGCTTGAGGCCATTCAGGTCCTTGAACGAGGTCAGCGGCTTACGCGACCAGGCCACCTGCAACGGATAATAATAATGCCCCAGCAGCATCACGCCGCGCTTGTCATAGGCCTTCTCAAAATACGGCCGCATGATCTCCTTGGCCTTGTCGAATTCCTCCGGCGTCACGATCAGCATCGGCAGACGCAGAATGCCGGTGACCGGCAGGTTGCCCTGGAAGAAGCCATCATCGCCAAGCTGCACCACATTGTCGGACAGCGCATTGGAAATATCGGTGGCACCAATCGGCAGGCCGCCGCCGATATGCAGGTTGATCTTCAGCGCGCCATTGGTTTCCTTCTCCATCGCCTCGGCGATGCGCGCCATGCCGCGGGCCGGCGCAATGGTCATGGCCGGCGTGTAGGTATAGGCAGTCCAGTTGGTTTGCGCCGCAGCGCCATGCAATACGCCCTGGCCGGCAACAACCAGCAAAGCGGCGCAGACCGCGCCGGTGAAATGCTTAAGCATGCTCCTCATCCTCCCGTTCAGGCATCACAACACGTGAATGCAAAATCAATGCGGGAGCGCAGCCCGATGGCCGTTCCCTGCTCGCTGCCGGCAAAATTTATTGTCCGGCCCATGACGTTTCCTTTGGTGGCGAAGCATCGGACGAGTTTGCGCGGCTGGCAACGATATTTACGGATGGGATTGAATATATCACATACATGATGCACTTTCGGCGCCAATCTGTTAGGATGCAAACTGTCGCGTCAGCCCCGGTATCGTCTCACAACCCATGCCAAGCAAAAAAACCAAGCCCGCCACGCGGAGCCCAGGCGCCAAGCCCGCACCAGCGCGCGGCCTGCCGCCTGCGCCGGCACCCGCGCCCGCGCCGCTCACAGCCCCGGCGCATCGGCGCGGCGCCCCCGCGCATAGTGCCGGCAGTATCATTGATGCCGCGCCGCGCACGCCGGCGGTGGTGAAATCCGCCGGCCGCGTGCTGGAGATCCTGGAATTCTTCGACGAATTGCAGCGCGAGGCGCGGGTGGGCGAAATCGCCGAGCGGCTGGATTATCCGCAATCCTCCACCTCGGTGCTGCTGAAAAGCCTGGTGCAGCTTGGCTATCTGGATTACGACGGCGAAAGCCGCACCTATCTGCCCAGCCCACGTGTCACCCTGCTGGGCGCCTGGCTCGGCGCCGGCCCGGTGCGCGATGGCGGCCTGATCCGCATGATGGAAGAACTCAATCGCAGCACGGGCGAATGTGTGTTTGTCGCCACCCGCAACGGCATCTATTCGCAATATATCCGCGTGCTGCAAGCCACCAGCACCATGCGGCTGCATGTGCCAATCGGTTCGCGCCGCCTGCTGGTCTGGTCGGCATCCGGCTTCACCCTGCTGCGCGATGAAGACCCCGACGCGGTGCGTAATCTGGTGCGGCGCACCAATGCCGAGGCGCAGCCCGAGCAGAAGCGGGTGGAGCCGCGCCAGACCCTGGCGCATATCGAGACCGTGCGGCAGCAGGGTTATTTCTTTTCGCGAGGTTTGGTGACACCGGGCGCCGGCGCCATCGCCATGCCCTTGCCGCCCGGCATTGACCGCCGCGACCGGGCGCTCACCGTCTGCGTCTCGGGCTGGACCGATCATCTGGAACGCAACGAAGCCCGCATTGTCGCCATCATGCGCGATGCCGTGGCGCGCTATATCGAACCCGCACTCGGTGAGGACAAACCGACGGGCAAAAAATCCCCAGACAACAAAAGGAGGAAGGGATGAGTGAGAAGGAAGCGGTGATCTATGCCCAGGAAGGCGGCGTTGTCACCCTGACATTAAACGAGCCGGAAACGCGCAATGCGATTTCGGATTCGATCATCGAGGCGCTGACCGCCGCCTGTGATCGTGTGAACAAGGATATGAGCGTAAGCTGCGTTGTTGTCACCGGCGCCGGCAAGTCATTTTCCTCGGGCGGCAATGTGAAGGAAATGCGCGACCGCACCGGGCTGTTCGGCGGCAACCCGGCGGAAATCCGGCGTGGCTATCAGCATGGCATCCAGCGCATTCCGGAAGCCTTCTACAAGATCGAAGTGCCCACCATCGCGGCGGTGAATGGCTATGCCGTGGGCGCCGGCTGCGATCTCAGCCTGATGTGCGATATCCGCTTCGCCGCCGAGGATGCCGAATTCGCCGAAAGTTTCCTGCGCGTCGGTCTGGTATCGGGTGATGGCGGCGGCTGGTTCCTGCCGCGCATCGTCGGCCTGTCGCGGGCGCTGGAGATGACCTATACCGGCGACTTCGTGAAAGCCAAGCAGGCGCTGGAATGGGGCCTGACCTCCTATGTGGTGCCGGCCGAAAGCCTGATGGATGAAGCCATGAAGATGGCGCGGCGCATTGCCGCCCAGCCGCCGCACTCGCTACGCTTGTGCAAAAAGCTGATCCGCGAAGGCTACAGCATGTCGCTCAGCGCGGCTTTGGAAATGGCCGCCGGCATGCAGGCGCAGGTGCAGCATACGCATGACCAGCATGAAGCCGTGATGGCCTTCTTCGAGAAGCGCAAGCCGAACTTCATCGGCCGCTGATCCGGCCTGCGAATTGACCTTGCGGGGGAGTGGGCTATGCTGCCGCTCCCCCGTTCGAGTTTTTCATGTCCGCCCCCAGCACAACAAATCGGCCTTCGCTTGCCATCCTGATCGCCATGACGGCCATCGGGCCGACAGCGCTGAACATCTTCATCGCCTCGATGCCGGGCATGCAGCTGGTGTTCAACACCGATTACGGCACCATCCAGCTTACCCTGACACTCTACCTGGTGGGCCTCGGCCTGGCGCAGCTGGCCTATGGCCCGATCTCGGATCGCACCGGGCGCCGCCCCGCTTTGCTCTCGGGCCTGGCTATCTTTGTGCTGGGCAGCCTGCTTTGCACGCTGGCCTGGAGCATCGAAGTGCTGATCGCCGGCCGGCTGTTGCAGGCGATTGGCGGCTGCGCCGGCCTGGTGATGGCGCGCGCCATTGTGCGCGATATCTATGACCGTTCGGAATCGGCGGCGATGATCGGCTATATCACCATGGCGATGAGCCTGGCGCCGATGTTTGCCCCAGCCATCGGCGGCTTTCTCGATGCCTGGTGGAGCTGGCGCGCCAGCTTTGCGCTGTGCATGCTGTTTGGCCTGGCGGTGGCCACCTGGTCGTTGCTGCGGCTGCCGGAAACCTTGTTGCACAAGGCCGAGACCGGCGGCAGCATTATGGGTGGTCTGGCGGCCTATTGCCGCGACCAATGGAGCTTGCTCTGCCATCCGGGCTTTCGTGGTTATGCGCTGCAAACCACCTTCACCTCGGGCATGTTCTTTGCCTTCATCACCGGCGCGCCCTTTGTGGTCATCTCGGTGCAGAAGCTGCCGCCCTCCACCTATGGCCTGTGGTTCATCCTGGTATCAGTGGGCTATATGGTGGGGAATTTCTGCACCGGGCGGCTGGCGCGGCGCTTTGGCACCGATCGTATGATCGCCGCCGGCGCCATCATTGCCGTTTTTGGCTCCGGCCTGATCACCACTTGCGGCCTGCTCGGCTATACCAGCCCGCCGGCGCTGTTCCTGCCCATGGCGGTGGTGGCGATTTCCAATGGCATAACGCTGCCCAATGGCATAGCCGGCGCCATCTCGGTCAATCCGCGCCTGGCCGGCACGGCGGCCGGCATGGTGGGCGCGCTGCAAATGGCGATGGGCGCGGTGGCCACCCAGATTGTGGGCCATTGGCAGGATATCCGGCCGGATCACCTGCCGATGGAATTCACCATGCTGGGTTTTGCCTGCTGCGCCGCCGCCACCTGCCTGCTCAGCCGCAATGCGCGGCAGACTATTTCGAAAGCCGGTTAGCCGGCGCACGGCGGGCATAGTCCAGCGGATTCCAGGTCAGCGCGCCGATGATGCTGCCGAGCGGCGCGCGGCGCCCGGCCTGGATCACCTGCCGGCTGGCCCAGATCGGCCCCAACCCCAGCAGCGCATCGCGCAAGGCCCGCCCCACCACGCCAGCCATGCCGCGCGGAATGGCACGCAGCCACAGCAGCAGCAGTACGCCCAGATGTAAAGGCAATAACGGCCAGAAAAGCGCGCCCGGCATGTTTTTGACAAAGCACCACACCACATTGCGCATGCCGTGATACCGCGCGAAGGCCGAGCCGGCAGCAGCGGAAGAGGCGCCGCCGACATGCTGCACCCGCGCCGCCACGATCTGCCGCGCCTGATGCCCGGCCAGGCGCAGGCGGAAACCGAGATCAACATCCTCGACATAGCAGAAGAAGCGCTCGTCAAAGCCGCCAACCGCCTGGAAGGCATCGCGGCGCACCAGCGACGCGGCGGCACAGGGTGAAAAGACCACACCTTCAGCCAGCGCCGTGGCAGCCGGCCAGCCATAGCCACCGCGCCAGGGCAGGCCGGCAAACAGGTAACGGTCGCCGGCACCATCCAGTCGCGCGGCATCGCCGGCATCAAGCTGGAGCGAGCCAAAAAGCGCTACTTCTGGATGCGTTGCCGTTGCCGTAAGCAGGCAACTGAGCCAATCCGGGGCCGGAAACGCATCCGGGTTGAGCAAAGCCAGCCAATCGGCGCTTGCCCGCGCCGCCAGGCGATTATTGCCAACCGCAAAGCCGAGATTGGCCCCGGCCGCTTCAAAATGGAACCGGGCATCCTCACCCGCCGCCGCACGCGCCAGATCAAAAGACCCGTCGGCCGAGCCATTATCGAGCAGAAAAACCTCGAAATCGGCGTAATCCTGCGCCAGCAAAGCCGCCACGCAGCGGGCCAGATGCGGCCCGGCATTGTAATTCACGATCAGAATACTGGCCGCCGGCATGGCAGCATCATGCTGTGTGGGCGGCGCATTGCCAAGCATCCGACACAATTCTACGCTGCATTGTAATTTATTAACTTGCCGCAATGCAGCGGAATAGGTTAACACCGCTGGGCAAGACAAGGACGAATCGTGGCACTAACTGAATTACAACGCGCAGGTTTATTTGGCCTGGCCACTTTGGCCGGACTGGCGGCGGCTGGCCTGATCGGCATCAACGCGCTGGCCAGCTACGAGCGTTCGCAGCGTGCCGAGATTCATTTCACCCCCGGCCTGCCCACCACCATTCCGGATCGCCGCGATTGCCTCAACGAGGCACTCAAAACCATGACCAAGTTCAACCGCCAGGCCATCTACAATGCCAATGTGGATTGCGAACAGGTGATCCAGTCGCTGGAAGGCCATGCCGAGATGGAACGCCAGCGAGACAGTAGCGCGCGGCAATAACGATTGCCCGCATCACGCGCAGGCCTGTCAGGTTTAATCCGATGCAAAGTCGTCATGCCCGCGAAAGCGGGCATCCCGTTTTGCAAAAATATGGCTGAATTCCAGAGAAAATTGGATGCCCGGGTCAAGCCCGGGCATGACGATGGAGAGGGTGATGGATTTGAGCGCCGCGATATTTCAGCCGCGCTGATTTTGTGTCTGATCAAGGCACGAAGTGCCAAAACCTCAGTAATGCCGCTTCTTTCGACGCTTCGACAAATTTAAACCTGATAGCACTGCATCACACGCGGTCGTGACCTAAATTTTCCCACAGCCGACCAGACGCGCAGCACTGCCAAAAAGCCGAACCGGCTGCTGGCAGCCGGATTCATATCTGATATATGAGTAAGTCTGGACAAGAACGGGGAACGCCCAATGAATCAGATCGACCTCAAAGGCCGTCGCGCCATCGTAACCGGTGGCGCCCAGGGTATCGGCCGCGCCGTGGCCGAACGGCTGCTGGCTTCCGGCGCCCAGGTGGCATTGTGGGACCGCGATGCGGACCTGGCCAATGAAACCGCCGCCGCCCTGGGCCAGGGCAGCATCGCGCTGGCGGTGGATGTGACCGATTACGCCGCCGTGGCAGCCGCCACCAGCGAAACCGCCGCCCGGCTTGGCGGCATTGAATTGCTGGCCAACAATGCCGGCATTTCCGGCCCCAATGCCACGGTGCAGGATTATCCGCTGGATGCCTGGAAGGCCGTGATCGACCTTGATCTCAACGGCGTGTTCCATTGCTGCCGCGCCGTGGTGCCGCATCTGCTGGCCGGCAAATATGGCCGCATTGTCAATGTGGCCTCCATCGCCGGCAAGGAAGGCAATCCGAATGCCGCCGCCTATAGCGCGGCCAAGGCCGGCGTGGTGGCGCTGACCAAATCGCTGGGCAAGGAACTGGCCGGCCATGATATCGCCGTGAATTGCATTACCCCGGCCGCTGCACGCACCCGGATTTTTGACCAGATGTCGCAGCAGCATATCGACTATATGCTGTCAAAAATCCCGCGCGGCCGCTTTGTGCTGGTGGATGAAATCGCCGCCATGACCGCCTGGCTGCTCTCCGCCGAGAATTCCTTTACCACCGGCGCGGTGTTCGACTTGAGCGGCGGACGTGCTACCTATTAAACTGGATTTGTAACAATGACGGGTCGGCACGGCATATGCCTCAGAGCAGGGAAGCAAAGTTTTCAATTGGCGATGTGGTGAAGCATCGCCTCTTCCCGTTCCGGGGTGTGATTTTTGATGTCGACCCGGTGTTCAACAACACCGAGGAATGGTGGCTGGCGATTCCGGCCGATATGCGGCCGCGCAAGGACCAGCCGTTTTACCACCTGCTGGCCGAAAATGCCCAGACCAGCTATCAGGCCTATGTTTCGGAACAGAACCTGCTACCGGATGGCGAGGGCGGCCCGGTGAACCATCCCGATGTGCCGAAATATTTTGATGGCTATCGCGATGGCCATTACATCTGGCGCGGCGGCGCAAGGATGTAATTATTTGCCTTGGCCGTTGGGCGCGTGCTGGAATTCCGGCACCAGGGCTTTCAGCAACTCAAGCACCCGCGCCGTATCCCGTTGCCGCGCCGCCTGGGCCAGTTGTTCCAGGGCGCGTTCCAGTTCCGCCGCATCGATCACCCGCGGCGCCGCCAGCAGGATGCCCTGCTGGTTGGTCGGCACCAGGGTTTCAGCCTGATGCAGCACTTCCTCATAGAGTTTCTCACCCGGCCTGAGCCCGGTGAAGGCGATCTTGATATCCGCCTCCGGGCGCAAGCCGGCCAGGCGGATCATCTGGCGGGCCAGATCCTGAATCCGCACCGGCTCGCCCATATCCAGC
>DLGP01000006.1:0-394 GCA_002482765.1 Alphaproteobacteria bacterium UBA7691
GCCGGCGCCGTTGCGCCCCAGCAGCATGGTGAGTTGGCCCTTCGGCACGGCAAAATCCACGCCATGCAGGATATGATATTGCGCGATATGGGTATGCACGCCGCGCAGTTCCAGCATCGGGGTTTGCATTGCCGGCGCCTCAGCCATCGGTCTTCTCCGGCATGATGCCCAGATAGGCTTCCTGCACCACCGGCGAGGCGATCACTTCGGCCGGCTCGCCATCGGCCACCAGGCTGCCGTTATGCAGCACGATGATACGATCAGCCAGACTGCGCACCACATCCATCTTATGCTCCACCAGCAGGATGGTCTTGTTGCCGCGCGCCTTCACGGCGCGGATCAGGTCCAGCACGGTGGGCACTTCATCCACGCTCATGCCGGCGGTCGGCTCGTC
>DLGP01000006.1:461-794 GCA_002482765.1 Alphaproteobacteria bacterium UBA7691
CGCTGGTCGCCATGCGGCAGCGCGCCAACCATGGCGTCGCGCTTATCCAGCATGTTCACACTGGCGAGGATGGCATCGGCCTGTTCGATCAGGTCGCGGCGATGGCTCCAGAGTTGCAGCAATTGCAGGCCGGCACCGGCGCGCGATTGCACGCCCAGGCGCACATTCTCCATCACGCTCAGATTGGGAAACAGGTTGGTCAACTGAAAGGCACGGCCCAGGCCGCGCTTGGTGCGCGACGAGGCCGGCAGGCCGGTGATGTCATGGCCGGCGAGCAATACCTGCCCGGCACTGGCCTTGAGCTGACCGGAGATCAGGTTGAAATAAGTGGTC
>DLGP01000006.1:867-1110 GCA_002482765.1 Alphaproteobacteria bacterium UBA7691
GCCGCCGAAACGGATGGTCAGGTCGCGGGTTTCAAGCGAGGGAGCCGAGGTCATGGCATATCCGGGAAAAGCCGGGGCGGCAGGCTGGCCGCCGCCCCGGACTGTTTGATCGGCTCAGCGCTTGTTGCGGATCGGCAGCGGCATCTGCGATTCAGAGATGGTCTGCACCAGCTCCAGCAGATCGTTGTCGTTCTTGCCGTCCTTCTTGACGCGGAAATGATACATCGGCTGCATCGCCTGGTG
>DLGP01000006.1:1156-2909 GCA_002482765.1 Alphaproteobacteria bacterium UBA7691
CAGCTTCTCGGTGTTGGTGCCGCCGGCACGCTGCACGGCGGTGAGCACGGCGGAAGCCGCTGCCACGCCACCCGCAGTGAAGAAATCCGGCGGGCTGTTGAAACGCTTGGTGTGTTCAGCCACCAGCCAATCGTTCATCGGGTTCTTCGGGAAGTCGTAGTAGTAATAAACGGCGCCTTCCATGCCCGGATAGGGCTTGTACAGCTTCATCACCGGCAGGATGTTGCCGCCCGGCGCGATCTCAATGCCGAAACGCTCCGGCTTCAGATCGGCGATCTTCGGCAGCGGATGCGGGCCGGCCCAGATGATGCTGATGATCTTCTTGCCCGGCTTGTCCTTCAGCGCATCAAACAAGCGCTGCGCCGAAGCGGTGAAATCCGTGGTCTGCTGCGGCGCGTATTCCTCGAACACCACCTTCACATTCGGGCGAATCTGCGCCAGGGCGTCCTTCACCGCCTTCACGCCATCGCGGCCGAAGGCGTAATCCTGCGCCAGCATGCCCACATTCACCTCGCCGGTGGCGGGCAGCGCGGCGGCGCCGGCATAGGCATCCTGCATCGAATTGCGCGACGTGCGGAAAATATAGCGGTTCCAGTTGGCGCCGGTGATCGCATCGGCCACCGCCGGCTCCACCACCAGCACCTTCTTGTATTCCGCCGCGATCGGCAGCATCGCCAGCGCGCCGCCCGAACCGGTGGTGCCCACGGCAATATCCACCTTGTCGTCGGCATAGGCCTGTTCCAGCAGCGCCTTGGCCTGATCCGGCTTGAACTGGTCATCCTTGACGATCACTTTGATCTTCTTGCCCTGCCAGGTCATGGTGCCTTTGGTCAGGTATTCCAGGCCGAGCATGAAGCCGGCCTCGGTNNGTCTGCTTGGCATAGGCTTCCAGCGGCCCGGTCTTGCTGGCAATCAGCGCAATCTTGAGTTCCTGCGCCATGGCCGGCGCCGTGCTGATCCCGGCCAGTGCCACCGCGAGACCGGCGGCCTTCATCATGCGTTGCATGTTCCCTCTCCCTTGGTTTGAACGCGACTTGATCGGTTCTTGAAGTGCCATCACCTGCCATGCGGGAGCGGCGCGAGCCATGGCCAACCTTGGGCCAGACTGGTTCCCTCCCAAACATGACACTTGATTCATGTTTCGCCTATTCATAGACCCGGGCGCGGCTTCGGTCAACAAGGCATTTCAGTTACAGGCGGCTTGACAAGCGGCGCGCAAGGCGCGACTTCTTACCTGACATTCGATTCATGTTTCACATGATGGCGACAATGAAGAAACCCGGGGGGAAGCGGTCTCTGCCGGCGCCCAAGACCGGGCGCGGCGAGATCACCAGGCGCAAGATACTGGATGCCGCCAAGCGCGATATCGGTCGCAAGGGCTTTGGCGACGCATCCGTCAGCACGATCACTGCCGAGGCCGGCGTGGGTCAGGGCACCTTCTACATCTACTTCCGCAGCAAGGAAGATGTGATGCATGAACTGGTGCTGCATATGGGCCGCCAGTTGCGCCAGCATCTTACCGAAGCCACGGCCACGGCCAAAACCCGGCATGATGCCGAACGGCTTGGCCTGCGCGCCT
The DNA here is from genome assembly GCA_002482765.1 of Alphaproteobacteria bacterium UBA7691. Taxonomy (GTDB): domain Bacteria; phylum Pseudomonadota; class Alphaproteobacteria; order Ferrovibrionales; family Ferrovibrionaceae; genus Ferrovibrio. The sequence goes on from DLGP01000006.1 coordinate 2,736, forward strand.
TCATCGAATTTGTGCGCAAGGACCCCGATCTTTATCGCGTGGTGGAGGAATCGCAATTCGTCGATGCCACCATCTACCGCAGCTATTATACCGAATTCGCCAAAGGCTATCGCGCCGCCCTGGCTGCGGCCGAACAACGCGGCGAATTGCGCCCAGGCAAGGCGGATGGCCATA
>DLGP01000006.1:2947-4707 GCA_002482765.1 Alphaproteobacteria bacterium UBA7691
CGAGGTGCGCGCCTGGATGCTGATGGGCATCGCCGTATTTCTCGGCCAGCGTTATGGCCTGTGGGAACCCAAGGCCCCGCTGGATGCTGTGGTGGATACCGCCATGGACATGATTGCACACGGCCTGTTCAAATGAGCCTGGTCCGGCTCGACCAGGCTGGCGGCGTGGTGCGCCTCACCCTGGCGCGGCCGGATCGCCATAACAGTCTGGTGCCGGCGCTGCTGACCGATCTGCTGCGCCAGATTGATGCCGTGGCGGTACAGCCCGGCCTTGCCGCCGTGGTGTTGCAGGCCGAGGGCCGCAGCTTCAGCACCGGCGGCGATGTGTTTGGTTTCCACGCCGTTGCACAGGGCAAGCGCCGCGCTTATGCCGAAACGCTGGTGGGCGATCTCAACCGGGCCATCCTGGCGCTGTATGATCTGCCCTGCCCGCTGCTCGGCCGCCTGCAAGGCCCGGTCACCGGCGGTGCGCTCGGCCTGCTGCTGGCCTGCGATCTGGTGGTTGCCGCGCCGCAGGTATTCCTGCAACCTTATTATGTTGATGTTGGTTTCAGCCCTGATGGCGGCTGGTGCGCGCTGTTGCCCGGCCGCATCGGTGAAGCCGCAGCACGCGAAATCCAGTTGCTGAACCGCCGTGTTGCCGCCGAGGAGATGCTGCGCCTGGGGCTGGTGCAGGCGGTGACCTCCGATCTCGACGGCACGCTTGAGGCTTGGCTGAATGTCCTGCGCAGCAAACAGGCCAATGCCGTGGCCTGCACCAAGCGGCAATTGCTGCCGCCACAGCGCCGCGCCGCCATGGCTGCCGCGCTGGAAGCCGAGCGGCAGAGTTTCATCGAACAGATCGACAGCGAGGCGACGCAGGCCGGCATGGCGCGTTTCCTCGCCAAGTCGGCGTGACGGGAGCAAACCGGATGCAATATGTGCCCGACCTGGCCGTCAAGCGAGCCGAACTGACGCCCGAGCGCATCGCCTTCGTGGATGTGGAAACCGGCCACGAAACCAGCTATGCCGCGCTTAATGATCGCGCCAGCCGCTTTGCCGCCGCCCTGCCCGGGCTTGGCATCGCGCCCGGCGACCGCATCGCCATCCTGTGCCTCAATACGCCGGTATTTTTTGAAATGCTGCTCGGCTGCGCCAAGGCCGGGGTGATCCTGGTGCCGCTGAACTGGCGCCAGCCGGCGCCGGAACTGCGCCCGATCCTGGCCGATAGTGGCGCCAGCCTGCTGCTGCATGATGCCGAGCATGCCGCGCTGGCCGCCGAACTCGGCGCCGCAAAGCTGCTGTCGCTGGCCGAATATGAAACGCTGCTGGCGCGCACCGCGCCGGGCATGTTTGACCAGCGCTGGCCGACGGATCGGGTCTGGTATCTGCTCTACACATCCGGCACCACCGGCAAGCCCAAGGCGGTGATGCAGACCATCGGCATGGCCTATGCCAATTACGTCAATGTCTGCCAGGCCATCGACATGACCGGGCAGGACAGCACGATCAATTTCCTGCCGCTGTTTCACACCGCCGGGATCAACCTCTACACGCTGCCGATGCTGATAGCCGGCGGCTGTGTGCAGGTGCTGCGCAAGTTTGACGTGGATGCCTGCATGCGGCTGATCCAGGCCGGCCGGTGCAGCCTGTTTTTCGGCGTGCCGGCGATCTATCAGGCGATCAGCCTGCATCCGGCTTTTGCCGGCACAAATTTCAGCGCCGTGCGCGCCTGGGGCTGCGGTGGCGCGCCATTGCCCGAGCCGCTGATCCGGCTGTTT
>DLGP01000002.1:0-5455 GCA_002482765.1 Alphaproteobacteria bacterium UBA7691
GTCGGCTCGTCGGCGATCAGCAGGTCGGGTTCATTGGCCAAGGCCATGGCAATCATCACACGCTGGCGCTGGCCGCCGGAAAGCTGGTGCGGATAGGCATCCAGCCGCTGTTCGGCATTGGGCAGGCCCACCAGGCGCAGTAATTCCAGCGTGCGTGCCCGCGCCGCCGCCGGCCGCAGCCCTTTATGCAGAAACAGCACTTCGTTGATCTGCCGCTCGATGCTGTGCAGCGGATTGAGCGAGGTCATCGGCTCCTGAAACACCATGGCGATGCGGTTGCCGCGCACCTGGCGCAGCACCGGCTCGGCCGCACCCACCAGTTCCTGGCCCTGAAAGCGGATCGAGCCTGTGGGGTGGCTGGCGATGGGATAGGGCAGCAATTGCAGCACACTCAGCGCGGTGATCGACTTGCCCGAGCCGCTTTCGCCCACCAAAGCCAGGGTTTCGCCGCGATGCAGCTCAAAGCTGGCTTCGCGCAAAGCCGGGATATGTTTACCGCCAACTTCGAAGTCAACGGCGAGATCGCGCACCGAGAGCAGCAAATCGCTCATTTGAATATCTTCCGCGGATCGAAGGCATCGCGCACCGCCTCGCCGATGAAGATCAGCAGGCTCAGCATCAGCGCCAGCACGGCAAAGGCGGTAAGGCCGAGCCAGGGCGCCTGGATATTGTTTTTACCCTGGCTGAGCAATTCACCCAGCGAAGGCGAGCCGGGCGGCAGGCCGAAGCCGAGAAAATCCAGCGCGGTCAGCGTGGTGATCGAGCCATTAAGCACAAAGGGCAGCATGGTGAGCGTTGCCACCATGGCATTGGGCAGCAGATGGCGGAACATGATCTCGATATCGCCCACACCCAGCGCGCGGGCGGCGCGTACATAGTCAAAATTGCGCGCACGCAGGAATTCGGCGCGCACCACCCCCACCAGCGCCATCCAGGAAAACAGCAGCATGATGCCAAGCAGCCACCAGAAATTCGGCTGCACCACGGAAGCCAGGATGATGAGCAGGTAAAGCGTCGGCAGGCCTGACCAGATTTCGATGAAGCGCTGGAACAGCAGGTCGGTCAGGCCGCCGAAATAGCCCTGCACCGCGCCGGCCACCACGCCGATCACCGAGGAAGCCAGGGTGAGAATCAGGCCGAACAGCACCGAGATGCGGAAGCCGTAGATCAGCCGCGCCACCACATCGCGCCCCTGGTCGTCGGTGCCGAGCCAGTTATCGGCACTCGGCGGCGCCGGGGCCGGCACCGGCAAATCCAGGTTGATGGTGGCATAGGAATAGCGGATCGGCGGCCACAGCATCCAGCCGCCCTTTTCGGCGATCAGATCGGCCACAAAGGGATCGCGGTATTTGGTTTCGGTTTCAAAATCGCCACCAAAGGTGGTTTCCGGATAGGCGACCAGGAAAGGCGTGTAGAACTTGCCTTCATGGCGCACCAGCAGCGGCCGGTCATTGGCGATCACTTCGGCAAACAGGCTGAGTGTGAACAGCGCCAGGAAAATCCACAGCGACCAATAGCCGCGCCGGTTGTTGCAGAAATTGCGCCAGCGGCGCTGATTGATTGGTGAAAGCGGCATCAGGCTTCGCGGCTCTCAAAATCGATGCGCGGATCAACCCAGACATACATCAGGTCAGAAATCAGCCCGACCACCAGGCCGAGCAAAGTGAAGATGAACAGTGAGCCGAACATGATCGGATAATCGCGCTTCAGAGCCGCCTCAAAGCCGAGCAGCCCCAGGCCATCGAGCGAGAAGATCACCTCGATCAGCATGGATGATGTGAACAGGATACCAATGAAGGCAGCCGGGAAACCGGCAATCACAATCAACATGGCATTGCGGAACACATGGCCATACAGCACCTGGTTTTCCGACAGGCCCTTGGCACGCGCGGTCTGCACATAATGTTTGTTGATCTCTTCCATGAAGGAATTTTTGGTCAGCATGGTGAGGCTGGCAAAGCCGCCCACCACCATGGCGGTGACCGGCAGCACCAGATGCCAGAAATAATCCAGCACCTTGCCCAGCAGGCTGAGATCGGCCCAATTGTCGGAAGTCAGCCCGCGCAACGGGAACCATTGCAGAAAGCTGCCGCCGGCAAACAACACCACCAGCAACACGGCAAACAGGAAACCGGGAATGGCATAGCCCACCACGATCACCGCCGAGGTCCAGATATCGAAGCGGCTGCCATCGCGCACCGCCTTGGCAATGCCCAGCGGAATCGAGATGAAATAGACCAGCAGGCTGGTCCACAGGCCGAGCGAAATCGAAACCGGCAGTTTCTCGACAATCAGGTCGATCACCGGCCGCGAGCGGAAATAACTTTCGCCAAAATCCAGCCGGGCGAAATTGCCCAGCATCAGGAAGAACCGCTCATGCGCCGGCTTGTCGAAGCCGAATTGCTGCTCGATCTTTTTGATGAAAGCCGGATCGAGGCCCTGGGCGCCGCGATATTTGGCACCGGCATCGCCGCTGGCGCCGAGCACGCCGGGTGTTGGGCTGCCGCCGCTCAACTCACCGCCGCCGGCCGTGCCGGAAAGCCGGGCGGTGGCATCCACCGCCGTGCCGGTGACCTGGGCGATCACCTGCTCCACCGGCCCGCCCGGCGCAAACTGCACCACCACAAAATTGATCACCATGATGCCCAGCAGCGTGGGCAGGATCAGGGCTAGGCGACGGGCGATATAAGCGAGCATGGGCCTCGGGCGCTGGTTTTTTGACACGGCGTCAGACACTACCGATAGCAGCATAACCGAGCTGTGGCCGCAAAGCATTGGGTTCAATGCCGGGACGTACAATTCTGCTTGATTGTTCGATTTATGTTCCATATCTTTATGGGCGAGGCGGGAAACCAGAAACAACTGGAATGCATCATGACCGACAACCACACCGCCGCTGACCATCTCAGCGAAGCCAAGCTGAAATTCCTGATGCGGGACAAGCGCTACTGGCATCCCCGCCATGCCGATCCGGCCTTCCAGGCCATGATCACCAGTGGTTTCCGCCGCCTTTATCCCACGCCCGGGCAGGCACACGATGCGGCAACCGACGAGACCAGCAATGGCCCGGTGCATGTGGATGCACACAAGCGCAGCGGCATCCCGGTAAGTGACTATTATCGCAGCCGGCCCGGTCAAGCTGACGCGCCCACCCCATCGACCACGAAACACAAGCAGCGCAAGCACCTCCCCCCACCCGACCGCGATGACATCACGCCGGAGGAATTATACGATATTTTGGATTTCGATCCGAATGGAGCGGGCAAGTATCAAGTCGGCATTAAACATCCAGCGTATGCGACTATCGCACCCCAGATTCTGACGCCGAGGGCCCACTCTATAACAAAAGAAGAGTATGGCTCTGCAATAGCCAAAGATGACGAAGCGGATGCGTTTCGTCACGCCTACATATCTTTCGAAATGACAAAAAACTTTGGACCTGAGGTAGCAAAAGCTTTTGGCGACGCCCATGAAATTAGCCACCCAAATAATGGGCCAGAACGGATGATGGATTTGTATAACAATTATATTGGGCGGCAATTAGCCTCTGATGAGGCAAACAAGAAACGCTCGACCAGGGACGTAGTACGGCAAGCAATTCAGGAAGGGCGCCTTCGTCTAAAACCCTATACTTTATCGCAAAAAAAATCACCACAATGAATAAAGCAGCCTTCTTGGGAAAACTACTTAAGGCAATGGCCGCAGTTGCGGGTATTTATATGATTCTACCGGAATGCCTGTCGCAGCGGGTGATCCTGGTGAATGCCGGCAGCTCTCCGCTCGAAAAGCTCACTCTTTCTCTAGCTGACAGCCAAGGTAGAGAAATCGCCTTATGGCAAGGCAGCCTGCCAGCGGCACGCACCATCTTCCTTGGTTTTGATGCCCCTTATGCCCCCTTCACCCATATCCTGGTCGGGCAACGCAGCGGAGCGGCATTTCGCCACGAGTTCGGCTATTTCTATGGGCAAAGCCGCGAAATGGTTATCGTCGCCGATAGCAGCCTTTCCAACCACCATTGGGATGATGAACTACCCGCCTGCATCATGGGCCGCGGCTTTGATTGCTGGATAGACCGCATCCTCGCACCCTTCCGCAGCCATGTCTGCCGGCCTTGGTAGACGCTGCTGCTTCAGCGCCGCAGGCCCACGGCGCGGTCCTTGGCCGGATCGATCCACCAGGTTTCGAGCAGGCCGAGATCATAGGCCGGTTTTTTCGCCGGGCGGCCGAAGCGGTCCCAATAGGCCAGCTTGTAGGTGCCACTATACCAGTTCGGGATCACATAATAGCCCCACATCAGGGCGCGATCCAGGGCGCGCGCGGCAGTGACTGATTCCTCGCGGCTGCGGGCGCCGACAATACGCTCCACCAAAGCATCCACCGCCGGATTCCGGATACCGGAGAAATTGAAGCTGCCGGTGATATCAGCGGCGCGGCTGCCCCAGTAATTGCGCTGCTCAACGCCTGGGGTGAGCGGCTGCGCGAAGCGGCGCATGATCACATCGTAATCGAAGGCGCGCATGCGGTTTTCATAGGCCGAGACATCGACGCTGCGGATCGTGGCCTGCACGCCGATACGTTGCAGGCTGGCGATATAGGGATTGAGGATGCGCTGAAAGCTCGGCTCAAACAGCAGGAATTCGATGCTGAGCGGTTCGTTGCTGCCCTTCAGATACGCTTTGCCATCGCGGATATCGTAGCCGGCCTGGCGCAGCAAAGCCTGTGCCTTGCGCAGATTGTCGCGGTTGGCGCCGCTGCCGTCACTTTGCGGCGGCTGGTATTCCTGAGTGAAAACCCGGGGCGGCAAGGCGGCGCGATGCGGCTCCAGCAAGGCCAGTTCGGCGGCACCCGGCAAACCGCTGGCAGCAAGATGTGAATTCTCGAACATCGAGCGGGTGCGTTTATACAGGCTGTAGAACAGCGTCTTGTTCATCCACTCATAATCGAAGGCGTAATTCAACGCCTCACGCACCAGCGGATCGGCCAGATGCGGCCGGCGCGTATTGAGGAAAAACGCCTGCACGCCGGAGGGCGTTTCATCGGGCAGCACCTCGCGCTTGATGCGGCCCTGCTGCACTGCCGGCTTGCCATCATAGCTGGTGGCCCAAACCCGGGCGGTGATCTCAAGGCGAAAATCATATTCGCCGGCAAAGAAGGCTTCGGCGGCGATATCGCGGTCACGATAATAATCGTCGCGCACGCTGTCGAAATTATAGAGGCCGCGATTGACCGGCAGGTCGGCGGCCCACCAATCCGCCACGCGGCGGAATGTCAGGCTGCGGCCGGCATCCACACGGTCGATGCGATACGGCCCGCTGGCCAGCGGTGGTTCGCTGGTGGCGCGGGCGAATTCACGGCCCTGGAACCATTTTTTTGCCAGGATCGGCATCCCGGCCACAATCAGCGGCAGGTCGCGCCGGCTCTCGCTCGGCTTGAAACGAAACACCACCCGGCGCGG
>DLGP01000002.1:5475-9344 GCA_002482765.1 Alphaproteobacteria bacterium UBA7691
GGGTGGCCTTCCTTCAGCACGGAATCGAAAGTGAAAACCACATCCTCGGCGGTAATCGGGCTGCCATCATGCCAGCGCGCCTTGGCATTGATCGTGAAGGCGGCCCAGGCGCGCTCCGGCCCCAGTTCCACACTCTCGGCGATCTGGCCATACATCGCATCCGGCTCATCCGCCGCGCGGCTCATCAGGCTCTGATAAACCAGACCAAGGCTTTGCGCCGTCACCCCCTTGAGGATCAGCGGGTTTAGGTTGTCATAGCTCTCAAGCTGCCACTGGCGCAATTCGCCGCCCTTCGGCGCCTTGGGATCAACATAGTCAAAATGCGTAAAGCCGGGCGGGTATTTCAGATCGCCAAAGGCGGAAAGACCATGGGAGCCTTGCGCGAAGGCAGGCAGGGCGGCAATGCCGAGCATCAGCCCGGCCAGGATCGATATGGCTCGCATCAGCCCATCGTAGCGCGTGGATGCGCATTTTTATAGACTTTTAGCAACGCTTCGGCATCCACATCGGTATAACGCTGGGTGGTGGATAGCGAAGCATGGCCAAGCAATTCCTGAATGGTGCGCAGATCGCCGCCCTGGCCGAGCAGATGGGTGGCGAAGCTGTGGCGCAGGGCATGCGGCGTGGCGGTTTCGGGCAGCATCAGGGCGCGGCGCGCATCGCGCATCGCCTTCTGCATGATGGCCGGATCAAGCCGCTTGCCGCGCACGCCAAAAAACAGCGGCCCATCGGGCGTGATGGCATAGGGGCAGAGCCGCACATACTCGGCCACTGCCTGGCGCACCACCGGCAGGATCGGCAGCAGGCGCTGCTTGTTGCCCTTGCCGGTCACGGTGAGGCTGTCGCCACGCGGCTGGTCGCGGCCATTCAGGCCGATCGCTTCGCCCAGGCGCAAGCCGGCGCCATAAAGCAGCAGCAAGACTGCCGCATCGCGGGCTTGCAGCCAGGGCTCGTCGCGCGCCGCCTCGGCTTCGCCAATCACCGCCTGCGCGCCTGAAAGGCTCAGCGGCTTGGGCAAAGCCTGCTTGCGCTTCGGCGTGCGGATCAGGTTGGCGGCGGCATTCACGGCATGACCCTGGCGTTGCAGGCGGCGGAAAAATCCGCGCACACAACTGAGCTGGCGCGCCAGCGAGGTGGCCTCCAGACCATCCAGGCGGCGGCGATTCAAAAACGCGCGGAAATCCGCCGGGCGCAAAGCCGCCAGATCGGCCAGGCTCGCCGGGCCGCCGAGATGCTCGGCCAGGAAAGCGAAAAACGCCGCCATATCCTGGCCATAAGCGCGCAATGTGTGGCGCGAATAGCGCTTTTCCTTGGCCAGCCAGTCATACCAGCCGCGTGCCGCCAGGGCGGCATCCTCGGCCGCCAGCACAAAAAAGGCCGGCGCGGCCTGGGCTGCGCCGTCGCTCACTGCCGTGGCAGGTTGAGCCATGCGCGGATGCTCCGTTCCAGCACCCCGGCCAGGAAATTCAGCAATTCGGTGCCATGTTCCGGTTCGAACTTGCCCTTGTCACGCGAACCGAGCGCCAGCAGAGCCGGCGGTGTGCCGGGGCCAAAATGCAGCCGCGCCAGCGCATCGGATTGCACCAGATCGGCAGCCGGGCCGTAGATGCCCGGCGCCACGCCGCTTTCGGCACGCAGCAGGCTGGGCACGGCAAAACCGAGCAGATCGTCGATGCTGCCCGGCGGCAGCACATAGACGCTGCCTGAGGCCAGCCCCAGCATCTGGCGCGGATCGCCCTCGACGCACAGGCTGATCACATCCACGTCCAGCAGGTCGGTCCAATCCTGGGTGGCGATATGCACCAGATGCTCAAAGCTGGCGGCTTCCATCAGCATCAGCACCGCTTCATGCACGCGGGCGGTTATGCTCATATTCTGCCGGCCGGCATCAATCAGCGCCACGCCCACCTGGTTGGCGCGCGCCAACTGGCCTTGCAGCCGCTGCACCATGATACGTTGCAGGTCGGTGACATTATCCGCCACCGGTTCACGTTCCGGCGGCAACAGCACGGCGCAAAGCTCAGGGTGCCGCAGCAGCAAATCGGGATGCTGCTTCAGCCAGGCAATGACGCGTGCTTCATCCAATTCACCCGCGCCCAGATTGGCGGCAGCCGGCAGGCGATCCGGGGCCGACATCAGGCCTTGCCCAGAATGCTCTGGCCGCTGGCCTTCCAATCGGCCAGGAAGGTATCCAGGCCCTTGTCGGTCAGCGGGTGTTTGTAAAGCTGCTTCAGCACATTGGGCGGCAGGGTGCAAATATCGGCGCCCAGCTTGGCGGCCTGCACCACATGGATCGGATGGCGCACACTGGCCACCAGCACTTCGGTCTTGAAATCGGTGTAATTGCCGTAAATCTGCACAATATCGGCAATCAGGCCCATGCCATCCTGGCCGATATCATCCAGCCGGCCAACAAAGGGCGAAATGAAGCTGGCGCCGGCCTTGGCGGCCAGGATCGCCTGCGCCGGCGAGAAGCACAGCGTGACATTCACCATGATGCCCTGATCCGACAAAGCCTTGCAGGTGCGCAGGCCATCCGGGGTGAGCGGCACCTTGATGCAGACATTGGCAGCCAGGCCGGCCAGGCGGCGTGCCTCTTCCATCATGGTGGCATGATCGGTGGCGGTGACCTCGGCCGAGACCGGCCCCGGCACCAGGCGGCAGATTTCCTTGATCGTGGTCAGGAAATCCTTGCCGGTCTTGGCCACCAGCGAGGGGTTGGTGGTGACACCGTCAAGCAATCCCGATTCGCTCAAAGTGGCAATTTCGGCTACATCCGCCGTATCGACAAAGAATTTCATGGTCCTCTCAACTCGTTCTGGCCCAGGCCGCCCCAATCCGTGGGCGCCTGGGTGGCACTTGCATCGGCCCGGATGGTATAAGCCGTTGGTTAATAATATCCGATCAAACCGGTCCTGTCCGCCCAATGTCTGCGCCTCACCCTAATCTGCTGCGTGTGCTGTTGCCGCTGCCGCTGGGCCAGCCGCTCAGCTATCTGCCGCCGGCTGACAGCCCTGTGCCGGTGCCGGGCCAATTGGTGCGTGTGCCGCTGGGCAACCGCGACCTGCTGGGCGTGGTGTGGGATGGCGCCGCCGAGCCGCTGGCGCCGGGCAAGCAGGCCAAGGCAATCCTGGCCGTGCATGATGAAATGCCGGCTTTGCAACCGGCCTTGCGGCGCTTTATCGATTGGATGGCAGGTTATACCCTGAACCCGCCCGGCGCCGTGCTGCGCATGTGCCTGCCGATGCCTGACGCGCTGATCGGCCCGCCACCCAGCCGCAGCGTGCTGGATGCGGCGCCATTGCCGCCGGCGCTGCGGCTTTCCGCCGCCCGCCAGCGTGTACTGGCCATGGCCGCCGAACGGCCGGGCCTGAGCCAAACCGATCTGGCCGAAGCCGCCGGGGTCAGCCCCGGCGTGGTGCGCGGCCTGGTTGATCTGGGCGCCCTGCGGCAACGTGCCGTGCCATCGGATCGCCGCAAGCAGGAACCCGATGGCACCGCCATCGGCCCGGCCTTAAGCGATGGTCAGGCGGCAGCCGCGCAGCAACTGGCAGCGGCGGTGACAGCGCGTGAATTCTCTGTGCTGCTGCTGGAAGGCGTGACCGGCGCCGGCAAGACCGAAGTGTATTTCGAGGCCGTGGCCGAGGCTTTGCGGCTGGGGCGCCAGGTGCTGGTGCTGATCCCGGAAATCGCTCTGACGCAAGCCTGGCTTGATCGTTTTGAGCGCCGCTTTGCCGGCCAGGCCTGGCCCTGGCATTCCGAACTCAGCCCCGGCCGCCGCGCCGAAACCCTGCGCGCCATTGCCGCCGGCAGCGCCCGAGTGGTGGTGGGCGCGCGCTCGGCTTTGTTCCTGCCCTATGCCGATCTGG
>DLGP01000002.1:9406-9930 GCA_002482765.1 Alphaproteobacteria bacterium UBA7691
TGCGCGCGACATGGCAGTGGTGCGGGCCAAGCATCAGGCCCTGCCGGTGATCCTGGCCTCTGCCACGCCAAGCCTGGAAACCCTGCATAACGCCAGGCGCGGGCGTTATGTGCATGTGCCGTTGCCGGAACGCCATGGCGGCGCCAGCATGCCCGAGATTGCCGCCATCGACATGCGCAAGCAGCCAATCTCGCGCCAGCGCTTCATCAGCCCGGCGCTGCAAACGGCAATGCAAACCACGCTGGCACAGGGCGAACAGGGCATGCTGTTCCTGAACCGGCGCGGCTATGCACCCCTGACCTTGTGCGGCGCCTGCGGCCATCGCCTGCAATGCCCGAACTGCACCGCCTGGCTGGTGGAACATCGCGCCAAGGGCCGGCTGCAATGCCATCATTGCGGCTTTCAAACCCGGTTGCCGGAAACCTGCCCCTCTTGCGGCGAAGCCGACCGTTTCAAACCCTGCGGCCCCGGCGTGGAAAGGTTGGCCGAGGAAGCCGCCGAGCTTTTCCCCGAGGCACGCATCG
>DLGP01000002.1:9957-11121 GCA_002482765.1 Alphaproteobacteria bacterium UBA7691
CGGTGATGGCTTCCGACACCATGACCACGCCGCGCCATATCGTCGACTTGCTGGAACGGGTTGAGCGGCGCGAAGTGGATATCCTGATCGGCACCCAGATTGTGGCCAAGGGGCATCACTTTCCACTACTGACTCTGGTGGGGGTGATCGATGCCGATCTGGGCCTGGCTGGCGGTGATCCACGCGCCGCCGAACGCACCTGGCAATTGCTGACCCAGGTGGCCGGCCGCNNNNCGAACGCCCTGGCCGTGTGCTGCTGCAAAGTTTCATGCCGGAACATCCGGTGCTGGCGGCCATGGCGCGCGGCGACAGCGCCGGCTTCCTGGCCGCCGAACTGGACGAACGCCGCCGCGCCGGCATGCCGCCCTTTGGCCGCCTGGCCGCCTTGATTGTCAGCGGCCCGGATCAGGCCCGTGTCACCCAGGCCGGGCGCGACCTGGCCCGGCTGGCGCCCGGCCATGGCAGCGGCGACCTGCGCGTGCTCGGCCCGGCCCCGGCGCCGCTCGCCTTCCTGCGTGGCCGGCATCGCGAAAGACTGTTACTCAAAGCACAGCGTAATACCGATATTCCCACCGTGCTGCGAGAATGGCTCTCGAAGGTAAAGCTACCCTCAGGTGTAAAACTCAGCGTTGATGTCGATCCATATAGCTTTTTATGAGCCGGCGCCTATACAACGTCTCCATGCTCAAGATTTCAGCTTCTGCCCGCACAATCGCCGCACTCGTTGCCTTGCTGCTGCTTGCCGGTTGCAACGAGGACACATCGGCGCCGACCAAACGCCATACCGGCATTTCCGATTTTGAGCGTTTCATCAACAAGACCGGCGGCATGAAGGGCTTGCGCACCTATCCCAAGTCGCGCACCCAGATTCTGGCCGATAGCGGCCTGGGCGTGATTTATGACGGCGCCCGCACCGAGGCCGAAGTGTTCCGCTTCCGCGATACCAAATCAGCCGAAGAAATGCTGCCGGCGCTCAAGGCCGTGCGCCAGAGCCTTGGCGAAAGCGAAAATTGCGTCAAACGCGGCTATTTCATTGCCTGCGGCGAAGAAAAATTCGTCGACGTTTTCCGCAAGTGGGAATGAGGCGGCGCCGTTTGGCCTGCCGCCCCATTCTCAAACCCTCGCTTTATTTTCGCGCATAGCCAATTGGCACCAGCGCCTGCT
>DLGP01000002.1:11192-11462 GCA_002482765.1 Alphaproteobacteria bacterium UBA7691
CCCGAGCGTGTCTTGGGCAGGCGCTTCACCACCACTGCCTGCTTGAAGGCGGCTACCGGGCCGATCTTCTCGCGCACCAGGCCCACCAGCTCACGCAGAATCTGATCATCAGCTTTCACCGTGCCGGATTTCAGCACCACAAAGCCAAGCGGCACTTGGCCCTTGAGCGGATCGGCCACACCCACCACAGCGCATTCCGCCACATCGGGATGGCTGGATAGCACTTCCTCCATGCCGCCAGTGGATAGCCGGTGGCCGGCGACATTGATG
>DLGP01000002.1:11584-11780 GCA_002482765.1 Alphaproteobacteria bacterium UBA7691
GCAGGCAGCCCGGCGGCAGCGGCAACTTGATGGCGATATTGCCGATCTTGCTCGGCTCCAGCACCTGCACACCTTCATCATCCAGCACCTGCACATCATAACCCGGCACCGCGCAGGTGGCCGAGCCATGTTTCACCGGCAGCAATTCCAGCCCCATGAAATTGGCCGAGACCGGCCAGCCGGTTTCGGTCTGCCA
>DLGP01000002.1:11812-42742 GCA_002482765.1 Alphaproteobacteria bacterium UBA7691
TCGGTCTGCCACCAATGGTCGATCACCGGCTTGTGCAGGATATCCTCGGCCCAATGCACTGTATCCGGATCGGCGCGCTCGCCGGCCAGGAACAGGGCGCGGAAAGCCGAAAGATCGTATTTGCCGATCAGTTCAGCGCGCGGGTCTTCCTTCTTGATGGCGCGGAAAGCGGTGGGCGCCGTGAACAGGGCCACCACCTTATGCTGCTCGATCACACGCCAATAGGCCCCGGCATCCGGCGTGCCGACCGGCTTGCCTTCATAGAGCAGCGAGGTGGCGCCATAAATCATCGGCGCATAGACAATGTAGGAATGCCCCACCACCCAGCCGACATCCGAAGCGGCCCAGAACACCTCGCCCGGCTTCACGCCATAGATATGCTCCATCGACCAGTGCAACGCCACGGCATGGCCGCCATTCTGCCGCACCACGCCCTTGGGAATGCCGGTGGTGCCGGAGGTGTAGAGCACATAAAGCGGATCGGTGGCCGCCACCGGCACACAATCCACCGGCGCTGCCGCAGCCATGGCAGCATAGAAATCATGGTCGCGGCCGGCAATCATCTGCGCTTCGCACATCGGGCGCTGATAGATCAGGCAGGCCGATGGCTTATGCGCCGCGATCTCGATGGCCTGATCCAGCAAAGGCTTGTATTCCACCACCCGGCCCGGCTCCAGGCCGCAGGATGAGGCAATCATCAGCACCGGCTTGGCATCATCGATGCGGGTTGCCAGCTCACGCGGCGCAAAACCGCCGAACACCACGGAATGCACCGCGCCAATACGGGCGCAGGCCAGCATCGCCATCACAGCCTCGGGGGTCATCGCCATGTAGATGATGACCCGATCACCCTTTTTCACGCCCAGGGCGCGGATGGCGCCGGCCAGCTTGGCCACGCTGTCGCGCAATTCGGCATAGCTGTAGCTGCGGATAGTGTTGGTCACCGGGCTGTCATAGATCAGCGCGGCGCGATTGCCATGGCCTGCTGCCACATGGCGGTCGAGCGCATTGTGGCAGGTATTCAGCTCGGCGCCGGGATACCAGCGATAGAAGGGCGGATTGCTGCCATCGAATACCTGATCCCAGGGTTTTGACCACTCGATACGCGCCGCCTGGCGCTGCCAGTAACCCAGCGGATCGTTCTTGGCTTCGGCATAGGTTGCCTTGTAGAGCCCTTGCATTTTTATCCTCCCGCTAACTGGCGCCGCTTCAGGCCGCAACCAGGGCCGCCTTGGCGGCATCATATTCGCGCTTCATGCGCGCCACCAACTCGGCCACCGGCAATACATCGTGGATGCTGCCGGTGCCCTGGCCGGCGCTCCAGATATCGCGCCATACTTTCTTGTCGCCGCCGCCTTCGGTGCCAAAATTCATCTTGCTCTTATCGGCTTCCGGCAGGTTCTCCGGGTCCATGCCCGTGGCCGCCACGCTTTTTTTCAGGTAATTGCCATGCACGCCGGAGAATAGCGAGGTGTAGACAATATCGGCTGCCGCGCTGTCGATCAGCATCTGCTTATATTCCGGCACCGCATTGGCTTCCTCGGTGGCGATGAAGCGCGTGCCGATATAGGCAAAATCGGCGCCCATCGCCTGTGCCGCCAATACCTGCGCGCCATTCGAGATTGTGCCGGAGAGCGCAATCGGCCCATCAAAAAAGCTGCGCACCTCGGCCACCAAGGCAAAGGGCGAATGCGTGCCGGCATGGCCGCCGGCACCGGCGCAAACCAGGATCAGGCCATCAACGCCGGCTTCCAGCGCCTTTTTGGCATGGCGCACATTGATCACATCATGCATCACGATGCCGCCATAACTATGCGCCGCCTGCACCACTTCGCTGGGCGCCCGCAGCGAGGTGATGATCATCGGCACCTTGTGCTTGACGCAGATTTCCATGTCATGCATCAGGCGATCATTGGAATGATGCACAATCTGGTTGACCGCGAAGGGCGCCACCGGCTTGTCGGGAAACTTGGCGGCATAGTCGCCCAATTCGCCGGTAATGCGCTTGAGCCATTCCTCCAGCACTTCCTTGGGCCGCGCATTGAGCGCCGGAAACGAACCCACCACGCCGGCCTTGCATTGAGCGATCACCAGATCGGGGGTCGAGACGATGAACATCGGCGAGCCGATCACCGGCAAGGACAGCCGGCCCTTGAGCAAGGCGGGGACAGACATGGCAACTCCTCGTTTCTGCGTTTCCTGTGTTGAGATTAACGGCAGCGGCCGGTCCAGCGCAACGCCGCCACCCGGCCCGGCACGACAACGCCACCCGCATCCAATTCACAAACCGGCGCGTATAACGCTATGCTATGCCGATGCTGAAAATCATCCTTGTCTTGCTGTTTGCCGTTGCCGTGATCCTGCTTGGCCTTGCCGGTGCCAGCCGCTGGCTGACCGGCCGCGCCGAAGCCGCCCATCCGCCCAGCGGCCAGATCATCAGCGCCGCCGGGCGCCAGCTGCACGTCATCCGCCACCAACCAAAGGCAGCAGGGCAATACCCGCCGCTGGTTTTTATCCATGGCGCCTTCGGCCAGGCCGAGGATTTCCGCCTCAGCCTGATGCCGCAAACCGCCGAACGGCATGACAGCATCGCCATCGACCGGCCCGGCCATGGCTATAGCGAACGCGGCGAAGCGGCTGCCACGCCGGCACAGCAGGCCGTCATGCTGCGCGCCGGGCTGCAAGCCCTGGCGCTACAGCACAAGCCGATCCTGATCGGCTTCTCTTATGGCGGCGCCGTCGCCCTGGCCTGGGCACTAGCTTACCCCGACGAGGTTGCCGGCATCCTGCTGATCAATCCGGCATCGCATCCCTGGCCCACGCCGATCGATACCAGCTATCGCCTCGCCGGCCTGCCGGTGCTGGGTCCATTGATGCTGCACAGCATCGTCAGCCCACTGGGCCATCTGGTGATGCAGAAAAGTGCCGCCGGCGTGTTTGAGCCGGCGCCGCTGCCGGCAACATTCGCCGCTGTGCCACTGGCGCTTACTGTGCGCCCGACCACCTACGCCGCCAATGCCGAGGATATCCGCAGCCTGAAACCATTTCTTGCCGAGCAGGCATTGCAGTACAGCAAGCTCAAGCCGCCCTTGCTGATCCTGGTCAGCGACCGCGACAATTCAACCTCGCCGCAAATCCACGCCCATGCCCTGGCGCGGCAGGTGCCGAATGCAACATTGATCGAAGTGAAAGGCGGCGGCCACCCGCTGCATTTCAGCCGCCCGGCAGAAGTGCTGGCAGCCATTGAACGGCTCAGCGAGCAGGTGTTGCGCTAAACCTCGGCCTCTTCCAGCGGCAGGCCGGCGAGCAGAGCTTCGCGGCGGCGCAGGATATCGGCGGCGGTGGCAATGGCGATTTCGCCGGGCTGTTTGCCCTCAATGCCCTTGATGCCGATCGGGCAGACCAGGTCGGCAATGCGCTCCTCGGCGATGCCCAGGTCGCGGAAGCGTTTCTCGAAGCGGGCGCGTTTGGTGGCGGAACCGATCAGGCCAATATAGGCAAAGCGGTTTTCCTGCAACGCGCGCGCCACGATGCCGAGATCAAGCGCGTGGTTATGTGTCATCACCAGCAGCCAGGCGCCATCGGGCAGGCCGGCCACCTCGCGTTCCGGCGCCGGGCTTACCTCCACCGTCACATTCGGTGGCACATGATCGGGGAAGGCATCGGGGCGCGGATCGATCCAGCGCACCCGGCAGGGCAGCGTGCCGAGGATGCTGACCAAGGCGCGGCCGACATGGCCGGCGCCAAACAAAGCCAGGGTGAAGTTCTCGGCCCGGCGCGGCTCGAACAGCAGCGTGACATGGCCGCCACAGCATTGCCCCAGGCTGGGACCAAGCGGAAAACGCCGCAGGCTGGGGCCGGCCTGGCCACGCAGCATTTGCCGGGCAATGCGGATAGCCTGGAATTCCAGTTCGCCGCCGCCGATGCTGCCGCTGCTCTCGGCAGCCGTCACCACCATCTTGGCGCCGGCCTCGCGCGGCGCCGAGCCATCCACCGCCGCCACCGTCACCAGCACGGCGGCCACGCCAAGCTGCTCCAGGGTGGCGAGGCGATCCAGCCAGTCGCTCATGCCGCCGGCACCTTGGCCGCTGCCGCCTTGCGCTTCAGCATGTCCTGCACCGCAAACAGCACCCGCTCGGGCGTGGCCGGTGCATCCAGTTCCGGCACCAGCTTATGCCCGGCCACAGCGGCCACCGCATCCTTGAGCGCCAGCCAGGCCGAAACACCGAGCAGGAAGGGCGGCTCGCCCACCGCCTTGGAACGGAAGATCGTGTCGGCCGGATTGGCGCGGCCACGCAGCAAGTCAACGCGGAAATCCGCCGGCAGGTCGCGCGCGGTGGGAATCTTGTAGGTGCTGGGCGCATGGGTGCGCAGCCGGCCCGCCGCATCCCACCACAATTCCTCCATGGTGAGCCAGCCCAGGCCTTGCAGATAGCCGCCCTCCACCTGGCCACGATCAATCGCCGGATTGAGCGAATTGCCGCAATCATGCAGCAGGTCGGCACGCGGGAAACGGTATTCGCCGGTCAGCGTATCAATCAGCGCTTCGGTGGCCGCCACGCCATAGGCGAAATAGTAAAACGGCGTGCCGGTGGCGGTAGTGCGATCAAAGCTCAAGCCCGGCGTGGCATAGAAGCCATTGGCAGAGAGCGGCACGCGGCGCAGATAAGCCTGATGCACAATCTCGGCAAACGGCGCAGCCTTGCCGCCGCCGCTGACCATACCCTCGGCAAAAACTATTTCCGCCACGGGTGCGCCGAATAATTCTGCCGCCACCTCGGCCAGCCGCTGGCGCAGGATCAGCGCGGCATTTTCCGCCGCCTTGCCATTGAGGTCGGCGCCGGATGAAGCCGCGGTGGCGGATGTGTTCGGCACCTTGTCGGTGCGCGTGGCGGTGATGCGCACGGTTTCCGGCGCGATCCCCAGCACTTCGGCCACCACCTGCGCCACTTTGATATAGAGCCCCTGCCCCATCTCGGTGCCGCCATGATTAAGCTGCACCGAACCATCCTCGTAGATCAGCACCAGCGCGCCGGCCTGATTGAGAAAACTGGTGGTGAAGGAAATGCCGAATTTCACCGGCACCAGCGCCAGCCCCTTCTTGAAATGGGCATTGGCGGCATTGAAGGCATCGATCTCGGCGCGGCGACGGCGATAATCCGCGCTCTCCACCAGTTGCGGAATCAGATCGGGCAGGATGTTGTCGGTGATGGTCTGGCCATAGGGCGTGATGTTGCGCCCGGTTTCGCCATAGAGATTGGCCAGCCGCACATCCAGCGCATCAAGGCCGAGATGGCGCGCGATATGATCCACCACATATTCAGTGGCGGCCATGCCCTGCGGCCCGCCAAAGCCGCGAAACGCGGTATTGGACACCGTGTTGCTGCGGCAACGCAGCCCGGTGATGCGCACATCCGGCAGGTAATAACTGGAATCGGCGTGGAACATGGCGCGGTCCACCACCGCATTGGTCAGGTCGGCCGAGCAGCCGCCGCGCCCGGCCAGGGTCACGTCATAACCCAGGATGCGGCCGGCATCGTCAAAACCGACAGCGTAGCGCACCAGGAAATCATGCCGTTTGCCGGTGGTGATCATATCCTCGTCGCGATCGAGGCGGAATTTCACCGGCCGGCTTGTGCGGGTGGCAAACAAAGCGGCGAGGCAGGCGAATTGTGCCGCCTGGGTTTCCTTGCCGCCGAAGCCGCCGCCCATGCGCCGGCATTCCACGGTCACGGCATGGATCGGGCGGGCCAGCACCCGCGCCACCAGCTTCTGCACTTCGGACGGATGCTGCGTGGAACACCAGACATGCACGTCGCCATCTTCCAGCGGCTGCGCCAGGCTGATCTGGCCTTCCAGATAAAAATGATCCTGGCCGCCCAGGCGCAGTTCGCCTTGCAGCCGATGCGGCGCAGCGGCAATCGCGGCAGCGGCATCGCCCTGGCGCATGGTCAGCGGCTGGCCGACCCATTGCTCACCCGCGATGGCATCTTCCAACGCCAGCAGGGCCGGCAATTCCTCGTATTCCACCCGCACCAGCCGCGCCGCGGCGCGCGCCGTGTGCAGGTCGCGGGCTACAATGGCCGCCACCGGCTGGCCATGGAATTGCACCATGCCCTGCGCCAGCACAGGATCGCCGGGAAATACCGGCGCGATATCGGGATCACCCGGCACATCCGCCACGGTGATGGCATCCACCACACCGGGCAGGGCACGCGCCGCAGAGAGATCGATGCTCAGGATGCGGCCATGCGTGATCCCGGCCAGATGCAACGCGCCGTGCAGGCAGCCTTCCGGCTCGGGCAGATCGTCGATATAGCGCGCTTCGCCGGCCACATGCTTGTCGGCGCTGTCATGTTTTATCGGCCGCGCCACCACCCGGGTCATGACACCGCCTCCAGCCGCAGCGCCTGGCCGCTACTGGCCTCGATGGCGAATTTGCGCAGCAGGTTCTGCGCCACCAGCAGGCGATAGGCGGCCGAGGCACGCATGTCGCTCAGCGGTGCAAAATCCTCGGCCAGCGCCAGCACGGCGGGTTCAACAGATGCCATATCCAGTTTCTGGCCCAATAGCGCGGCTTCGGCGGCATGGGCGCGCTGCGGAATGGCGGCCATGCCGCCAAAGGCGATACGCGCCGCCGCGATGCGGTCATTATCCAGCTGCACCTGGAAAGCCCCCAGCACAGCCGAAATATCCTGATCGAAGCGCTTGGCAATCTTGTAGACGGCAAAGCGCGTATCCGGCCCCGGGCGCGGCACAATAACCTTGGCCACAATGCCGCGCGGCCGCAGATAGGTTTTACGATAACCAAGGAAAAAATCCTCCAGCGGCAGGAAGCGCTCGCCTTCGGGGCTAAGCAATTGCAGCCGGGCGCCCAGCGCGATCAGCGGCGGCATGCTGTCGCCGATGGGTGAGGCATTGGCGATATTGCCGCCGATAGTGCCGGCATTACGCACCTGCACCGAGCCAAGCCGGCGCAGCATGGCGGCAAAATCCGGATGCAACGCCGCAATGGCATCAGCGGCATCGCTATAGGTGACGCCGGCGCCGATGCTGATTTCATCCGGCAGGATTTCGATCCGGCGCAAGGCGGCGATCTGGCCCAGATGAATGATGGTGCCGATGCGGCGCTGCTGCTTGGTGATCCACAAACCCACATCGGTGCCGCCGCCAAGCAGCCAGGTATCCTCCCAATTGACGCCGCGCAGGATGGTGAGCAATTCATCCAGGCTGGTTGGCGCCAAAAAACGGCCTTCAGCGGTTTCATGGCGCAAAGCCTGCCGGCGCCGCAGGGTTTTAAGCCTAGCGATGGTTTCGGCCTCGGTGGCGGAAAACTGATCCGGCCCCTGGCCCATCTGCTGGCCGGCTTCCAGGATCGGGCGATACCCGGTGCAGCGGCACAGATTGCCGGCCAGAGTGTCGCACAGGCTTTCGGGATCACTCGGCGCCCCGGTTTTGTAATGCGCAAACAGGCTCATCACAAAGCCGGGCGTGCAGAAGCCGCATTGCGCGCCATGATGATCCGCCAAAGCCTGCTGCACCGGATGCAGCCGGCCATCGGGCGCGGCTAGGTCTTCCACCGTGATCAGTGCCTTGCCATCCAGCTGACCAACAAGCTGGATGCAGCTATTCACCGCGCGGTAGCGTATGCTTTCCTGGCCTTCGGGGCCATCCAGTTCAGCCAGCACCACAGTACAGGCGCCGCAATCACCCTCGGCGCAGCCTTCCTTGCTGCCGGTGCGGCGCTGATGCAGGCGCAGATAATCCAGCACCGTCATGGTGGGGGGCATATCACTGCCCGCCGTCACCACCTCGCCACCCAACAGGAACCGCAGCGCTTCCGGCATCTGTTTGCCTCCCCCGGCCGTGTGCCGGATCAGGTCATCAGGTCGCTGCCGCGGAAGGCCCAGCCGGTCATCCGGCGCTCAAAGGCAGCAGCCACCGCATACATCAGCACACCCATGATACCCACAACCACCAGGCCGGAAAAGACCAGCGGCACGTTATAGCTGGAGGAGGCCGACAGCATCAGGTAGCCAATGCCCTCATTGGACGCCACCGTCTCGGCGATCACCGAGCCGACAAAAGCCAGCGTGATGGCGATCTTGAGCGAGGCGAACAGATAGGGCATGGCGCGCGGAATGCCGATCTTGAACAGGATTTCGGTGCGCGTGGCGCCCAGGCAGCGCAGCACATCACGCAATTCCGGCTCGATGGTGGCAAGCCCGGTGGCGACATTCACCACAATCGGAAAGAACGAGATCACGAAGGCAGTGATGATGGCCGGAATAGTGCCGATGCCGAACCAGATCACCAGCACCGGCACGATGGCCACTTTGGGGATCGAGTTGAAACCCACCAGCACCGGATAAAGCCCGGTATAAACCAGCTTGGATGCGCCGATGAACACACCCAGCAGCATGCCGCCAACCACGGCCAGGATGAAGCCGGCCGTGGTGGTGTAAAGCGTCTGCAATGAATGATGCAGGATTTGCGGGGCGAATTTCACCGTGGCGGCCCAGACGGCGGTGGGCGCCGGCAGCACAAATTCGGCCACGCCGGTAATCCGGCAGGCCAGTTCCCAGATCACGAACAGGCCGATGGTGACCGCCCAGGGCATCAGGCGCAGGATGATCTTCTCGCGGTTCATGAGTGTTTGACCTCCACGATACGCTCGCGCAGTTCATGCACGATCTGGCCAAAATACGGCTCGAATGTGGTCTCCAGCGTACGCGGCCGAGGGATATCCACCTCGCGCTCATAGACAATACGGCCGGGCCGCTTGCTCATCACAAACACACGGTCGGCCAGAAACACCGCCTCGCGCAGATCATGGGTGATCAGGATGGCGGTGAATTGCCGATCCATCCACAATTTCTGCATCACACCCCAAAGCTCCTCGCGGGTGAAAGCATCGAGCGCGCCGAATGGCTCGTCGAGCATCAGCAGGCTGGGATCGTGGATGATGGCGCGGCACACATTGGTACGCTGCTGCATGCCGCCGGAAAGCTGCCAGGGGAATTTGTCGGCGAAATCATCCAGGCCCACAGTGCGCAGCAGGTTCATGGCGCGCGCCACATAGCGATCACGTTCGCGGCGCAATTGGTGCTTGTGCGGCGCCACGATCTCCAGCGGCAGCATCACGTTGTCTATGGTGGAGCGCCAGGGCAGCAAGGTGGAATTCTGGAATGCCATGCCGACGCCCTGGGTCGGCCCCTTCACCGGCTTGCCGCCGATGCCGATGACGCCCTTGGTGGCCGGGATCAGGCCGGTGACCAGTTTCATCAGGGTGGATTTGCCGCAACCCGATGGGCCAACAACGGCAACAAATTCGCCCTTCTTGATGCCAAGGGTCAAATCCTCCACCGCCAGGGTGGCCGTTTCAGCCTGCTGGTAGACCAGGGAAACATTGTCGAGAGTGACAAAAGCCTGCTCCGTCATCACAGCCCCCGCCCGAATACACGCTGCGCCATACCGATCCCCCTGTTGCGCTGCACACAAACAAGGATTGTAAGCATGTTGGGCATCGAAGTGTAACCAAATTTTGGGTGTTTTTTATGCGGCCAAACTATTGCCCAGAGAATCGGCAATGTTTCATGTTAAACACTTTTTGTTCTTTTAATGTACGATTTATATTGACCTTCCGCTCGCCCGGCATAGAGTCCGGGCCATGAAACCGGCCTGGGCCTCTTCCAGCCTTTCCTGGCTGTATCTCGACCTCAACAGCTACTTCGCCAGCGTGGAGCAGCAGGAGCAGCCGCGCCTGCGCGGCAAACCCGTGGCGGTGGTGCCGGTGATGACCGACAGCACCTCGGCCATCGCCGCCAGCTATGAGGCCAAGGCTTTCGGCATCCGCACCGGCACGCCGATCTGGGAGGCCAAGCGGCTCTGCCCGCAAATCCGCCTGGTGCCGGCGCGCCATGACGTTTATGTCGACTATCATCACCGCATCCTGAAGGAGATCGACAACCATATCCCGGTGGCGCGGATCGGCTCGATTGACGAAATGGCCTGCGAATTGATGGGCCGCGAAAAGCTGAAAAGCGAAGCCATGGCCCTGGCGCAACGCCTCAAGGACGGGTTGAGGCGCAATGTTGGCGATTGCATCCGCTGCTCCATCGGCATTGCGCCGAACGGCTTCCTGGCCAAGGTGGCCAGCGACCTCAAGAAACCCGATGGCCTGACCGTGCTGGAAGCCGCCGAGCTGCCCGGGCCATTGCTCGACCTGAAACTGCGCGACCTGCCCGGCATCGGCGCCAATATGGAACGCCGCCTGCTCGGCGCCGGCATCGACAGCCTGCCGGCTTTGTGGAATCTCGGCCCGCGCGAAGCCCGGCGCATCTGGGGCGGCATCGGCGGCGAGATGTTCTGGCGCGAATTACGCGGCGAGATCGTGCATCACGCGGCGCAGGGCCGCCATAGTGTGAGCCATAGCCATGTGCTGCCGCCAGCTTTGCGCCCGGCCGGCCAGGCCGAGGCGGTGGCGCGGCGCCTGGCCGCCAAGGCGATCACCCGGGTGCGACGCATCGGCTGCGCAGCCCGTATGCTGCATCTTTCAGTGCGCTTCGACGACATGGCGCGAGAGAAATGGACGGCGGATTTCCGCCTCACCGAGACCCAGGACAGTTTTGTGGTGCTGGATGCGGTGGCCCAGCTCTGGCGCCGCATGTGCGTCGAAACCAAGGCCCTGCATGGTCGCCGGCTGCATAAACTGGGCGTGGCGCTCACCGATCTGGTGCCGGAAGCCGAAACCACCGGCGACCTGTTTGGCGGCGGCAGCGGCTTCGAGGCGGACCCGGCGCAAAGCGAAAAGCGCGTGAAACTGGCCAAGGCCATCGACAAGCTGAATGCCAAATACAAGCGTGACACCGTGCATATCGGCCCCTTGCCCGGCACCGGCAGCGACCGCCAGAAAACCGGCAAGGGTGATTTCATGGGCGCCAAGATCGCCTTCAACCGGATACCGGATCAGGCTGAATTCAACGAGTGAGCCGCCGGCTCAAAGCCCGAGAATCTTGAGCTGTTCCTCAAGCTCGCCCTTGCCCACCGGATAGTCGGTGCCATTGCGGGCATTCAGCATCATCTTGGGCGGCACCTTGGCAATATCACGCTGCACCATCACGGCGGTGCGCATGCTGAATTTGGCGCGCCAGATCAGCGCCGTGATCAGGCGGCCATTGCGGGTTTCCAGCGCCCGCAGCACCACCGGCACCGGGGTGCGGCCAGCCTGTGCCAGGGCCTGGATGACAAAATTGCGATCCAGCCGCTCGATGGCATCCTGCACGGTATCGTTATCCAGCCGGTTGGCCTTGATCAGCTTGGTCACCGCCACTTCGGCTTCCGCCATCGCCGATGTGGCATCCTTTTCCCGGCCGGCTTCACGCCCCGGCGCGGTGATTTCCGGCGCTTCCTTGGGCAATTCAACATGCAGGCGGCGCTGCACCACCTGGCGGATTTCGCTCAACGCCTCGGGCGGCAAATCCGTGCGCAAGCTCAGGCGGTCCAGCAGCGATTGCGCCACAAAACCGGCAATACGCTTGGCCGCCGCACCCGGCAGGTTGGGGCGCTGCACCAGCGGTTCATGCCAGGATTCGATACTGGGCGCGGCATCCAGGATCAGGTCCAGTGTCTCTTCCCGAATCTGCGCCGAATCATTCGCCAGCAGGGCCGCAACGGCAGAAACATCGCGGGTGGCAACGATGGCATCCGACACCCCGGCGCCAAGGCCGACACGGCGGGCAATCGCCGAAAGCGCGCCCGATTGTGCCGCCCCTTCAACAATCTCGCGCAGATCGTCATCGGTCAGCAGCGGCGAGAATTCCAGCACCGGAGCGGAGACAATCAGCTCCACATCCAGCGCCAGCTGCTTCACCACATGATGCGGCACATTGACCGCCGCCTTCAGCGCTTCCGACAGGATGGCGCGGATGCGGGTCAGTTCATCGCGGGCGAGCAATTCCACGGTCTGCACGGCATAGTCGCGCGCCGCACCGGCCGCTTCATCATCGGCCATGCTGGGCAGCAGGCGGGCCACCTTGTCGGCAAGCTGGGCGCGCACTTCCTCGTCGGCATCATTGGCCAGAACAAGATGCGCCTGGCTCGGCGTGGCGGCATTGGCGGCGATGGCACGCCGCACCGTCGGCGCCTCGTCCACCGCCAGGAAATACAGGATTTCCGGCCGCACATCCTGACGCTGCGCCAGTTCCAGGCGCACTGCCGGATCGGGAGAGGCGGCAAGCTGCTTGGCGCTTTCGTAATCCATCAGACTGGGTCCACTTCCTCGGCAATATGGGTGCGGCCCTTGCCGCCCTTCTTGGCCACATACATCGCGGCATCGGCCCGCGCCACCAGCGCCTCGGCGCCCTCAACCACGTCCAGCCGTGAGAAAACAGCGCCAATCGAGAAGCCGAGCGGAAAGCCCTCAACACCCCATTGTTTGTTGATTTCCGCCGCCGCTTCCATCAGCCGGGCAGCCATCGAGGCGGCGCTGTCACGCCCGGTTTCTTCCAGCCAGAGCAGGAATTCGTCGCCGCCGATACGCGAGGCCAGATCAACCACGCGCAGGGTCTTGCGCACCGCCTCGGCCACCGCCTTGAGCACTTCGTCGCCGGCCTGATGGCCGCGCACGTCATTCACTTTCTTGAAATTGTCGAGATCAAAATAGATCAGTGTGCCGATCAGGCGGTTGCGATGATGCCGTGACAGGCGCTTTTCCAGTTCATCCAGAAAGGCGCGGCGGTTGAGCAGCCCGGTCAGGCCATCGGTATTGGCCAGGGTGTTGAGCGTCTTATGCGCCCGGCGCAAAGCCTCAACCCGCTCACGCGCCTCGGTCACATCACGCGCCACGCCGCGTGTGCCGGCCCACTCGCCCTTGCCATCCCGTACCGCCACGCAGGATACTTCAAAACAGCCCACACTGCCGTCCTTGCGGCGCAGAAACACCTCCACCGCCTCCTGCGGCGCTGTGGCGGTGAACGGCCACAGCGTGGGACGCGGCGTTTCCGGGCTGTCGGGCGCGGCGAAATCGGTCGGCATATGGCCTTCCAGTTCGCGCGCCGTGTAGCCCATGGCACCGCGCGGCGAGACAAAGCCGAAACGGCCATCCGGCTTGGTTTCCCAGGCAAAATCCGTGGAGCAGGCCACCAGATCGCGGAAAAGCTGGCGCGACTGCATCAGCGCCTGCAACAGATTCCGCTCCAGCGTGGTATCGCGGCCCAGCAGCAGCAACTGGCCGCCATGCGGCAGCAAAGTCAGATGCAAAGCCGTGCCGCCGCGCAGGCCGGGCAGATCGGCTTTTTCCTGACGCGGCAGGCCATCGGCCAGCGAGGCGTCCAATGCGGCGGCCAGCGCCACCAGCCTGTCGGCCGCCAAAGCATCCAACAGCGGCCCGGCGGCGCGATTGGCGAACAAGACGGCGCCATTGCCATCAAACAACGCCGCCGGCCCCGGAAAGACAGGAATCAGCGCCGCCGGCTCCAGGGCCGCTGTGGCGATCAGGTCGAGGCTAGGATTGCTGGCAGGTTCCATGGCGGCAATGATGATCTCCCGCTCTGTTTATAACCGTGTTGCCCCGGCCTCGTCATCGGGCTTGGTTTGGCTTATTTTGCCGGCCATGCAAACTGATCCCGCCCCCACCTTAGAACGCCTCGCCGCCACCGAAACCTGGCTGTTTGACCTCGACAACACGCTGTATCCGGCGGAATGCAACCTGTTCGCCCAGATCGACCGGCGCATGGGGGAATTCATTTCGCGGCAATTCGGCATTGACGCCGTGGCCGCCAAGCAGCGCCAGAAGGGCTTTTTCCAGCAGCATGGCACCACCTTGCGCGGCCTGATGGTGGACCATGGTGTTGATCCGGCGGATTTCCTGAATTATGTGCATGACATCGACCTGAGTGTGCTGCCGGCCCTGCCCGAATTGCGCCAGGTGTTGCAGGCCCTGCCCGGCCGCAAGCTGATCTTCACCAACGGCACCGTGGCCCATGCCGAGCGTGTGCTCGGCCGCATCGGGCTGGCGGATTGCTTTGAGGCGGTGTTTGACATTGTGGCCTCGGATTACCTGCCCAAGCCGCGACCGGAACCCTATGACAAGCTGCTGGCCGCCCATGGCGTGGATCCGCGCCGCGCCACCATGGTGGAGGATATGGCGCGCAACCTGGCCCCGGCCGCCCGGCTTGGCATGGCGACAATCTGGGTGCCGACCCATTCCGACTGGGCGCAGCCGGTTGCCGGGGAAACCGACCATATCCACCATGTTGCCCCCGACCTGACCGGTTTCCTCAGCGCCCTGAGCAATAGCGGCCGGAATGCCGAGCCGGCGGCAAAAGGTTGACGGGCCAGCCTTGGCGGGTATTGTCTCGCGGCTTTTATTGCGTTTTTTGAAGGAATGATGCCATGACCGACGCCGCCACCCTTGCCGGCCAATTGCAGCCCATCATCGATGCCGCCTGGGAGGCGCGCGCCGATATCGGCATCAATACCAAGGGTGAAGTGCGCGAAGCCGTGGAAGCAACCCTGGAAGCCATGGATGCCGGCATTGTGCGCGCCGCACAGAAGCTGGATGGCCAGTGGCAGGCGCAGCAATGGGCCAAGAAAGCCGTGCTGCTGTCTTTCCGCCTGACCGACAACATGCTGATTTCCGACGCCCCGGGCGGCGCCAACTGGTTTGACAAGGTGCCGTCCAAATTCGTCGGCTGGAACGAACAGCGTTTCCGCGCCGCCGGCTTCCGCGCCGTGCCGGGCGCCGTGGTGCGCCGCTCGGCCTTCATTGCGCCGAATGTGGTGCTGATGCCCAGCTTCGTGAATGTGGGCGGCTATGTTGATAGCGGCACCATGGTGGATACCTGGGCCACGGTGGGTTCCTGCGCCCAGATCGGCAAGAATGTGCATCTTTCTGGCGGCGTCGGCATCGGCGGCGTGCTGGAACCGCTGCAAGCCAACCCGGTGATCATCGAGGATAACTGCTTCATCGGTGCGCGTTCGGAAGTGGTGGAAGGCGTGATCGTGGAAGAAGGCGCCGTGCTGTCCATGGGCGTGTTCATCTCGGCCACCACCAAGATTGTCGACCGCAGCAGCGGCGAGGTGATCTATGGCCGCGTGCCGGCCTATTCGGTGGTGGTGCCGGGCAGCCTGCCGGGCAAGCCGCTGGCCAATGGCGAGCCGGGTCCGTCGCTATCCTGCGCCGTGATCGTCAAGCGGGTGGATGCACAGACCCGCTCCAAGACCTCGATCAACGAATTGCTGCGCGACTGACCGCACGGCTGAGCCCGCGGCTGCATTTTTTTGCAGCGAATCGGGCCACGACCAGGGCTAGTATTACGTTTCCTTAACCCTCGCATGCCAAATTTATCGGCATGATGATGCGCTCGATTGGCAAACCCGATAACAAAACCCGTCCCGGCGGCCAGCCGGCGGCACGGCCGGGTGCGGAGAAATTCCGCACTTGCAGCGTGCTGGTGGTGGATGAGAATCGGGCCACACGCAACGGCCTGCGTGACGTGCTGATCGGCATGGGCTTCAGCGCCGTGTTTCAGGCCGCCGATGGCAAACAGGCTTTGCTGGAAGTGGCCGCGCATGAGCCCAGCCTGATCCTGGTGGATTACCGCCTGCCGAAAATGGACGGGCTGATGTTTACGGAACGGCTGCGCCGCGACCCCGGCCTGAACAACAATGCCATGCCGGTGATCCTGATGGCGGCCGATGTGGATTCCACCCTGGTGGTGGCGGCGCGTGATGCCGGCGTAAACGAAGTGGTGGTCAAGCCGATTTCGATGCAGGTGCTGGTGCGGCGCCTGCTTTACGCCTTGCAGGCACAGCGGCCGCTGGTGCGTGGCGGCGGCTATGTTGGCCCCGACCGGCGTCGACGCAGCGAACGCCGCCTGGGCGATCGGCGCGGCAATGCTGGCCAGGAAGCCGATCCGGATCGCCGGCAAAGTGATTCCCGCCGCCGCGCCGAACGGCGCAAACTATCGGTGCAGGCGCTCGCCGCAGCCGGCTAAGGACGCCCTAATTCCCTTGTCGCCAGCAAAGCCAATGCCGGCCGCACCATCCCGTGCAGCAAGGCTGGTTCCGGCCGGCAGCGCGCCGAAACCCGCAATCCCAGATGCAGGCCCAACAACATCCGGGCCAGATCTGCTGCCACCGCTTGCCGGGTGATGCTGCCCGCCCGCTGCCCGGCCTGAATGCAGCGCAGGAAGAAGGCTTCGATCTGCTCTAGCACCGAGGCAACAATCTGGCGGAATTCCGCATCCTTCGGCGCCAGTTCCAGGGCTGAATTGACCAGCATGCAGCCTCTTGCCTGGCTATCCGCCAGCGAATGCTCAATTACTTCATCAAAAAACGCTGTAATCGCCATCAGCGGCGGCAGGCGACCTTCCAGGCGCTCAACACGATCAAGGAAACTACTGGCGACGTAATGCTGCAAGGCGCGGCGATAAAGTGTGCGCTTGTCGCCAAAGGCGTTGTACAGGCTGGCTCCGCTGATCGCCATCACATCAGCCAGCGCACGCATCGAGGTGGCTTCATAGCCATGCACCCAGAAGACATGCATAGCGGCATCCAATGCCTGCATTTCATCAAATTCGCGCGGTCGCGCCATCCACCCCTCCGCTGCTTTCGCCGCGTATTGCCTTTCCTGTCTGGTCGCACCATTCTATAACGCATGTTCTAAAATTCAATAAAAGCTTGGCTTTATGACCGACATACCCTCCACGAACACACCGGCCGGCACCCTGCCGCTCGGCATTTTGCTGCGTGGCCTGCTGTGGGCCGGCACCACTGTGGCGATTTTCTCCGGCTGGTTCGTGGTGACGCGCTTCGGCATGGCGCATCATATGGGGGTGTGGGATGTGATGGCGCTGCGCTTCGGCGGCGGCGCCTTGCTGCTTATGCCGGTGCTGCTTTTCCCGGCCCATAGGCTGCCTGCGCGTGCCTGGGCAGAAGGCT
The DNA here is from genome assembly GCA_002482765.1 of Alphaproteobacteria bacterium UBA7691. Lineage (GTDB taxonomy): Bacteria > Pseudomonadota > Alphaproteobacteria > Ferrovibrionales > Ferrovibrionaceae > Ferrovibrio. The sequence continues at coordinate 28,757 of DLGP01000002.1, forward strand.
TGCTGCTGGCCGTGTTATGGGGCGGCCCCTTCGTTTATCTGGTGGCCCTCGGCCTGCAACTCACCTCGGTGGCTCAGGTGGCCACCACTACGCCGCCGCTGATGCCGGTTTTTGCCGGCCTGATCGGCTGGTGGCTGTTGCGGGAAAAACCCGGCATGCCGCGCCTGATCGGCTATGGCGTCATCATTGCCGGCATTGCGACGCTATTCGTCAGCCAGCTTCAGGCCCGCGGCATGCCAAGGCTGGATGGCGTGGTCGTGCTGATCCTGGCTGCAATCCTGTGGGCGCTCTACACCCTGCGCTTCCGGCGCAGCGGTCTCAACGCCATCCAGGCCGCAGCCCTGATTTGCTTCTGGTCGGCATTATTTTTCCTGCCGATCTACTATTTTGCCGGGCTATCACATCTGAACGAGGCGCCCTTGCAGGCGCTGCTATTCCAGATGGTGTATCAGGGCTGCCTGATGAGCGCGGTCGCCATAGTCACCTTCAACCGCGCTGTTACACTGCTGGGCGCCGGTGCGGCCGCCGCAATCATCGCCCTGATCCCGTGTCTCGCCACCCTACTGGCCGTGCCTTTCCTGGGCGAAGTGCCAAGCCTGGTGGATGCCGTGGCAACCGGAATCATCGCGCTTGGCGTGATCTTCGCGGCGCGCCCAACTCCATCCAAGCCGGCTCAGACCGCGCCATAACGCGCATCCAGCGAAGCGCGGGTATTCAGCGCATCCTTGTCAAAGCCGGCAATCAGCTTGTAATCCTTGGCCGAGGCTTCAAGCTCGCTGCGGCTGATGATGTCATCCAGCTTGGCATAACCCTTGGGCGCCCGCTCCTCAACATATTGCATCACCCGCTCCGGCCCGTTGGCGCGATTGGCCAGCACAATGCGGGCGGTGGCCGGCAGGCGCTCGGCCTCATAGGCGCGCAGAGCGGCCAGCGGATCGTGAATCGTGGCCAGACGATGCGCCAGCACGCGCGCATCGATGATCGCCTGGCTGGCACCATTGGAGCCGATTGGATACATCGCATGCGCCGCATCGCCCAGCAGGGTGACACGATCAAAGCTCCAATGTTCCACCGGGTCGCGGTCCACCATGGGGAATTCATAGATCGCCTGGGCGCCCCGGATCAGGCCGGGCACATCAAGCCAGCCGAAATTCCAGCTCTCAAATCGCGGCAGGAAATCCTCAATCCGGCCCGGCCGGTTCCAGTCCTCGCGGTTCCACGGGGTATCGTTGGGATAGCGCAGTTCGGCGATCCAGTTGACCACACTGCGGCCACGCCCGGCGGCTTCGGGGTCAATCGGATAGCAGACAAATTTCTGATCCTGATGCCCGGCCATGATCATCGAGCGGCCGGAAAGATAGGGCGTCGCCTCGGTGGTGGCGCGCCACAGCACGGCGCCATTCCATTTCGGCGCCCCTTCATCCGGGTAGAAAGCCGCGCGCACCGCCGAATGGATGCCATCCGCGCCGATCAGCAAGGCGCAACGCTGCGCCGGCAGCGCTGCACCATCCGAACGGCGCCGCAGCCGAACCGTGACACCCGTGGCATCCTGCTCAAAGCCAAGCAGTTCAGTGTCGGTCTGCACCGCATCGGCACCAAGCCGTTCGCGCACCGCGTCAAACAGCAGCATCTGCAAGGCGCCGCGATGCACCGAGAATTGTGGCCAGTTGTAGCCGGCATCCAAACCGCGTGCCTCACGCCAGATTTCCTGGCCAAATTTGTTGGTGTAGATCAGTTCCTTGGTGCGGATGGCGCGGGCTTCCAGGCGGTCGGCCAAGCCCAGTTCGGTCAATTCGCGCACCGCATGCGGCAGCACATTGATACCGACGCCCAAAGGCCGGATACTCGGCACGGCTTCCACCAGCCGGGCCGGAATGCCGGCGCGATGCAGGCTGAGCGCCAGGGTGAGGCCGCCGATACCGGCGCCAACGATCAGCACATCCGGGGCTTGAGAACCGGCCATCTGCTTCCTCCCATGTTTTTTAATTTTACCGGTGATTTTTGAATTGTATGGTTGCATTACAATTAGCTGAAGCTAGAATGCCTGGCAAGCGTGAGCTGGGCCAACCAGCCGCGGAGCAACATTCAGGGGGCACGGGAACAGCCTATGGCAGCCGGCAAGGCGGCACATTCTGCCAGCAGCGAGATCGATTACGGCGACCTGCCGGATTTGATCGGTTATGTGCTGCGCCGCGCCCAATTGCGGCTTTATGAGGATTTCTACGCGGCTTTGCATGGCACCGGCATCAGCCCGGCGCTGTTTTCCGCCCTGGTGCTGGTGGAGCGTAATCCCGGTTTGCAGCAGGGCCGGCTCGGCCAGGCGCTGGGTGTGGCGCGTTCCGGCGCCATGACCATGGTGGACCGGCTGGAGCGGCTGGGGCTGGTGCAACGCCAGCCGGCGCCGCATGACCGCCGCGCCTATGGCCTGCACCTGACACCCAAGGGCCAGAAACAGGCCGCCAGCCTGCGCGCCAGGGTGAGCGAGCATGACCAGCGGATCGGCCATCGCATGGATGCCGCCGAGCGCCGCAAGTTGATGGAACTGCTACAAAGGATATAGAGCCTAGACGCTTTTTGGGTGGCGGATGATCCGCTAAGGTTACAAACAAGGCCGGGGCGCAACAGCCCTGGCGACCACCGGGAGGGACCATGACCAAGAAACTTACCCGCCGCCAGTTCGGCCAGACGGCAGTTGCCACTGCCGCGCTCACCGCCGGCATCGCGCCGTTCAATATCGGCCGCGCCCAGGCGCGCGTGCTCAAGATCGGCTCGATCCATCCACGTTCCGGCTTCCAGGCCCAGCTTGGCCTGGCCTGCCAGCGCGGCATCGACATCGCCCCGCGCGTGCTGAAATCGCTCGGCATCAATGCCGAGGTCGAGATCATGAATGCCGACACCGAGTCGAATGTCGACATCGCCCGCAGCCGCGCCGAGAAGCTGGTGAATGACGGCGCCCAGGTGCTGATCGGCGCCTTCGATAGCGGCCAGTCTGCTGCCATCGCCCAGGTGGCCGAGCAGAAGGGCGTGCCCTACATCATCAACGTGGCTGCCGCGCCGCAGATCACCGAGCAGGGCTACAAATACGTCTTCCGCAACTTCCCCACCGCGCCGATGCTGGTGGGCGATGGCCTGGCGCTGATGAAAACGGTGTTCGACCATAGTGGCGTGACGCCGAAAACCGCCGTGTTCATGCATGCCAACGATACCTTCGGCCAGGCCATGGCCGGCGCGATCAAGGCGATGGCGCCGCGCTTCAACCTGCCGTTCCAGATTGTCGAAACCATCAGCTACGATCCGCAGGCCAAGGATCTGTCGGTGGAAATCGCCAAGGCCAAGGCCACCAATGCCGACATGGTGATGCCGGTGACGCGCCTCAACGATGCCATCCTGCTGATCCGCGAAATGGTGAAGCAGCGCTGGGAGCCGAAGGTGATCATGAGCCCCGGCGCGCCGGGCTTTTATGAAGGCCAGTTCTACCGCACACTCGGCAAGTATTCCGATTATCTGCTGACCAATGTGCCCTGGTACAATCCGCGCGCCAGCATCACGCAGAAGCTGCTGGAGGAATTCACCAAGAGCTACAAGAACGAGCTGTTCGAGCTGAATGTCGGCTTCTCGTTCGAAGCCATGATGGTGGCGGTGGATGCCTTCAACCGCGCCAAGAGCACCAATGGCAAGGAACTGGCCGATGCCATCCGCGCCACCAAGATCACCGATCATGTGATGGCCGGCGGCACGCTCGAATTCAACGAGAAGGGGCAGAATGTCAACATCAAGTCGGTGACGCTGCAAAATATCGGCCAGCGCCCGAAGGTGGTGTTGCCGCTGAATGTGTCGGAAGACAATCTGCTGCTGCCGATGCCGGGCTGGACCAAGCGCGGCTGACAGGCTTAACCAAGGGGGTGGCACCCACGGCGCCAAAAGCGCCGTGGGTGTTTTGACGGAATGCCGATAGAACTCATACTCAATGTCACTTTGCAGGGTCTGCTCACCGGGCTGGTTTATGGCCTGATGGCGCTTGGCCTCAGCGTTATTTTCGGCGTGGTGCGGGTGGTCAATTTTGCCCATGGCGAGATGATGACCATCGGCATGTATGGCGCCATTGTTGCCTTCGGGGTCTGGAATATCGATCCGCTGGTGGCCATGGTGCCGATCGCCATCCTGCTATTTGCGCTTGGCTATTTGATGCAGTCGCTGCTGATCAATCCGTTTATCAACCGGCCGGAGCACAGCCAGTTCATGCTGCTGGCCGCCGTGGCGATCATCATGGTGAACGGCCTGCTGATGATTTTCGGCCCGGATGCGCGCACCACGCTGGTGGATTACGCGCTTGATTCGGTGGAGATCGGCCCGCTGCTGGCCGACAAGGTGCGCCTGATCACCGCCGGCCTGGCGTTGCTGATCACCGCCGGCCTGTTCGCCTTCTTCCGCCTCTCGCTCACCGGCAAGGCGATCCGCGCCTGCGCCGATAATTACCTTGGCGCCCTGGTGGTCGGCCTTAATGTCAAACGGCTCTATGCCTTCACCTTCGGGCTTGGCTCGGCCTGCGTCGGCGCGGCCGGCGCCATGATGGTGCTGCTGATCGACGTGACGCCCAATCTCGGCCCGGCCTTCACGTTGCAGGCTTTTGTCATCGTTATTGTCGGCGGCCTCGGCTCGATGCCCGGCGCGCTGCTTGGCGGTGTGTTGATCGGCCTGTCGGAAGCTTTGTCCGGCCTGTTCTTTGCACCCTCGGCCAAGAGCATGTTCGCCATCGCGCTGCTGATCCTGGTGCTGCTATTCCGGCCGCAGGGCCTGCTCGGGAGGAAAGCCTGATGCGCGCGCTGTATGATCGCCTGCTGGATGGTGTGCCGCGCCGCGCCCTCAGCCTGCTTGCCCTGCTGCTTGCCGCCCTGCTTGTGGCGCCGCTGCTGGTGGATGCCTATATCCTGTCGATCCTGATCCTGGTGCTGTATTTTGCTTATACTGGCCAGGCCTGGAATGTGATGATGGGCTTTTGCGGCCAGCTCTCCTTGGGCCATTCACTCTATGTCGGCCTGGCCGCCTACACCGCCGCTGCGCTGTATGTGCATTTCAAGCTGCCGCCCAGCCTTGGGGTATTCGCCGCCATCGGCGTCAGCATGGCTTTTGGTGCCGGCATCGGCTTTCTGGCTTTCCGCTTCGGCATCGGCGGCACGTATTTTGCGCTGCTCACCATCGCCTTTGCCGAGTTCACCCGGGTCGGCTTCGATCACTTCGCCTGGGTCAACGGCTCGGGCGGTTTCTTCCTGCCGGTGGAGCAATATACCCGCAATGATGTGCTGAACCTGCGCGGCCGGCCGGTGATGTTCTATTACCTGCTGCTCGGCTTCACTGCCGCCGCCTTTGTATTCTGCCGCTGGCTGCTCACCGGCCGCATCGGCTATTACTGGCTGGCGATCCGCGAGGATCAGGAAGCCGCGCAAACGCTCGGCATCAACACTTTCCGCTACAAGATGCTGGCGGTGCTGATCTCCAGCGGCATGACCGCGATCAGCGGCGTGTTCTTCGCCTTCTACTACAACAACCTGTTCCCCGAGCAGATTTTCAATATCAGCCGCTCGATCGAACTGATCCTGGGGCCGATCATCGGCGGCCTGGGTTCGCTGTTCGGTCCGATCTTGGGCGCCTTTGTGCTCACTGTGCTGGCTGAAGGGCTGTATGAACTGCTGCATGGCCTGGGCTACGATATCCCCGGCGTGAAGCATGTTTTCTACGGCATCTGCCTGGCTGCCGTGATCATGTATCTGCCGCATGGCATCTGGCCGCCCCTGCGCCGCCGCCTGGGGTTGGAGACCAAGTCATGAGCGCCGCGCCTTTGCTTGCCGTCAACGGCATCTCCAAAAGCTTCCGTGGCCTCAAGGCCGTGTCGGGCGCCAGCCTGACCGTGCCGCGCGGTGGCATTGTCAGCCTGATCGGGCCGAATGGCGCCGGCAAAACCACCTGCTTCAACATGATTGCCGGTGTGTTCAAGCCGGATGAAGGCAGCATCATGCTGGATGGCCGCAGCATCGGCGGCCTGCGCCCGGACCAGATCTGCCATGCCGGCATCGGCCGCACCTTTCAGTTGGTGAAGCCGTTCAAGGAACTCAGCGCGCTGGACAATGTGATTATCGGCGCGCTGCGCAGCGAAACCGATACCCGCAAGGCCAAACGCGAGGCCGAGGCGGTGCTCGACCGGCTTGGCATGCTCGACAAACGCGACCAGCCGGCGGCGCAGCTGACCCTGCCCGAACGTAAACGGCTGGAAGTGGCCCGCGCCCTAGCCACACGGCCCACCATCCTGCTGTTGGATGAAGTGATGGCCGGCCTGCGCCCAACCGAAACCGACCAGATGGTGGCGGTGTTTCGCGAGCTCAATCGCGGCGGCCTGACCATCCTGCTGATTGAACATGTGATGCGGGCGGTGATGGCTTTGTCGCAGCAGGTGGTGGTGCTGCATCATGGCGAGGTTATTGCGCGCGGCGAACCCGAAGCGGTGGTACGCGACCCGGCAGTGCTGGAATGTTATCTCGGCGAGGAGGCCGCCGTATGAGCCTGGAAATTGAAGGCCTCGACGTATTCTATGGTGATGCGCAGGCGCTGGATGATGTCAGCCTGACCGCGCCTGCCGGCGAGATCGTTGCCATTGTTGGCGCCAATGGCGCCGGTAAATCCACCCTGATCCGCACCATTGCCGGCATCGAGCCGCCGCGCCGGGGCCGCATCCGCTATAACGGCAGGGATATCGCCGGGCTGCCAAGCTACAAGGTGTGCAACCTCGGCATCGGCCAGGTGGCCGAGGGGCGCCAGGTGTTTCCCACCCTCACGGTAATGGAAAACCTCCAGATGGGCGCGTTGCTGCCACGCGCCAAGGGCAAGGAAAAGCAGACGCTGGATGAGATATTCGGCCTGTTCCCGCGCCTCGCCGAGCGACGCGGCCAGTTGGCCGGCACCATGTCGGGCGGCGAACAGCAGATGCTGGCCATCGGCCGCTGCCTGATGGGCCAGCCGGAACTGATCATGTTCGACGAACCATCGCTGGGCCTGGCGCCGGCCGTGGTGCAGGAAGTGTTCCGCATCATCCGCCTGCTGCATGAGCGCGGCCTCAGCATCATCCTGGTGGAGCAGAATGTTGCCGTTTCGCTGAAACTGGCGCAGCAGGCCTATGTGCTGGAAAATGGCCGCATCGCCATGCAGGGCAGCGGCGAGGCCCTGCTGCATGATGATCGCGTGCGGCAAGCCTATCTCGGATTGTAGGCTTTATTGTGCAAACAGCAGCCTGAGCAGCGCAGGGTGGATAAACAGCCGCTCACGCCCAACTTTCTCGTGGGTCAGCACACCGATTTCCTCCAGTTTATGCAGATAGGTTGAGGCCGCCTGTCGTTGTGCAATGCCGGCTTCGACCAAGTTAGCTATGCGGCAATAAGGCTGCATGAAAATCAGCTCAACCAGCTCGCGCGAGTATATTGCTGCCGCGTCACGACGCACCTTTTCCAAGGTTGAATCCAATAAGCTCCGTATCGCCTTGATCTTGGCCGTTGTCCAAACTGCCGTCTCGGCAACAGCATGCAGCATATAAAGCAACCAGGAATGCCAGTCGCCATCCACACTCACCTTCTGCAAAAGGGCGTAGTAATCTGCCTTGTGTCGAATGATGTAGCCGCTCAAATACAGGATCGGCAAATCCAGCAGCCCTTGTTCCACCAGATATAACAAATTCAATACCCTACCGGTTCGGCCATTGCCGTCGGTAAAAGGGTGTATCGCCTCAAATTGGTAATGCATGACGGCCATGCGGATCAGCGGGTCCAATGTTGCATGGCCATGAATAAAATCTTCCCAATTCGCCAGCTTGCTCCTGAGCCGGTCTTCGCCTTCTGGCGGGGTATAGATCACCTTGCCAGTTGTGTCGTTCACTAGCGTCGTGCCGGAACCCATACGAATATTCATGTCCACGCCCTTGATGGTGGAACATATCTGCACGGCCAAGGTCGTGCAGATTGGGCGCTCCCCAAGGCTGCGAAAACCCTCATAAAGTGCCGTTCGATAGCGCAGCGCTTCTTTGGTCGCTGGGTCGGTTTTTTTCTCTATATCATTGGCGAAGCGAAACAGACGATCCGCTGTGGTCACGATATTCTCAATCTCCGAACTAGCTTGTGCCTCCAGCAATGGGATGCTGTTAATCAGCATGGCCTGATTGGGAAGCAGTACTGCCAACGCTTTTAATTCCGCCAAGGCCGCGCGCGCTGTAATACAGGCTTTCAGGACTGGCCGGCTTTCAAGTTCCATCTGGGGCGGCAACAGGGGTAGGTCGTTGAAGGGCCGGTCGGGCGCAAATGACATGTCTATCTTCCGGGGTTTTATCGACATATTATGCACATGTGTCGCCACAATGGATGTATTCCGGATATATGTCGAATATTTTCCAATCTTTCGACACATCTGCGTGCCGCGATCTATACAAGCCCGGCAATAATTGGGCCAAAAGCGCGAATATATTCTACTTTAACGAGTTAATGGATGCTTCACCAAATTTTGCTTCACTCTCGCCGCTTTACATCAGTACACGGAGCGGACCTCTGCCTGTCCCCATTCAAGAAGATAAGCTGCAACGGGGCGATACGCTCGATGCAAGCCTGTGGCATCCCTTCTGCCGCCAGCTTTACGACTATTGGCGCGCCCTGCCCCCTGCCGATCCGGCCCTGAATGCATTGCCGGGGCGCGACAAATTTGATCCCATCGCGGTGCGTGGCCTGCTGCCTTATATCACCATGCTGGATGTGCAGGCGGAACCGCTGCGCTTCAGGCTGCGCCTGGTTGGCACCATGATGACCACCTGGCTGCGCCAGGACCCGACCGGCCGCTGGCTGGATGAACTGAGCGGCGACATCGCGAATATGCACGAGCGCCTGGCGTGGGTGGTGCAGCATGGCCAGCCAAGCTGGCGGCACGGCAGCAAACGCATTGGCCCCGGCCGTGATTATGGCAGCAGCGAAACCCTGGCATTGCCGCTGGCTGGCAATGGTGCGGCGGTAGACCGGCTGCTCTGCATCGGCATGGTTTACAATCCCGATGGGCAGCCGGTGCTGCGCTGAAGTGTGCTTCAGCTCATGCCGGCAAAGAAATCGTTGCCCTTGTCGTCCACCACGATGAAGGCGGGGAAATTCTCCACCTCAATCTTCCACACCGCTTCCATGCCGAGTTCCGGATATTCCAGCACTTCAACATGTTTGATGTTGTTCTTGGCCAGGATCGCGGCCGGGCCGCCAATCGAGCCGAGATAGAAGCCGCCATATTGTTTGCAGGCTTCGGTCACCTGCTTGGAGCGGTTGCCCTTGGCCAGGCTGATGAAACCGCCGCCATGCTGCATCAGCAGCCCGACATAGGAATCCATGCGGCCGGCGGTGGTGGGGCCAAAGGAACCCGAGGCATAACCATCCGGCGTCTTGGCCGGGCCGGCATAGTAGATCGGGTGGTTCTTGACGTAATCCGGCAGCCCCTCGCCGCGCTCGATCCGCTCGGCCAGCTTGGCATGGGCAAGGTCGCGCGCCACGATCAGCGTGCCGCTGAGTGATAGCCGGGTCTTGATCGGATAGCTCGACAGCAGCTTGCGGATTTCGCTCATCGGCTGGTTCAGGTCAACCTGCACCACAGTGGCCGACAAGGCGTCCGCGCTGGCTTCGGGCAGATACTTGGCCGGATCGGCCTCAAGCTGCTCCAGGAACACGCCATCCTTGGTGATCTTGCCCAGAATCTGGCGATCCGCCGAGCAGCTCACCGCCATGCCAATCGGCACGCTGGCGCCATGGCGCGGCAGACGGATCACCCGCACGTCATGGCAGAAATATTTGCCGCCGAATTGCGCGCCGATGCCGTTGTTGCGCGACAATTCGAGCACCGTGCGCTCCATCTCCAGGTCGCGGAAGGCATGGCCGCCGGGGCTGCCTTCGGTCGGCAGATTGTCGAGATAGCGCGCCGAAGCCAGCTTGGCGGTTTTCAGATTATGTTCCGCCGACAGGCCGCCAATGACAATTGCCAGGTGATAGGGCGGGCAGGCTGCCGTGCCGAGGGTCTTGATCTGGGTATCGAGAAACTTGACCAGATTCTCGCCACGCAGAACCGCCGGAGTCTGCTGGTAGAGGAAAGTCTTGTTGGCCGAGCCGCCGCCCTTGGCCATGAACAGGAACTTGTACTCCGGCACCCCGTGCGAGGGCGTGGAGTAGAGGTCGATCTGCGCCGGCAGGTTGCTGCCGGTGTTCTTCTCCTCGTACGTCGTCAGCGGCGCGAGCTGGGAGTAGCGCAGGTTGAGCTTGGTGTAGGCGTCGTAGACGCCCCGCGAGATCGCCTCGCCGTCGTCCGCGCCGGTCAGCACGCCCTCGGACTTCTTGCCCATCACGATCGCGGTGCCGGTGTCCTGGCACATTGGCAGCACGCCACCGGCGGCGATGTTGGCGTTCTTCAGAAAATCGAAGGCGACGAACTTGTCGTTGTCACTGGCTTCCTTGTCGTCGAGGATATTGCGGAGCTGCTTGAGATGGCCCGGGCGCAGATAGTGATTGATCTCGCCGAAGGCGGCCTCGCTCAACGCTTTCAGCGCCTCGCGCGACACCACCAGCATGTCCTTGCCGAGCACCTTCTCGACCTTCACGCCCTCGCTGGACACCTTCTTGTAGGACGTCTCGTCCTTGCCGAGCGGGAACAGCGGCGTGTGCGTGTAGGGCGGCACGGGCTTCTGGTCGGGGATCGCGGTCGGTGCATTCATCGGAACAGCCTCTCGGGAACGGGATTTGCGCCCTCTTTAAGCCCATTTTTCGCACTTTTGAAGGGTTCAAAAGTATCCCGGAAGCATGCATTTGGCCGGGATTGCCGCCCCTTGCCTATCCGGACGCGACCGGCTTCATTGAAACGGGGAGAATTCGGGAATGAAAAGACAGCATGTGCCGGCCGTGATCGCGGCCGCTGTTGCGATGGCGATGACCGCGACGACAGCGCGCGCCGACCGTTGCGACGATCTTGCAGCGCAGGTGGCAAATCAGATCGGCGGCATGAAAGTGGGAAGGGTCGTTGCGAACACCGTCGCGCTGTCGCATCCGGCGGTGCGCACGATGCATCTCGGCTGCCGCAGCCGCACCGTCACCAACCAGATCGAGGCGTCGGCCGAAGGCAAGAGACCCTCTGCCGCGTTCTATGACGCCACCGCCGGCGCGGCCGCGCTGGTGTTCACCATCCCGAAGAAGGATACGCTGAGCGGCATCATACGTTGCGTCAAACGAATCGGCCTGCTGCGCGGCCATGATATCAAGACGCGCTACAGGCGGCTCAACATCCATTGCACGCGCTCCAAGACGGTCACCACCGTCACGATCTCGCGCAACAGCGACGAATGAGGAACGCGGCGTCGCGCGATCGTTCGCATTTTAACGACCGGCTTGAGCTTTCATGAAGACCGTGCGCGCATGATGCCGGCGTTGTTCCCGGCAACGTCGCGAAGGATCATTCTCCATGAGTATCGCCAGCGTTGGCGCTTCGAGCCCATTGCCCGCGCCCGAAACCTCGAGCCCGAACGGCAAGCCGCACACCGCCGACGCGCGGGATCGCACCGAGCAGCAGCAACCGCCGCGCGCGCCGCTGCCGCCGGGACAGGGCACGCGGATCGACCTGCTGGTTTAAGAGGACTTGCCTGAAAGTTCGTGACGCGATCTGGCGCGGCTTGCCTGGCAAGTCAAAGCCGCCGCCAACGCGCGCCAGAAAACGCGGCGGTTGAACGCGCTATCGCGCGAACGGAATCAGATGGTGATACTGCTTCGGCACCGAGGAGCGGTAACGCTTGGGCACGGTTCCGCTGTCGATCGAACTGTCGATTTCCTTCTGCCGGGCCGTTCTGGCGGACTTCTTCTTTTTGGCCTGCACTTGTACGAGATCGCTTGAGCCTGTGCCTGTGTGCAGACCAGCGACCGGCATTGCGGCCGCGGCCGGCAGCGATCCTGCCAGGGCGACGAGAGCGGCGGAAGTCAGGATGGCCGTCCAGCGAAACATGTAACGCTCCTTAATGATTTGATTCAATGTTTGGATCAGGAAAATGCAGGATCGAAAAACGGTCTTCGTGATTCAAGCGTAGTCCGGCAAATCCCGCAAGAGCCGGCGGCAAGCCGGCCCTCCCGGAACACACGGAGCGGCGTTAGTTCGCCGCGAAGCAGTACAGCAAGCCGTCGCCGCCGGTCGAACGCAGGTCCGCCTGCGAACAGCCACCGTCGGGTCCGCGCGAGGGGTGCGACATATTCCACGACTTCGCCGGTGGCTCCTCGTTCAGCCCCATGCGGTCGGAATGGCCGACCATGGCCGCACCCTGCGTGCTGCTTGTCCAGTTCTTGCAGGTGCGGTCTTCGCCCGCCGCGAAGGCGGTGCCGTCGGCCTGCGACCCGGTCAGGATATCGTGACGGTTCGGCTTGTCGCCACGGCCGTTGATGATCTCGCCCTTCTCACTCAACGCGGTCTGCTTGGTGAGATTGTTGCCAGCGCCATGAAGGTCGGCAACGTCCTTGGCAATCACCTCGCCCTTGGCGTTCTGCCACGGCCCCTTGCCAATGCGATCCCTGGCATTGACCGCCGGCTTGCCGTCCTCCGCCTGGGTCGACAGATAGGCACGCCAGGTCTTGGCCCCGGCACCGGCCGCCTGTGCCAGTTGCTGGCACCAGTTGTCCGCACCGGCGAGGCCACCGAGATTGCCCCCGTTACCGATGCCCGTGCTGGTGATGAAGAAGGTGGTGTTGGCGTTTTGGGCCTGAGCCGGCAATGCCGCGACTGACAACGCCAGCGCAGCCGCCACGCAACCACCCGTTCGCCATACTTTGATGAAAGTCACTGACATCGATCTCCCCGTTTTGGTTGATTGAAGGCGCCTGATTGGCACGGCCGGCATGGGCCGGTCCGAAGGACTGTAAACCCCTTGCCGCGACAAATATTCCAACCGAACCGCCACGCGTCGACTGAAACGAAAAAGGGGCGTTGCGGCACTCGCCACAACGCCCCTCCGCTTAAATGGTTGCACGCCGTATCAGGTCTGCTGGATCGCGCTCAGCTCCCAGCCCTCGCCCGGACGGCGGGAGAACGTCCACACCTCGGTCGCTTCAACAGGGGTGTCGCTGCCATCAACGACCTTGCCGCTGGCGCGGTCGACGGTCTTGTCGACGAAGCTGAAGCGCATCGCCACCGTCGCGTAGTCGGTGACGCCTTCGCGCCATGCTTCCGCGAGGTCGCCCTGCAACAGCTTGACGTCGGTGGTCTTGTTGAGCACGCCCTGCTGCTTATTGGCGGTGAGGTCATCGGTGAAGTAGGAGACCATTTCGGGCGTGGCCAGCTTGTGGAGCTTCTCGACATCCTCGTTGGACCACGCGGCCTGGACGTCACCGAGCAACCGCTCGAACGCCTCGTAGTCGTCCGGCTTGATCTCCAGCGGAGCGGAAGCCGCCGCGCCGCCACCAAGGCCAAAGCCACCGCCGGCCGCGCCGGCACCAGCACCAAGACCGCCACCGAGCATGCTACGCAGGTTGGTCTGCGGGCCACCGGCGGAGGGCGCGGGACCGTTCGGAGCGCCTTCATAGGCAGCCGCATTCGCATTGCGGCGACGCCACCACGACATCGCGAACCGCACCACCATCACGATGATGACGATCTGCAGCAGCAGGCCGAAGAACGACGACAGGCTGCCAAGGCCGCTGAACAGACCGCCACCGAACAACATACCGAGCAAACCTGCGCCCAGCAGACCGGCCATCAGGCCGCCCATCATGCCCATGCCGGGACGCGCCGCAGCGCCCGCCGCCGGCGCGCCGCGCGGTGCGGTGGTGCCAGGCTGCGTCATGGTGCGGTTGAATGGCTGCGCCGCATTCGGCGCGGTGGTGGTGGTCGCCGGCGCGGAGAAGGTCCGCGAGCCGCGCGAGCCGACGCTGCCGCCACGGCCGGCGCGGGCGTCCGCCGCCGAGACCG
>DLGP01000031.1 GCA_002482765.1 Alphaproteobacteria bacterium UBA7691
TGTCAACTAACGTGGTTTCCGACATTTACAACAGTAGAATCAATAAATTGTAATAATTTTTGGCGGATGGGGTGGGATTCGAACCCACGATACCCTTTTGGGGTATACGCACTTTCCAGGCGCGCGCCTTCGACCACTCGGCCACCCATCCAACGCGGGCGGCACTATACTGGCGCCGGGGGATTTTGCAATTGTCTCCGGGGCCGGATTAAGCTATTGCCAGAGCGGGCTTTTCGGAGGCTGGCATGTTTTTCGGGCGGATCATGGGCTGGTTGCTGGCGGGGCTTGGCGTGGTGGCGCTGGGCGGCGACGGCTTGCGCTGGCTGGAAACCGGTCTGGCTGATTTCGGCGCGCTTGGCGCTTTCTGGGCACAACTCGATTCCGGCAGCCTGGCGGCCTTGCAGCTGCTGTGCGAGCGCTATCTCTGGCCGCCGCTTTGGGATCCGGGCCTGGTCAGCTTGCTGGCTTTGCCGGCAGCGCCGCTGCTGATCCTGCTTGGCCTGGGCCTGGTCCTGCTGTTCCGCCGCCCGCCCGGCAAGCCGCGCGCCCGTTTCGGCGCGCTGGCCTGAGGTTGAATCAGGCGTTTACGGCTCCGGCATCTTGAGCGCGGCGATGAAGGCTTCCTGCGGGATTTCCACATTGCCAACCTGCCGCATGCGCTTCTTGCCTTCCTTCTGCTTCTCCAGCAGCTTGCGCTTGCGGCTGATATCGCCGCCATAGCACTTGGCCAGCACATCCTTGCGCAGCGCCGAGATATCCTCGCGCGCCACGATGCGGCCGCCGATGGCGGCCTGGATGGCGATCTTGAACATCTGGCGCGGGATCAGTTCCTTGAGCCGCTCGCAAAGCTGGCGGCCACGGCTTTCGGCGCGGCCCTTATGCACGATGGTAGCCAGCGCATCCACATTGTCGCCATTGACCAGGATGGTCATTTTCACCAGATCGCCGGTCTCATAGCCATCCATCTGGTAGTCAAAGCTGGCATAACCACGGCTGACCGATTTGAGCCGGTCATAGAAATCGAACACCACTTCATTCAGCGGCAGGCGATACACCACCATGGCGCGATTGCCGGCATAGGTCAGTTCCTGCTGCCGGCCACGCTTTTCCTCACACAGCTTCAGCACACTGCCAAGATGCTCATCGGGCACCATGATGGTGGCCTTGATCCAGGGCTCGTCGATATGGTCGATCAGCATCGCATCCGGCATGTCGGCGGGGTTATGCACCTCCTCCATGTCGCCATCGAGCTTGTAGACCTGGTAGACCACGCTGGGCGCGGTGGTGATCAGATCAAGGTTGAATTCGCGCTCCAGCCGCTCCTGGATGATTTCCAGATGCAGCAGGCCGAGGAAGCCGCAGCGGAAGCCGAAGCCGAGCGCCGCCGAGCTTTCCATCTCAAAATGGAAGCTGGCATCGTTGAGCCGCAGCTTGGCCAGGCTTTCGCGCAATTCGGTGAAGGCCGAGGCATCAATCGGATAGAGGCCGCAGAACACCACCGGCACCGAGGGCTTGAAGCCCGGCAAGGCCTGCGCCGCCTGGCGTTTGTCTTCGGTGATGGTGTCGCCCACCGAGGTATCGGCCACTTCCTTGATCGCGGCGGTGAAAAAGCCCATCTCGCCCGGGCCGAGTTCATCCACCAGCACACGCTTGGGATTGAAGATGCCGACCCGCTCCACCGGATGCACCGCGCCCGAGGACATGAACTTGATCTTCATGCCCTTGCGGATGGTGCCGTCGATGATGCGGAACAGCACCACCACGCCCAGGTAAGCATCATACCAGCTATCCACCAGCAAAGCTTTCAGCGGCGCCTCGCGGTCGCCCTTCGGCGCCGGCAGGCGATGCACCAGCGCTTCCAGCACCAGGTCGATGCCCAGGCCGGTCTTGGCCGAGATCGGCACCGCGTCAGAGGCATCCAGGCCGATCACGTCCTCGATCTGCTGTTTCACACGATCCGGATCGGCGGCCGGCAGGTCGATCTTGTTCAGCACCGGCACAATTTCATGCCGCGCATCCAGGGCCTGATACACATTGGCCAGGGTTTGCGCTTCCACACCCTGGCTGGCATCCACCACCAGCAGCGAACCTTCGCAGGCCGCCAGGCTGCGGCTGACCTCATAGGCGAAGTCAACATGGCCGGGCGTGTCCATCAGGTTCAGCACGTAGCTCTGGCCGTCCTTGGCCTTGTAGCTGAGCCGCACGGTCTGCGCCTTGATGGTGATGCCGCGCTCCTTCTCGATATCCATCGAGTCGAGCACCTGTTCGGTCATCTCGCGCTTTTCCAGGCCGCCGCAGGCTTCGATCAGGCGGTCAGCCAGGGTGGATTTGCCATGATCGATATGGGCGATGATGGAGAAATTGCGGATCAGGGAAAGATCGGTTGCCACGGTTTTCACCCAAACACGCGGGAAAGCTCGATCAACGAACTTTCCTGCGAAGGAATCTTCATGATGCCGTTGGCGCGCAGGCAGGCGGCGCCATCGGCGGTGATCAGGGCATCGGCGAAGCCCAGATTGCGGGTTTGCCGCACCAGGCGGCCCTTGCCTGCAACCCAGGCGCCGAGCGGCGCCGGGCCGACAAAATCGCCGCCAAGCTGGATTGTGGGCAGGAATTTCTTGCCGCCAACGGCCAGCGAAACGGTGAAGCCCAGCAGCATGTCGGCAAAGGTCATCAGCATGCCGCCATGGCAGATGCTGGCCGGGTTGGTGTGGCGCGGTTCCACCACAAAACCCATCAGCGGCAGGCCGTCATCATCCAGCCGGCCCCAAAGCGGGCCATTCACGCCCATGAAGCCAACGGGCAGGTCGAGCGGCTTCATGCCGGCGGGAATCCGGGACGCGGTCTGAGTTTGAGGCTGTGTCATGGCGCGGGTTTTAGCATTCCGCAGGGGCGGCGGCAACGCGGCCTTTCGGTTGCCGCCAAACTTCTGCAAGAATTTGAAAATGAACAGTTTTTTTAGGCTGCCGAGATGCCGCCATTCACACTGATGGTCTGCCCGGTGAGCCGCGCCGCTGCCGGGCTGGAGAGATAGACCACCAGGCTGGCCAGATCATCCGGCTCCACCACGCCAAGCTGGGCCAGGCGTTCGGCCTTGGCAAACAGCTTGCCGGCAAAGCCATCCTGCATCAGGGCGGCATAAAGCGGCGTGTTGCGCACAATGCTGGGGGTCAGGCAATTCACCCTTATGCCGTTGCGTTTGGCCTCAATCGCCAGGGCGCGGCAGAACATGGCGATGCCGGCCATGGCGGCGCCGATGCAGACCTCGCCCGGCGTTGCCACCTTGCCGGCATCGGAAGCGATGCAGATGATGCTGCCGCTGCCCTGGCGCATCATCTGGGGCAGGGCGGCGCGCGCCGGCAGCAGCACGCCCGAGGTGATGGCGCCGATCACCGCCGGCACCTGTTCCAGCGGCGTTTCATGCAGCAGGCGCGGCATCGGGTTGCCGCCCGCACCACTCAGCAACGTATCGAGGCGGCCAAAGGCTGCCAGGCAGCTATCGATGGCAGCTTGTGCCCCGGCCGGTATGGCCAGGTCGGCGGCAGTGAAGCGGATATCGGCTTCCGGCCAGGCTGGCCGCAGCTCGGCCAGGGCCGCTTCGCCACGCGCCGCATTGCGCCCCACCAGCAGCAGCCGGCCGATTCCGGCTGCCAGCAGGGCGCGGGCGCTGGCCAGCCCGATTCCCGCCGTGCCACCACAAATCATCGCCACTTCGTTCTGCCGCTCCTGGCTCATCTCGGTATCCTCCTTGGTAATTCGCCATTTTTTTGAAATAGTGAACTTACAGTAACTTATATTTCTTCTATTGCACAGTCGCGTCCGTTATGTAATCATCGAGACGGATCGGGCAAGATGGCGGCGTTAGACCACCCCTTACCGATTCGGAGAGAAATGCGATGAGCAAGTGGGCCAATGCGGTGCCGAGCCGCGCCGAGCAGAGCGATAACAAGCGGAAAGCCATCATCCGCGAGGCCGCCCGCGTGTTTAACCGCCGTGGCAGCCATGGCACCACGCTGGAAGATGTGGCTGATCGCCTCGGTGTCACCAAGACCGCGCTCTACCGCTATGTGAACAACAAGAACGACCTGCTTTGCGCCTGCCATGAAGAGGCGATGGAAATCGCCAACGAGGCGATGGAGATCGGCGAGCGCGAAGGCCGCACCGGGCTGGAGAAAATCCGCATCGGCATGACCGGCTATCTGCGCACCATGATCAGCGATCTGGGCGTGCCGGTACTCATCCTGGAAGAAAATGCCCTGGCCGAAGGCACTGGCGGCCCGATCATTGCCCTGCGCGACGCTTTCGAAAAGCGCCTGCGTGGCCTGGTGGAAGAGGGCATCCGCGACGGCAGCATCCTGCCGGTCAATCCCAAGCTGGCGGTGTTCATGCTGCTTGGTGCCGTGCATTGGGTGACCAAATGGTATTCGCCGAAAGGCCCCTGGACCGCTGAACAGGCGTCCAGTGCGTTGATCGAACTGGCCACGCGCGGTTTTGCCGCGCAGCCGGGCGATGCGCTGACCAGCGACCTGCATCAGCAGATTGTTTTTCTTCAAGCCACAGAACCAAGAGGCAGCTAGATGAATTTCGACCTCACGCCGGATCAACTGAACCTACAGGCCAAGGTTCGGGAATTTGCCCAGGCGGAAATCGCCCCGGTCGCTGAAGAGCTGGACCGCACGGCGGAATTCCCGACTGAATTGTTCAAGAAGCTTGGCGATCTCGGCTTGATGTCGATTCCGTTCCCCGAACAGCTTGGCGGCATGGGCCTGGGTGTGTTCGATGCCGTGCTGGCATTGGAGGAAGTGGCGCGCGCGGATCAGTCGATTGCCGTGTCCAGCATGGTCAGCATGGCCACCGGCCTCACCCTGTCGCGCTTCGGCACGCCGGAGCAGGTGGAAAAATGGCTGCCCGAGATTGTGACCGGCCAGCGCATGTGCGCCATTGCCGGCACCGAGCCGGATGCCGGCAGCGACACCGCCGGCTTCAAGACCCGGGCGCGTCAGATTGCCGGCGACAAATGGGTGATCAATGGCGAGAAGGCCTATATCACCAATGCCGGCACCGATCTGTCACTGTTCACCCTGCTGCTCACGGTGAGCAGCCCGGCGGACGCCGAAAACAAGCAATACACCCTGTTTCTGGTGCCGAATGATGCGCCCGGCTACACGCGCGGGGCGAAGTATCGCAAGATGGGCTGGCGCTCGTCAGATACGCGGCCGCTGTATTTCAGCGATTGCGAGATTGGCGGCGACCATATCGTTGGCCAGCCGCATAAGGGCCGCTTTGTATTGCACAAGGGCTATCAGGCGGCGCGGCTTTTCCTCGCCACCTGCTCGCTCGGCCTGGCGCAAGCCTGCCTGGATCATTCGATCCGTTATGCGCAAACACGGCGCGCTTTTGGTGGCCCGATTGGCCGCTTGCAGATGATCCAGGAAATGGTTGCCGAAATGGCGCTGCTGGTGGATAGCGCACGCCTTATCACTTATCGCGCTGCCTGGGGCGTGGATAACGGCCATCACAATCTGATGGACCTGTCGATGGCGAAATACCACGCCACCGAAGCCGGTTCAAAATGCGCCAATCTGGCGGTGCAGATTCATGGCGGCTGGGGTTTCATGGATGATTGCCCGGTTTCGCGCTACATGCGTGATAACCGCGTCTGCACCATCGGCGATGGCAGCTCGCAGATTCAGAAGCTGCTGATCGCCCGCGAATGCGGCCTGGACGTCAGCTTCTCCTGATGCTGCCCGCTCCCGATGCCCGACCGGTCCTGGAGGCACAGGACCTGATGCTCCGCTTCGGCGCGGTGGAGGCCTTGAAACAGGTCTCCATCCGCGTGCTGCCGGGCGAGATTCACGCCATCATCGGGCCGAACGGCGCCGGGAAATCCAGCCTGCTGAATTGCCTGTCGGGCTTCTACCGGCCGCAAACCGGCGCGGTGCGTTTTTGTGGTGACGACATCACTGCGCTGGCGCCCAACCGGCGTGCCGCCATCGGCATCGGCCGCACCTTCCAGGGCATCCAGACATATCCGAGCATGACGGCACGCGAGAATATCCTCACCGGCTTTCACAACCGCATGCGCACCGGCCTGCTCGGCGCATTGTGCTACTGGGGCGCCACGCGGCGCGAGGAAGAAGCCTTCGCCGCCAAGGCCGAGGAGATCATCGAATTCCTTGAACTGGAGGAATTGCGCCATGCCGTGGTGGGCGATCTAAGCTACGGCCTGCGCAAGCGGGTTGATCTTGGCCGCGCCATCGCACTGGATCCGAAAATCCTGATCATGGACGAGCCGATGGCCGGCATGAACCCGGAAGAGAAGGGCGACCTGGCGCGCTACATCCTCGATATCCGTGATGCGCGCGGCATTCCGGTGGTGCTGGTGGAGCATGACATGGAAGTGGTGATGGATATTTCCGACTCCGTCACGGTGATTGATTTTGGCCGTGTCATCGCCCATGGCGCGCCGGCAGAGATCCGCCGCAATCCGGCGGTGATTGCCGCCTATCTCGGGAGCGAATAGCGATGCAGAGCTTCCGCGCCAACCCGGTTCCCGATCAGCGCACCGCCAATGGCCGCACCTTGCCGCAATTGCTGCGCGACCGCGCTCAAGCCTTTGCCGACAAGCCGGCAATCCGCAGCAAACGTGCCGGCATCTGGCGCCAGCATGATTGGCGCGAAGTCTACCGCCAGGTGCGGCTCTGCGCCCGTGGCCTGGCGGCGGTTGGCCTCAAGCGTGGCGATGTGCTTGCGCTGGTGACCGAGAATATGGAGGAGCAGTTCCTGCTCCAGCTTGCCGCTCTCTGCCTGGGCGCACGCACTGTATCAGCCTATCCCGATGCCTCGGTGGATGAACTCGGTTTCCTGCTGGAACATGCCGAAGCCGCCATGGTGGTGGGCGAGGATCAGGAGCAGATCGACAAGATTTTTGAGATCATTCCGCGCGCAAAGGCAATCCGCGCCGTGTTCCATGTCGATGGCCGTGGTTTGTGGGATTACAAGGCGCCGGCCGAAGCTGTGACGCTGGCGCCGATGCAAAGCCTGTTTGAGCTTGGCGCAAGTTATCGGGATGATGCCTGGCTGGAAGCCGAGATCGCGCTCGGCCGCCAGGATGACGTGGCGGTGTATTGTTATACCTCTGGCACCACGGGCCGGCCCAAGGGCGCCATGCTGTCGCATGGCTTCATCCTGGATAATGCCTATCGCCTGATGGGCTCGCTGGGGGTGGAACCTGGCGCACGCTATCTGTCCTACATCTCGCCAGCCTGGGCCGCCGAGCAGTATTTTGGCGTTGGCCTGGCCATGCTGGCGCCGATGGTGCTGCATTACGCCGAGAAGCCGGAAACCGTGCAATCCGACCTGCGCGAAGTGGGGCCGGAATATCTCATGTTCACGCCCCGGCAATGGGAAATGTTGGCTTCCAGCGTGGAAGCCCGCATGATGGATGCAGGCCGGCTGCGCCGGGCGCTGTTTGCCTGGGGTGCTGATATTGGCCGCAAGCGCAACCTGCCTGATGCCGGCTTTGTCACGCGCAAATTGCTGGCACCGCTGGCAGACCTGCTGATCCTGCGCGGTGTGCGTGATCTGCTCGGCCTGTCTGCGGCGCGTGGGGTGCTTAGTGGCGGTTCCGGCTTATCCGCGGAATTGTTCACCCGTTTCCATGCCTTCGGCGTGCCGCTGGGCAATCTCTATGGGTCCACCGAATTAGGCTTGGTTTCGGCGCATCGCCGTGGTGCCGCCTATCGGCCGGAAACCATGGGCGAATTGATGCCATCCGATCCCAGCATTGCCGAACCGATGGAAGCCTGGATTGATGAAAGCGGGCAGTTGCGCCTGCGGCTGCCGGCCTTCTCGGGTTATCTCAAGAATGCAGCCGCAACGCTGGAACTCGGCCAGGCGGCGGATGGCTATGCCACCGGCGATGCCGTGCGGCTTGATGAGCAGGGGCAATTGATCTTCCTCGACCGGGTGAAGGATATGCGCCGGCTACGCAGCGGCCAGGCCTATCCGCCGCAATTCATCGAAAACCATTTGCGCGCCTCATCGATGATCCGCGACGCCATTGTGATCGGCGACGCCAATTGCGATTTTGTCACGGCGTTGGTGAATATCGACAGCGAAATTGCCGGGCGGTTTGCCGAGATCAACGGCCTGGCCTATGGCACCTTCACCGAATTGAGCCAATTGCCGGCGATCCGCGCCGAAATCGGCAAGGTGATTGCCGGGGTCAATCGCCTGGTGGAGCCGGGCGCCCGTGTTGCCAGCTTTGCCACCTTGCCGAAGGAACTGGATGCCGACGAAGCGGAATTGACCCGCTCGCGCAAGCTGCGCCGCGAAATGATCCATGAACGCTACAGCGACATGATCGAGGCGCTTTATGCCGGCCATGCGCATTGCGATGCCGAGATTCAGGTCAAATACCAGGATGGCAGCACCAGCCGGCTGCGCGCCCGGGTTGCCATCAATCAAGTGGGGGCGGGCGCATGATCAAGTTTTTGCAAGTGCTGATCGACGGCACGCTGGTTGGTCTGGTCTATGGCCTGGTGGCGATATCCTTTGTGGTGATCTATCGCGCCTCCAAGATTGTCAATCTATCGCAAGGCGAGGTGCTGGTTTTCGGCGCACTGTTCTTGTGGACCTTCACGCTCGGCGTCAAACAGCTTGGCCTGGATATCCCGCTCTGGGTTGGCCTGCTGATCACCATCGGCGCCTGTGTGCTGTTTGGCCTGCTGCTGGAACGGCTGGTCTTCCGCCCGCTGATCGGCCAGCCGGCCTTTGCCATCTTCATGGCCAGCATCGCCTTGCTGGTGATGCTGCGCGGCACGGCGCAACTGGTGTGGACCGCCGAGACACGGCCATTCCCGGCCCTGCTGCCTGGCGGCGCGCTGCAATTCGGCCCTTTCCTGCTTTCCACCAAGCTGCTGATCGGCGCCATCTTCACTGTATTGCTCACCATCGCGCTGCATCTTTTCTTCACCCGCTCGCGCCGCGGCCTGCGTCTGGCGGCGGTGGCGGAAGATCACAACACCGCCTTGTCGCTGGGTGTTTCGGTGCGTGGTGCCATCGCAGTGGCATGGATTCTCGGCACCGTGGTGGCCACGTTCGGCGCCATTGTCTTCCTCTCCGGCCGCATCGTGTCGCTGGAAGTAGCGGCCATCGGCTTCAAGGCGCTGCCGGTGGCTCTGCTCGGCGGCCTGGAATCAATCCGTGGCGCGCCGCTGGCCGGCATCCTGATCGGCATCGGTGAAGCGCTGGCGATGGCTTATCTCGATCCGCTCACCAATGGCGTGGCCTCCAATGTGCTGCCTTTCGGCGTGATGATCGGCGTGCTGCTGCTGCGACCCCAAGGCCTGTTCGGCTGGAAAAAGATCGAGAGGCTCTGAGCCATGTTGCCTACCGGCATTCAATTCAGCTCCTATTCCGCCGAAGCGGGTCTGCTCAAGACCGGCCGGGCAAAAATTGGCGTGGCCCTGCTGGTTGCCTTCCTGGCATTGGCGCCACTGCTTTCCGGGCCATACCTGGTCGGCATCGCCACGCAGATGTTCATCACCCTGATTGCGGTTTATGGCCTGCATGTCACGGTGGGCATGGCCGGGCAGATCAATATCGCGCAATCGGCCTTTGTCGGCATCGGCGCTTTTGCCGCCGCCAAATTTGGCAGTATGGGCCTGCCTTTCTGGGCAGTGATCCCGCTCAGCGCATTGGCCACCGGCGCGATCAGCGTGTTATTCGCGCTGCCGGCAGCGCGGGTGAAGGGCTTTTATCTTGCGCTCACCACGCTGGCGGCCCAGGTGTTGTTTCCCATTGTCATCCTCGGCCTGCCGCAGGAATGGCTCGGCGGTCTGGTCGGCATGCCGGTGGCGCCGCTTTCCATCGGTGGCTATAGCATCGCCTCGCCGAAGCAATTCTATTATTTCACCCTGGTGCTGGTGCTGCTGGCCACCTATGCCGCTTTCAACCTGCATCGCAGCCGCTTCGGCCGCGCCCTGATGGCGGTGCGCGACAACGATGTGGCCGCCGAAGTGATGGGCATTCCGGTGCTGCGCTACAAGATCATGGCGTTTTTCACCGGCTCGCTGTTTGCCGGCGTGGCCGGCGCCTGCACCGCCTGGTTCCTGCAATATGTCACGATCGAGAGTTTCACGCTGTTCGCCTCGGTCTGGTATCTCGGCATGCTGATCGTCGGCGGCGTGCATAGCCCGGTGGGCGCCATCCTCGGCGTGCTGTTCATCACCATCTTCCAGGAAAGCCTGCACGAAATTGCCACTTTGGTCATGCGCGGCCAGTCGCATGCCATCGGCGGCACCATCTTCGCGGCCACCAATATCGTGCTCGGCGCCTGCATTCTGTTGGCTCTGATCTTCGAACCGCGCGGCCTCGCGCATCGTTGGTCGGTGCTGCGTACCGCGTTTCAGCTATGGCCATTCCCGCGTCAGTAAGCCGGCCATGGCACAACAATGGGCCTAGAGCCCGATAATGGGAGGGTAGGATGACACTCAAAGCCAGTATGGCCGCAGCAGCATTGATGCTGGCGGCGGTTTCGGCCCCGGCCTGGTCGGCGGAATATACCATGTCGGCCTCGGCAGATTTCAGCGGCCCGTTCGCCGATGTGATGCCCAATGCCATGTCGGGCATCGAAACGGTGACGGCCTGGTGGAACAAGGAAGTTGGCCGCAAGCTTGATGTGAAGGTCAATATCAAGATCTACGACATGCGCTATGATTCGGCGGTGATTGCGCGCACCTGGCCCAGCATCCTGTCGCGCGACCAGCCGATCATGCATCTTGGCTACGGTTCGCCCGATCTGACCACGCTGATGACCCGGCTGCCGAATGACAAGGTGCCGATGCTGATCGGCACCGCCATGGTGGGCTTGGTATGGAAGCCGCAGGGCTGGCATTTTTCGATCCGCCCCACCTACAGCCATGAATTTGCCGGCCTGCTCGATAGCTTGCAGAAGAAACAGGGTGGCAAGTTGCGCATTGGCGCGGTCAGCACGCAGACCGCCGCCGGCTTTGTCGATCAGGTCAAGGGTGTGGAAAAACTCGCCGCCACCTATCCGGATCGCTTCGAAGTGGTGGATACGCAATGGGTTGCCACCAGCCCGGTGACGATGACCAGCAATATCCGCGCCATGATGGAGAAGAAGCCGGATGTGATCCTGGTTGGCGGCACCACGGCGCAGGTCACCGCCACGGCGGCGGCGCTGGAGGAACTGAATCTCAAGGTGCCGTTGATTGCCTCTACCCATAACGGCTTGACCGAAGTGGCCAAGGGCTTCGATCTGAAGAAGCTGAATGGCTCCTATTCGGCCTTCTCATTTGCGCCGGATAATCAGGCCAAGCTGCCATTGCGCGATGTGTATGAAGCCAACAAGACCGGCAACGGACAATGGGGCATCATCACCACGCAATCGGCGGCGCAGGCTTTGCTGGCTTTGCGCGTGCTGGAAAAGGCCGTGGCCAAGGTGGGCAAGGACAAGGTGACCGGCCAGGCGATGTATGACGCGCTGCTGGCCAACAAGTTCACTGAAACCGAACTGCTCGGCGTGCTGCCTGATCTTGATTTCGACGACACCGCGCCCTTCCCGATTGGTGCGATCAAGGCCAAGGCGCAGGTTGTGGTGGATGGCAAGATCACGCCGCTGGGCAATGAATGGCTTGCGGTTCCTGCATTGGAGAAGTGGTAGGCCGATGACGCTGCGCAAAACCTGGGAGATGGCGCCATGGGATTGACCCTGACCAATGTTGATGTCGTTTATGGCGGCGTCATCCAGGTGCTGCGCAGCGCCAATCTGGAAGTGCCGGATGGCAAGATGGTGGTTTTGCTTGGCTCCAACGGGGCCGGCAAAACCACCACATTGCGGGCGATTTCCGGCCTGCTGCATGCCGATCTGGGGCATGTCACAGCCGGCGAGATCAAGCTGGATGGCCAGAATATTACCAATGGCGATCCGATCGATATTTTCAGCCGTGGCATTGTGCAGGTGCTGGAAGGCCGCAAGGTGCTGGAGCATCTGACGGTGGAGCAGAATCTGCGCATCGGCGCGCATCGTCGCACCGATCAGCGCGCGGTGAAGCGCGATCTGGAGAAGGTGTACAATTATTTCCCGCGCCTGCCTGAATTGCTGCCGCGTGTGGCTGGCTATCTCTCCGGCGGCGAGATGCAGATGCTGCTGATCGGCCGCGCCCTGCTGGCGCAGCCCAAGCTTCTGATCCTGGACGAACCTTCCATGGGGTTGGCGCCGATGCTGGTGGAGCAGCTTTTTGAGGTGATCGGCCGCATCAACCGGGAAGAGGGGATGACGGTTCTGCTGGTGGAGCAGAATGCCCGCGCCGCCATCCGGCAATGCGATTATGGCTATGTGATGGATGGTGGCCGCATCGTGTTGCACGGCACGCGCGCCCAGCTTGAGCAGAATCAGGATGTGCAGGAATTTTATCTTGGCTTGTCGCTGGCCGAGGGCCGGCGCAATTTCCGTGATGTGAAGCATTACCGCCGCCGCAAGCGGTGGCTGGGATGAATACGATGGCGCCGGATCGTTTTGCCCGCATGCGTGGCCTCTATGCCGAGGCCGTGACGCTGGCGCCGGCCTTGCGCCGCCGCTTCGAGGTCGCCGGCCTGCTGCCTGAGCAATTGCGCGATGCGGCGGCGCTTAATCGCCTGGCCGTGCTGAAGAAGGAGACGCTGCTGGCGATGCAGCAGGCCGTGCCGCCCTTTGCCGGCTTCCTGGCCTGCCGGCCGGAGGAAATCGCCCATGTCTATGTGTCGCCGGGGCCGATCTTCGAGCCTTCGCTGGCCGAGGATAACGGCGGCCATGGCATGGACATGATGTTTGCCGCTGCCGGCCTAGGCCCCGGCGATCTGGCGCTCAATACCTGGTCATACCATCTGGTGCCGGCGGGTTTGCTGTTTGATCGTGGCTTGCGCGCGGTTGGTGCTGGCGTGATACCGGGCGGCACCGGGGCCAGCGATTTGCAGGCCGATATCCTGCTTAGCTTGCCTGTGACGGCCTTCCTCGGCAGCACGGCTTTTTTCCAAACCGTGATCGAGCGGCTGGAGCAAAAGGGCCATTCACTGCCGGCGGCCTGGAAGCTGCGCCATGCCTTCCTGGGCGGCGAATTCGGAGACTGGTCAGCGAAGCGCCGGCATCTGGAAAGCCGTTATGGCATTCAGACCTGGTCCTGTTACGGCACGGCGGATTTTGGCCTGATCGGCTATGAGCGGCTCGGCAGCAGTGACTACCACATCCATCCCGGGCGTTATGTGCAGATTTGCGATCCGGAAAGCGGCCAGCCACTGGCGCCGGGTCAGCCGGGCGAAATCGTGGTCACCACGCTGAGCCGGGGTTGGCCGATGATCCGCTTTGGCACCGGCGATGTTTCCACTGCGCTGGAACTGGCAGCCGATGGCGGCGCGGTGCGGATTGCGCCGTTGCAGGGCCGGGTTGGCCAGTCCGTGAAAGCGCGCGAGATTTTTATCTATCCGAGCCATGTTGATCGCCTGCCGGCCCTGGTGCCCGGCCTGGCGCGGCTGGCGCTGGTGGTAAACCGGCCCGGCAGCCGGGATGAAATCACCGCGCGTATTCTGCCCGCAGCCGATGCCGATGCGGCTGCTGTGGCGGCGCAATTGCGCACAGCTTTTCCCGGCGTGACACGGCTGCAACTTGATCATGTCGAAGTGCTGGCCGATGCCGGTGCTTTTGGCGATGCGCCGCCGCTCTGTGATGCGCGCCACGCTGTTGTTTCCTCTTAGTCAAACGAGTGGTTCCTGCCATGGCCGTCCTGACCAGTTCCGTTGATACTCATGCCGAAGCCTTCAAGGCGAATGCAGCGATCTATGATGGCCTGCTGCAAACCCTGCGCGAGCGCTATGCCTGGGCCATGGCCGGCGGCGGCGAACATATGATGCAGCGCCATCGCACACGCGGCAAAATTCCGGCGCGCGACCGCATTGACCTGCTGGTTGATCCGATGACGCCATTCCTGGAATTATCTCCGCTGGCGGCCTGGGGGCTTTACGACAACAAGGTGCCGGCTGCCGGCCTGGTCACTGGCATCGGCACAATTCGCGGCACCGTGTGCATGATCATTGCCAATGATGCCACCACCAAGGGCGGCTCGTTCTACAAGGAAACCATCCGCAAACATATTCGGGCGCAGGATATCGCCTTCGAGAACCGCCTGCCGGTGATCTATCTGGTGGATTGCGGCGGTGCCAATCTGGCCCAGGGCGACGAAGTGTTTCCCGATCAGGATCATTTTGGCGGCGCCTTCTATCGGCAATGCCGCATGTCGGCTGCCGGCATTCCGCAAATTGCAGCGGTGTTTGGCGAATGCACGGCGGGCGGCGCCTATATTCCGGCCCTGTCCGACGAGATCGTGATGACGGCCGGCAATAGCAGCGTGCATCTGGGCGGGCCGCAGATCGTCAAGGCAGCGATCAAGGAAATCATTGATCGTGACAGCCTGGGCGGCGCCGAGATGCATTCCACGGTTTCCGGCGTGTCAGACCATTTTGCCCGCGACGAATGGGAAGCCATCGCCAAGACGCGCGATATCGTTGGCGCACTTAATCGGGTGCAGCAGGCCCATGGTGCGCTCAGCCCAAGCCGGCCGCCGCTTTTTGATGCGGCCGAGATTCCCGGCATTGTCGGCGCCGACCTGACCCGGCCGTTTGATCAGCGCGAGATCATCGCGCGCCTGGTGGATGGCAGCGAATTCCATGAATTCAAGCCGCTTTATGGCAGCACGCTGGTTTGCGGCTTTGCCAGCATTCATGGCCTGCCGGTTGGCATCCTGGCCAATAACGGCGTGCTGTTCTCGGAATCGGCGCTGAAAGGCGCACATTTCATTGAGCTTTGTGATCAACGCAACACGCCGATCCTATTCCTGCAAAACATCACCGGCTTCATGGTGGGGTCGGAAGCCGAGCGTGGCGGCATTGCCAAGAATTCGGCCAAGCTGGTTTATGCCGTGTCAAATGCCCGGGTGCCGCGCTACACGCTGGTCACCGGCGGTTCCTATGGTGCCGGCAATTACGGCATGAGCGGGCGCGGTTTCCGCCCGCGCTTCATGTTTATGTGGCCGAATGCGCGGCTGGGCACCATGAGCCCGGATGTCGGCAGTTCGGTGCTGATGGATTTGCGCCGCTCCAGTATTTCGCGCAACCCGGCAACGCCGGAAGAACTGGCGAATTATGAAGCCAAGCTGCGGCGCATGTTTGATGAGCAGTCGAACCCATATTACTGCACGGCACGGCTCTGGGATGACGGATTGATCGAGCCGCAGGATACCCGCGATGTGCTGGGGCTGTGCCTGGCGATTGGCGCCATGCAGCCGCCGGAAACCGGCAACCGCCCGGTCTACCGGATGTGATGAAGGATTTGCCCCCGATGTTTGCCGCTTCCCCCCGGCCGATCCGCTCCGTGCTTGTTGCCAATCGTGGCGAGATTGCCATCCGTGTGCTGCGCAGCTGTGCCAGGCTTGGCCTGCGCGGCATCGCGGTTTATTCCGATGCCGACAAGGATGCGCCGCATGTGCGCACTGCGGATGCCGCAATCCGCATTGGTGCTGCGCCGGCACGCGACAGTTATCTGAATATCCCGGCCATCATCGCCGCAGCGCAGCAGATGGAGGCCGATGCAATCCATCCCGGCTACGGCTTTCTTTCGGAAAATGCCGCCTTCGCCAAAGCTTGCGAGGCAGCAGGGCTGATCTTTGTCGGCCCGTCGCCGGCAGCCGTGGCCAGCATGGGATCGAAGATCGAAGCCAAGCGGCTGGCCACGGCAGCCGGTGTGCCGACCGTGCCGGGTTATCATGGCGATGCGCAGGATCTGCCAACACTAAGTCAGGCCGCACAGGCAATTGGTTATCCGATTTTGATCAAGGCCTCGGCTGGCGGCGGTGGGCGTGGCATGCGCCGGGTGGATCGAGCCGAGGATTTTGCCTCGGCTCTGGCGGCCGCGCGCAGCGAGGCACAGGCGGCTTTTGGTGATGCCAGCGTGTTGCTGGAAAAGCTGATCCTGGAGCCACGCCATCTGGAAGTGCAATTGGCTGGCGACCGGCTGGGCAATCTGGTGCATCTGTTTGAGCGCGATTGCAGCGTGCAGCGTAATAACCAGAAAGTGCTGGAAGAGGCGCCGGCGCCCAATCTGCCCGAAGCGGTGCGCGCCAAGCTGTTTGATGCCGCTTTGCGGCTGGGCCGCGCCATCGGCTACGATTCCGCCGGCACGGTGGAATTCATCATGGAAGCTGGCGGCGAGCAGCCGTATTTCCTGGAAATGAATACCCGCCTACAGGTGGAGCATCCGGTCACCGAAGCGATCACCGGCATCGATCTGGTGGAATGGCAATTGCGCGCTGCCGCTGGCGAAGCTTTGCCGCTACGCCAGGAGCAGATCAAATGCCACGGCCATGCCATCGAGGCGCGGCTGACGGCGGAACGTGCCGATCTGGATTTCCAGCCGGTGACCGGCGCGCTTACCCGCGTGGCCGGGCCAGTTGGATTACGCTTTGATAGCGGCGTGGCCGATCATTCGGTGATTGGCCTCTATTATGATTCGCTGCTGGCCAAACTGATCGCGCATGGCCGCAGCCGTGAAAGCTGCTTGGCACAATTGGAGGATGGCCTGCGCCGGCTGGTGCTGCTCGGCCTGCCAACAACGCAGCCTTTTCTGCGTGATGCGATCCGGCAGCCGCTTTTTGCCGAGGGCCGCGCCACCACACGCTTTATTCCTACGGCCTTTCCGCAGGGCTGGGCGCCACAGCCGGAGGAATTGCGCCTGCTGCGCGCCGCCGCAGCCTTGGCCTGGCTGCTGCCGGAGGCGCCGGCGC
The DNA here is from genome assembly GCA_002482765.1 of Alphaproteobacteria bacterium UBA7691. GTDB lineage: Bacteria > Pseudomonadota > Alphaproteobacteria > Ferrovibrionales > Ferrovibrionaceae > Ferrovibrio. The sequence goes on from DLGP01000031.1 coordinate 16,836, forward strand.
CGGCTGCAACCGGCTGGGTCAGCCCCTGGCTGCAACGCCGGCCATTGCGCCTGACGGCTGCCGCCCGGCCGGCCAGTGTTTCGCTGTTGCAGAGCGATGAATATGGCGATTGTGAAATCGAACTGCTGTTCCAGCGCGGCCAGGTGCGGGCGCGGGTGGATGGCGAGCTGGTGGAATTGGGCGTGGTGCATGCCGAAGCCGGCGCAATCTGCATCAGCCCGGCCGGCCAGGCCGAAACCCTGCCCTGTCTGCGTCAGGGCAACAATATCGGCATCACACGCGCCGGGCTGGCTATCAGCGCCTGGCCGGTGCTGAAAAGCGAGGCCGTGCGCGAAAGCGATACGGCAACATTGGCTGGCAACCGGGTCAACGCACCGCTGCATGGCGTGATCTCGCAGATTCATGTGGCGGTGGGCGACAGCATCACCGCCGGCATGGTGGTGATGCAGATGGAGGCGATGAAGCTGATCCACACGCTGAGCGCGCCGGCTTCGGGCCGGGTGGCCAGTATCCGCCATGCCGTGGGCGAAACCGTGCCGGCAGGCGCATTGCTGATTGAAATAGACATCACCGAGGAAAAGGAGACAGACTGATGGCCGGATTGTATTTCGAGGAATTTGAAATCGGCATGGTGTTCAATCACGAATGGACCCGTACCATCACCGAGACCGACAATATGTGGTTCTCGCTGCTGACCATGAATACCCAGCCTTTGCATATCGATGCGCATTATTCGGCGCAATCGGAATGGGGCAAGCCGCTGGTGAACAGCCTGTTCACCCTGGGCCTGATGGTTGGCATGTCGGTGAACGACACCACGTTCAAGACCACGCTGGCCAATCTGGGCATGAGCGATGTGCGCTTTCCCAAGCCGCTGTTCCAGGGCGACACGGTGCATGTGCGCACCACGGTGAAGGCCAAGCGCGAAAGCAAGTCGCGCCAGAAGGAAGGCATTGTCACCTTTTTCCACGAAACCATGAACCAGCATGACGAAGTGGTGGCCACCTGCGAGCGGCAGGCGCTGATGCGCAAGCGGCCGGTGCAGCAGGCGGCCTGATCGCCATGCGGTCGCTGCTTTTTGCCCCGGGTGGCTCGGCCAAGATGCTGGCCAAGGCGCCGCTAAGCGGTGCCGATGCCGTGATCTTCGATCTGGAGGATTCGGTGCAGCCGGCCGGCAAGGCGGCGGCGCGTGATCTGGTGGCCGAAGCCTTGCGGCAGCGTGCAGCTAGCGGCGTGCCGATCTATGTGCGCATCAATCCGCTGGATGGCGATCTGTTTGAAGCGGATTTGCGCCAGGTGCTGCCGGCGGCGCCGGATGGCATCATGCTGCCCAAGCCGGATGGGCCGCAGGATGTGGAAAAGCTGAGTCGTTTGCTGGAAGCCTGGGAGACGCCTGCCATGGCGGGCCGAACCCGCATCATCGCGATTTGCAGCGAAACCGCGCTGGGTACCTTGTCATTGGCGGCGGCATCCTGGCGCCATCCGCGCCTGGCCGGGTTGCTCTGGGGCGCGGAAGATCTGGCGGCGGCATTGGGCGCATCTGCCAATCGCGATGCGGCAGGGCATTATACCGGGCCGTTCGCGCTGGCGCGCAATCTATGCCTGCTGGCAGCGCGTGCCGCCGGGGTGACGCCAATTGATGCGGTTTATACCGATACCCGCGATGCTGATGGCTTGGGGCGCGAAGCGCTGGCGGCGCGGCGCGATGGCTTCGAGGCCAAGGCGGCGATTCATCCCGCCCAGGTGCCGATCATCAATCAGGCCTTCAGCTACAGCGATGCCGAACGCGATTGGGCGCGGCGCGTGGTGGCGGCCTTCGAGGCAGTGCCTTCCGGGGCGGCCTTGCTGGATGGCCGCATGATTGATCGCCCACATCTGTTGCAGGCGCGGCGCATCCTGGCTGGCCGGGCTTAACCCGGCAGCAGGGCCAGGATGTCTTCCGGCCCCAGCGGGTGCTTGGCGATCTGTGCATTAAACGGCGCCAACGCATTTTCCACCGCCGCAATCACTGCCGCCGCCGCCGGAATCGTACCGCCTTCGCCGGCGCCCTTGATACCCAGCGGATTGCCCGGGGCCGGGCTTTCCAGATGATGGATTTCAATGCGCGGCATCTCGGTGGCGATCGGCAGCAGGTATTCGCCGTAATTGGTGGTCAGCGGCTGGCCGCTTTCATCATAGACCATGCGCTCGAACAGCGCATTGCCGATGCCATGCACCACACCGCCGATGATCTGGCCATCCACCAGTTGCGGATTGATCAGCCGGCCGCAATCATGCGCCACCACATAACGCAGGATACGCACCGCGCCGGTTTCGATATCCACTTCCACTTCGCAGGCATTGGCGCCATTGGCGAAGGTAAGCTGCTTGGCATCAAAATAGGCAGTGGCGCTCAGGCCCGGTTCCAGCCCCTTATGGGTTGGAATGCCCGGCGTGCCGTTGAGCTTGCCGGCGATGGCGCCGAGCGGCAGGGTCATGCCCGGCACGCCCTTCACCCGCACAACGCCCTGTTCGATCTCCAGATCAACCTCGGCGGCTTCCAGCATGTCGGCGGCGACGCGCAGGGCCTTTTCGCGCACCTGCTGCGCCGCGATATGCACGGATGAGCCGGCGGTGACGGCAACGCGGCTGGCAATCGTGCCGATGCCGAGCGGAAATTTGCCGGTATCGGCTTGCTCAACACTGACCTGATCCAGCGCCACGCCCAACATGTCGGCGCAAATCTGCGCCAGCACAGTGGCATGGCCCTGGCCCTGGCTGGCAGCGCCGGTCTGCACTTGCACGCGGCCAGTGGGCAATACGCGCACGGTGGCGCCTTCAAACGGTGCCAGGCCGGTATCCTCAACACAGGAAGCGATGCCCAGGCCGATATAGCGGCCCTCGGCGCGGGCGGCGGCCTGGCGCGCGGCAAAGCCGGCAGCATCGATCTTTTCCAGCGCCAGATTCAGCGTGGCGTGGAAGTCGCCGCTGTCATATTGCACCGGCGAGCCGTCGCGTGCCTTCATCCCGGTGGTGTAGGGCATCTGTTCGGTATGCACGAAGCTGCGGCGCCGCACTTCATCAGGCGGCAGTTTCAGTTCCCGGGCCACGCGGTCGGCCAGGCGCTCCAGGATGAAACAGGCATTCGGCCGCCCGGCGCCGCGCACCGGCGTGTTGGGCACCATGTTGGTGTAAACCGCATGCAGCGTGATATCCAGCGCCTGCAAGGCATAGGGGCCGGGGAAGGAGCCGATGGTGGTGGCGGGCAGCACCAGGCCATAGGGCACATAGGCGCCGTTATCATGCAGGCAGGTGCCGCGCACCGCCAGCAGGCGGCCATCGGCGGCAGCGGCCACTTCCACATCCCAGTATTGATCGCGCTGCTGCGTGGTGGCGTAGAAATGCTCGCGCCGGTCCTCGATCCATTTCACCGGTCGGCCACAGCGTAATGCCGCCAGGGTCAGCGCCGCTTCCTCGGGATAGAAGGCTGCTTTGGGGCCAAAGCCGCCGCCCACATCCGGGGCGATGACACGCAGATCACTTTCCTCGCGGCCGAGATAGGCGGCCAGGAAACGCCGCACCAGATAGGGCGATTGCGTGGAGGTGTAGAGCGTGATCTGGCCGCTGAGGGCATCGGCACTAGCAATCACGCCTCGGCATTCCATGGCATGGCAGCCGCCGCGATGCATCTCGATACGTTCGCGGAAAACATGCGGCGCCTGGGAGAAGACCGCCGCTGTATCGCCAAATGTGCCGCGCATTGTAGCCACCAGATTGTCTGGCGCGTCGCGATGCACAAGCACGGCATCGGCTGCCAAAGCCTGGCGGCAATCGGCCAGCACCGGTAGCGGATCGTAATCCACTAGCACCAGCGCGGCGGCATCCTCGGCCTGGGCACGGCTTTCTGCCAGCACGATGGCGATGGCTTCGCCGGCATGGCAGACTTCATCCTGCGCCAGCGGATGATAGGTGTGTGATTGTTTCAGGATCGGCGCCGGCAGGGTCTGCGGCAGCGGCCCCCGGGCCAGATCAGCAAAATCCGCCATGGTGTAAATCGCCACCACACCAGGCATGCCGCGCGCGGCATCGGCATCAATGCTCTTGATCAGGGCATGGGCGTGCATGCTGCGCACAAAGGCGGCCTGAAGGCAAAGCGGCGGGTGTATGTCATCCACATAGCGGCCGCGCCCGGTGAGCAGACGCGGATCTTCCAGGCGCTGAACCTTGCTGCCGAAATAGCGCACACCCATGGTTCAAGCCTTTCCACGCGACTGCGCCGCCACATCCAGCGCAGCATCAACAATGCCCTGATAGCCGGTGCAACGGCAGATATTGCCCGAGATCGCATCGCGCACAGCCGCTTCGTCAGCGCCCGGATTCTCATGCAGCAGGGCTTTCAGTGTCATCAGCATGCCCGGGGTGCAGAAGCCGCATTGCAGGCCATGATGCTGCTGAAATGCCGCCTGTAGCGGATGCAATGTGCCATCTTCTGCCGCCAGGCCTTCCACGGTTTCCACCACGGCGCCATCGGTCTGCACCGCCAGCATCAGGCAGGCGCGTGCCGGCACGCCATCCACGATCACCGTGCAGGCACCACAAACACCATGCTCGCAACCGATATGCGTGCCGGTGAGATTCAGTTCATGGCGCAGGAAATCAGCCAGATGCTGGCGCGGTTCCACATCGCGTTCAAACACCGCGCCATTGATGGTGACACGGATGCGGCGGCTGGCGATAAGCTCAGACATGGCGGGCCTTTCGGGCGCGGTCGGCGGCCAGTTCCAGGGCGCGGCGGGTCATCACCCCGGCCAGTTTCTGGCGATAGCTGCTGGAAATATGAGCGTCAGACAAAGCCTCAACCTGGCTTGCCAGGGCGGCTGCGACGGCAAAGCTGGCGCTTTCGGCGGGCTGGCCGATCAGGGCCTGCTCGGCATCGTGCAGCCGCATCGGCTGGATATCCACGCCCACCAGCACCAGGGCGGCACGTTTGATCAGCCCGGCGCCATCCAGCGCCAGCAGGCTGCCGGCGCCCACAATGGCGAAATCACCGTGGCGGCGGGCGAATTCCACAAAGCCATGGCCATGCGGTTCGCTCCAGGGCGTCAGGCTGATGCGGGTCAATACTTCTTCGGGGGCCAGATTGGGCATCATGAAGCCCAGGCCCCAATCACGCATTGCCATCTGCCGCGTGCCATCCGGCCCGGCAATGGTTAGCTCGCCATCATACAAAGCCACGATGCCGGGCTGTTCGGCGGCCGGATCAAGATGGCACAGGCTGCCGCCGATGGTGCCACGGCTGCGGGTCTGGATATGGCCCACCCAGTCCAGTGCTTCGGCCAGGATCGGGCAATATTGCTGCACCAGCGCATCGCGTTGCAGGCTGCGCTGCCGGGTCATGGCGCCGATATGCAGCTTGCCATCGGCATGCTGCACGCCTTGCAGTTCGGGCAGGCGGTTGAGGTCGATGAGGTGATCCGGGATCACATAGCGCATGTTCAGCATCGGCATCAGCGACTGGCCGCCGGCCAGCAGCTTGGCATTCTCCAGGCGGCCCAGCAGGCCGATCAGGTCGTTGATGCTGCGCGGATCGTGATAGGCGAAGGGGGCGGGTTTCATGGCGGATGACTCAGGCGGCGCGGCCAAACCAGCGCGCCAGCATGGCACGCAGGGCTGCCCAGAGCAGGCTTATGCCGGAAACCGCCTGCGGTGCCGGCATCGCTGCCGGTATGGCTGATGGTGCGGCGATTGCCGCTGCCGGGTCAGCTTCGGCGCGGGCCACCAAGGGCGCGGCATTCTGCTGTTCGGCGGCGATGGCGGCTTGCAGGTTGCGGGCGAATTGCTGGGTCAATTGATTGGCGATTTCCTTGATCAGACCAGCGCCACGGCCATATTGCGCCACCGCGCCAACCAATTGCAGGTCAGTCACCGCGATCACTTTGGTGCCGCCGGCATCGGGTTCCAGCTTGAACTGCACATTGGCGGCGGCATTGCCGCGGCCTTTGCCCTCGGCGCCGCGCGCCACCACCATGGCGGTGCGGGCAGCGTGGTCGATATCGCGCAATTCCGCTTCGCCGGCAAAGCTCAGTTCGATCGGCCCCACCTTCACCCGGGCGCGGCCCTTGTAGCGGTTTTCCCCCAGCACATCGGTCAGTTCGGCGCCCGGCAGGCAGGGCGCAATGCGGCGCACATCCAGCAGCAGCGGCCAAGCCTGCTCAGGCGGCATCGGCACAGTAAAGGAAACATCGAATTGCATGGCGTTACCAGACGATACGGCGTTGAATCAGTGGGGTGGCTGTTTCGGGCGAATGGTTCAGGGAATCACGGCGGCTTGCTCAAGCGCCTTCAGCACCCGCTTGACGCCGAATTCGATATGCTTTTGCAGCAGCTTGCCGGCCAGGCGGCCATCGCGCGCCTGCAACGCATCGATGATCGCGGCATGTTCGGCGATCAGGGCTTCGGCATTGCGTTCGGCCAGGGTTGAGATGCTCATCACCACCAGGCGGTCAAACTGCTCGATCACCGAACGGCCGGTATCGGCGATGCGCCGGTTGCTGCTGAGATCAATCACCGCGCAATGGAATTCGCGATTGTAATCGACAAAAGAATCGCCCTTGCCCCAGGCCGCCAGGCTGCGGAAACGATCCAGCGCCTTGAGATCGGCATCGCTGGCATTGGCCGCCACATCCGGCGCGCAGGCCTGTTCCAGCACCATGCGCAGGCCGAACAGGTCGCGTGCATCGGAAACCGAGATCGGCGCCACGCGATAGCCCTTGCGCGGCACCACCAGCACCAGGCGCTCGGCTTCCAGCCGCATCAGGGCATCACGAATCGGCGATTTGCTGATGGCGAAGCGCTCGGCCAGTTCGGCTTCATGCAGGTTGGCGCCGGGCGCCAGCTGGCAGGCCAGTATCTCTGCGCGCAGGCGCTGATATATCTCTTCGCGCCGAAGATGCGTTGTCTCAATATTCATGGGGCTATTATAGCTGTGATATATCATGGATCAAGCATGTTTTTGTTTGGATGGGGTTTAAGCGGTAAAATCTGCGATAAAATGCCGGTAAATATCAAAATTTGTTACGCCGCATGAAAAGCAGTTGACGTTTTTCCTGTCTTATTGATATATCAATAGATAACAAATTCCGTGGGAGGAAATATGTTACATCGTCGCTCATTCGCTGCCGCCTTGGCGGTTATGTCTGTTGCTGCCCTGGCTGGCGGCGCCACTTCCGCGCAGGCGCAGGAGGCGGTGCGTGTCGGCTTCCTGACGGTGAATTCCGGCGCTCTGGCGGCTGGTGGCCGGCAGATGGAAGAAGGCATCAAGCTGTTCCTCAAGGAACGCGGCAATCGCCTGGCCGGGCGCCAGATCGAGCTGATCGTGGCCGATACTGCCGGCGTGCCGGCCAATACCCGCTCCAAGACCCAGGAACTGGTGGAGCGCAACAAGGTGCATGTGGTGATCGGCCCACTGGCGGCTTTTGAGGCGCTGGCGATCAATGATTACATCCAGCAGGCCCAGGTGCCGATCATCTCGCCTTCAGCCGCAGCCGAAGACCTGACCCAGCGCCGGCTCAATCCGTGGTTTGTGCGCGCGGTGTCCACCTCGGCGCAGCCGGCCCATGCTTTGGCCGATTATGCCGCCAAGACGCTCGGCTACAAGCGCATCGCCATCATCGCCGATGATTTTGCTTTCGGCCATGAGCTCTCGGCCGGCTTCCAGCGCGTGTTCGAGGAGAATGGCGGCAAGGTGGTGCAGAAGCTGTGGCCGCCGCTCAACGTGGCCGATTACGGCTCGTATATCGCCCAGATCAACACCAAGGTGGATGCGGTTTTTGCCGGCTTTGCCGGCGCCAATGGCCTGCGCTTCCTGAAGCAGTATAATGAATACGGCATGAAGGGCCGCATTCCGGTGCTTGGCCACATGACCACGGTGGACGAAGGCATCCTCAAGAATATGGGCGATGAAGCGCTCGGCGTGATTTCCTCGGGCTGGTATAGCGCGGCGCTGGAAACGCCGGCCAATGCCAAGTTTGCCGGCGCGGTGCGCGCCGAATACAAGGCTGATCCGGGCTATTACACCATGGGCGCCTATCTCTCGGGCATGTTCCTGGAAAAGGCGATGGAGAAGGTGCAGGGCAAGGTGGAGGACAAGGATGCCTTCATGAAGGCTTTGCGCAGCCTCGATTTGGCGGAAACCCCGCTCGGCCCGGTGAAGATCGATCAATATGGCAACCCGGTCTTCAACACCTATATCCGCAAGGTGGAGAAGGGCGGCAGCGGCATGATCAATAAGGTGATCCACACCTATCCGGCCACCACCCAGTTCTGGAGCTATGATCCGGCTGCCTTCCTCGCCAACCCGGTCTATTCCCGCGAATGGCCGCCGGCGAAGAATCTTGAGTGATCCGCTTTAGCTCCTCACCCTTCCTGTCTCTCACCGCGTAAAAGGCCCGCCCATGCCGTTAGCCTTCTGGCTGATCCAGAGCCTGAATGCCCTCGCCTTGGGCGGGCTGCTTTTCCTGCTGTCATCCGGCTTTTCGCTGATCTTCGGCCTGATGCGCATCGCCAACCTGACCCATGGCGCCTATTTCATGCTTGGCGCCTATGTCGGCCTCTCGGCCTTGCGTGCCGGGCTGGGTTTCCCGCTCGCCATTCTGGCTGGTGGCGCCAGCATCGCCATTGTTGGCGGCCTGGTGGAGCGTTTCATCCTGCGCCGTCTGGCCAACCGCACGCTAGCCCAGGTGCTGGTCACGCTGGGGCTATCCTTTGTCATTGCCGATCTGTGCCTGATGCTGTGGACCGGCGATCCGATGCAATTGCCGGTGCCGTCCTATCTGTCGCAGCCGGTGCGGCTGGGCAATTTCATCTTCCCGGGCTATCGCATCTTTGTGGTGGTGCTCTCCTTGGCCGTGGCTTTTCTGCTGTGGCTGCTGCTGGAACGCACCCGGCTTGGCGCCATGGTGCGCGCCGGTGTGGATGATATGGAGATGGCGCGGGCTGTTGGCATTCCGGTGCCGCGCCTGTTCACCATCGTGTTCTGCCTCGGCTGCGGCCTGGCCGGCATGGGCGGGGTGCTGGGCGGCCCGATCCTGTCAGTCTATCCCGGCCTGGATGGCGAAATGCTGCCATTGGCCTTGGTCGTGGTGATCCTGGGCGGCATTGGCAGCCTGGCCGGCGCCTTTGTCGGCAGTTTCATCACCGGTTTCATCTACACATTCGGCCAGGCTTTGCTGCCCGGCCTAGCCTACATGATCCTGTTCCTGCCGATGATCCTGATCTTGATGCTGCGGCCCAGCGGCCTGTTCGGGGCCAAACAATGACCGGCGCCGGGATGAACCGCTTGCTGCTGCCGGCTACCCTTGGCGCCTTGGTGCTGGCTGTGCCGCTGCTGATCGGCCAGGCTTTCTATATCAACGTGGCCAGCCAGATCCTGATCGCGGCAATCTTTGCGCTCAGCCTCAATATCCTGGTTGGTTATGCCGGCCTCACATCGCTGGGCCATGCCGCCTATCTCGGCACCGCCGCCTATATGGTGGCCTGGCTGAATACCCAGGGCGGTTTTGGCCATCTATCGGCTGCGATCATCGCGCTGGTAGGCACCACGGCAATGGCGGCGCTGTTTGGCCTGATGGCGCTACGCGCCACCGGCATCGCCTTCCTGATGATCACCCTGGCGCTGGGCCAGACCCTGTGGGGCGTGGCCTATCGCTGGGTCACGGTCACCGGCGGCGATAACGGCCTGCCCGGATTGAAGCGGCCGCTGCCTTTCGGCATCAGCCTGATGGAGCCGGCAGCCTTCTATGGTTTCACCGTGATCGTGTTCCTGGTTGCGCTGGGCTGTATCGCGGTGTTTGTCCGCTCCGGCCTCGGCACCAGCCTGCTTGGCAGCCGCGACCAGCCGCGCCGCATGCGCATGCTGGGGCATAATGTCTGGCTGGTGCAATGGCTCGCCTTTGTCTTCGCCGGCTTCTGGGCGGCGGTGGCCGGCATCGTCTTTGTCTATTACCACCAGTATATCAGCCCGCATGCGCTGGGCCTGCCGGCATCGGCGGAAACCCTGCTGATGGTGATTGCCGGCGGCGCCGGCACGCTGTTCGGGCCGATTGTCGGCGCCTTCATCGTGGTGGTGCTGAAGATGGTGGTGAGCGCCTATGTCACGCGCTGGGTCATGCTGCTGGGTATTGTTTTTGTAGTGATCGTGATCTTCATGCCCGAGGGTGTGGTGCCGGGCCTGGATCGGCTGCGCCGCCGCCTGCTGCCCGGCCGGGGAGGCGCGCCATGAGCAACACAATCCCCGCGCTCAAGATCACCGATCTGCGCAAGCGCTTCGGCGGCCTGCCGGCGGTGGATGGTGTTAATCTCACCATTCCGGTGGGCGACCGCCGCCTGCTGCTTGGCCCCAATGGCGCCGGCAAGACCACATTATTCAACCTTATCACCGGGGATATAGCGCCCAGTTCCGGCCGGGTGGAATTGTTTGGCGAGGATATCACCGGTGCGCCATCGCATCGCTGCGCCCATCGCGGCCTGGCGCGCACCTACCAGATCCTGACGCTGTTTCCCAATAATACGCTGCGCGAGAATGTTTATCTTGCGCTGCTTGGGCTGTCGCCGTTGCGGCTCAATCCGTTCCGCAGCCTTAAAAATCGCGCTGATTATGCCGAACGCGCCGAGCAGGTGCTGCAACAGGTTGGGCTGCTGAGCCTAGCTGATCGTAAATTGAGCGAAACCGCCTATGGCGAAAAGCGCCGGCTGGAAATTGCCCTGGCGCTGGCGCAGAAGCCGCGCCTGCTGCTGCTGGATGAGCCGCTGGCCGGCCTGTCGCGGGAGGAGCGCAGCGATGTGCAGGCGCTGATCCGCGCCATTCCATCCGATATCACCGTAGTGCTGATCGAGCATGACATGGATATCGCCCTGTCTTTGGCCAGCTCGATCACAGTGATGTATTACGGCCAGGTCATTGCCGAGGGTGATCGCGCCAGTATCACGGCGCATCCCAAGGTGCGGGAGGTGTATTTTGCCGATTGAGGCTTTGCGGCTTGAGGCCGTGAACACCTATTACGCCGATAGCCGCGCGCTGCATGATGTGTCGCTGAGCCTGCAGGAAGGCGAAGTGATGGTGCTGCTGGGGCGTAATGGCGCGGGCAAAACCACCACGATGCATTCGATTGTCGGTTTCACGCCGCCGCGCGATGGCAGCATCACGCTGTTTGGCGAAAGCCTGCATGGCCTGCCGCCCGAGACCGTGGCGCAGCGCGGCATCGGGCTGGTGCCGCAGGGGCGGCGGATATTCCGCAGCCTTTCGGTGCTGGAGAATCTGCGCGTGGCGCAGAAGCCGGGGCTGGATGGCAAGGCAGCCTGGCAAGCCGAGCGGGTGTTTGATCTGTTTCCGCGTTTGCGTGAACGCCGCAGCCAGGCCGCTGGCTCGATGTCGGGCGGCGAACAGCAGATGCTGGCGATTGCCCGCGCGCTGATGGGCAATCCGCGCGTGGTGCTGTTTGACGAACCGTCTGAAGGACTGGCACCGCAGATCGTCGAAGAGGTTGGCGCCATCCTGCGCCGCCTCAAGGCCGAGGGCCTCTCCATCATCCTGGTGGAGCAGAATACCCGCTTCGCTCTGGCTCTGGCCGATCATGTGGCGATCCTGAATACCGGCCGTGTGGTGTTTGACGGCACACCGACTACCCTGGCCGCCGACCCCACCTTGCTTACCGCCAATCTTGGCGTTCATTGAGGAAAATTGACATGCAAGCTTTGCGCTCGCGCGATGGCCAGCTTACCGCCGTGCAGACCGGGCAGGGCCCCGATCTGCTGATCCTGCATTCGCTGCTCACGGATCGCAGCGCCTTTGATCCGGTATTGCCGGCATTGGCAGCGCAATTTCGCGTCACCCTGGTCAATCTGCCCGGTTTCCACGGTTCGGCGCCGATCCCGGCCGGGATTGAGGGTTATGCTGATCGTATTGCAACCGTGTTTGATGATTTTGGCCTTGGCGCCGATTGCATCGTGATGGGCAATGGTTTTGGCGGCACCGTGGCGGTGGCGATGGCTTTGCGCCATGGCCAGCGCTTCGGCAAGCTGGTGCTGAGCGATGTGGCCGCCGGCTTTCCGGAGCAGGGCAAAGTGGCATTCCGCGTGATGGCCGAGAAAGTGGCGGCTGAGGGGCTGGGTGGCATTGTTGATATCGCTGCACGCCGAGTGTTTCACGATGCCTATCTGGCGCAGCATCCGGAAGCTTTCGAGCAGCGCCGCCAGGTTCTGCTTGGTATTGATCCGCAGGCCTTCATTGCCGCCTGCCAGTCGCTGATCGCCTGTGATCTGGTGCCGGCGCTGGGCGAAATCCGCAACCCGACCCTGGTGGTGGTGGGCGAACTGGATGCTGCTACGCCGCCGGTGCTGTGTCGCCAGTTGGCCGCCGGCATTCCCGGCGCCTGGCTCAGTGAAATCCAGCAATGCGGCCATTGCCCGCCGCTGGAAATGCCTGCGGCTTTTCTCGACACCATCCGGGAATTCATCGGCCTCTGACACTTCTGACGAGCGAATCAGCCGCGCCTGACGGTATTGCCGGGCGCGGCTTTTTTGTGCGCCGAGCCAATTGGGCAACCCTTATAAATTTTATCCTTTAAGTAGAAACATCTTTTGAGGGCAGGGCTAAATCTGGGCTGCTCGAATTTGCGGCGCCGGGGCCGTGCTGGCTGTGCATTGAATGGGCAAAGGCCGTTGGAATTGCTGAATCTTCCGGCATTATAATATTCCTAATTGACTCACAATTGCGTCACTGATATTTCACAAAGCAGCGAGATTTGACTAACAATCTTAAAAACTAGCGAAAATTCAGATTTATTGCTGGTTTGGTTAGAGAAAATGGCTTTGGAGCTCATTAAAACAGATTCAAAAGATATTTCTCAGCAGAGCTCTTTGCTGCGTGAGACGATCTATGCCCGGCTGCGCTTTGAGATATTGTCCTGCCAATTGCCACCTGGCGAACAGCTCAGGGAACAGGAATTGGCAGCGCGTTACGAGGTCAGTAAACAACCAGTACGAGAATCATTGCTGCGCCTGGAGCGTGAGCGGCTGGTGACAGTGCTGCCGCGCCAGGGTTATCGCGTCAACCCGATTTCGCTATCTGACGCACGTGATCTGTGCCGCTTCCGCGAGACTTTGGAGCCGATCTGCGCCAGCGAGGCGGCAAAGCTGGCAAGCGATGAGCAACTGGCGGCGCTGGAAACCTATCGCAGCTTCAGCGGCGATAGCGCAGCCTTCACGGCTTATAACCGGCATTTCCATTGCGCCATTGCCGAAGCATCCGGCTCGGCTCGCATGGCGGCCACGGTGCGCGAGTTGGTGGAACAGGCCGAACGCCTTGTGCTGGTCAGCCTGCAAGCTGTGAAGGGCCGCAACAACGCCACGCTGGTGGACGAGCATGGCGACATCATCGATGCGCTGCGCGCCCGTAACGGCCGCGCCGCCGCCAATCTGCTGCGAGATCATGTCAGCCGCGCCAATGCCCGCATCATTGAAGCTTTGTCCCGTTTTCCGGTGGTGTCATGACCCGCATCGCCAGCCGCATGTTCAACATCACGCGCAACCGATCCGGGGGGATCACCATGCCTGATAATCGCCAAGCCAAGCCATCGTTGCAGCATATCCTGCGCGCCACGCTGATTGCCGGCCTGTCGCTGCTGCCGATGCTGGCGGCGGCGCAGGAAAAGGTGAAGATGGGCACGCCGGCGCGGGTCAATGTTGGCTATTCGCCGTTTCTGCTCACCCGTGAAATGGGCTACTTCAAGCAAGAAGGCCTGGAAGTCGAGATTGTCGAATTCCTCGGCACGTCGGTGCTGATCCCGCAAGTGGCAAACAAGGGTGTGGATATCGGTTTTCCCGGGGCCGATGCGGTGATCATCAGCCGGCAGCCTGGCCGCGACTACATGCCGGTGCGCTTTTTCTACAATGTGACGCGCAAGAATCCGTGGGATTTTGTAGTGCCGGATCACAGCCCGATCAAACAGATTGCCGATCTGCGTGGCAAGAAAATCGGTGTTGGCGCCCTGGCCAACGGCAATGTGCCGATTGCGCGCTCAATGTTCCGCGAAATGGGGATGGAAGCCGGTCGCGATTATGAATTTGTGCCGACCGGCGTTGGCGCCCCGGCAATCCACGCCATGAATACCGGGCAGATCGATGTCTTCAACGGTTTTGATGCCACCATTGCCTTCCTGGCCAATGCCGGCATCAAGCTGCGTTATCTTCAGCAATCACCGAAATATACCAACTTGATCTCCAATGGCCTGATGGCGCATGAGGATACGATCAAGAACAAGCCGGAAATGCTGGGCAAATTCGGCCGCGCCATCGCCAAGGGCATCATCGCCTGTGAAGCCGATATCCCGCATTGCATCCGCGCGGCCTGGAAACAATATCCGACGCTGAAGCCGCAGGACAAAAGCGACGAACAGGCTTTGGCCGAGGCAATCCCGACCGTGACCAAGCGTATGGAATCGATGCTGACCTTCGCCAATCCGACGGCGCCGCGCCGCTACGGCGAATATCAGCCGCAGATGTGGCGCGACTATATCGATGTGCTGTTTGACGGCGGCGAAATTACCAGCAAGCAGATTGATGTGGCGTCGCTTTATACCAATCAGCTTGTTGAAACCATCAATGCCTTTGATGCAGCCAAGGTGGTTGCAGATGTGAAGGCGCGGCGTTGAACCCGCACCGCTGCGGCGGCGAACGCTAAGGAGAGCACATGTTGCGACGCAATTGGGCCAATGTGGTCTATCCGATCATCAGCTTTGTGGTGCTGGTGATTGTGTGGAGCCTGTCGATCAAGCTGTTCCAGGTGCCGAACTACATCCTGCCCGAACCATCAGCGGTGTTGCGCCAGCTTCACAAGGGCTATGTGCAGGGCGATTACTGGCCGCATGTGGTATTCACACTGAAAAATACCGCCATCGGTTACTTTTTCGGTTGCAGCATCGCCATTGTGTTTGGCGCCCTGCTGGCAGAGTCGCGCAATTTTGACCGCTTCGTTTACCCCTTCATCATCGCGCTGCAATCAATGCCGAAAGTGGCGCTGGCACCACTGATTATTGTCTGGTTTGGCTTCGGCATGCTGTCAAAGGTGGTGATGGTGGCGCTGATCTGCTTCTTCCCCTTGTTCATCAATACCAGCGTGGGCATCAAGCAAACCCCGACGCAACTGATCGACATGATGCGGGTGTTCAAGGCATCGCGGCTGGAAATCTTTTTCCGCGTGAAGCTGAAATCCGCCATGGGCCATATCTTCGCCGGCTTGCAAATCGGCGTTGTGCTCAGTCTGATTGGTGCGGTGGTGGCAGAATTCGTCGCCTCCACGCGCGGCTTGGGCTATCTGGTTTCCACCTCTCAGGCCAATTTTGACGTTGCCACCATGTTTGCTGCCCTGGTCGGGCTGATTGCCATCGGCATCACGGGCACGCAATTGGTGCGTTTTTTCCATAGCCGCGTGGTGTTCTGGGAAACCAGCGGCAGCAGCGAAACCATCGTTTCAGAGTAAGTCAGCAAGCAGGATCATGATCGTGGCCAAAGACAAGGAAATCTGGACCATTATCGGCGCGGGCATGGGTGGCAAGGGCCTGGCGGCACAGCTTGGCATCGATGGCCATCGCCTGCGTATCCAGGATATCGACGAGGCCCAGATTGCCGGCATGCGTGCGGCTGGCGGTTTGCATGTGGAAGGCCGTGACATCAGCTTTGCACCGGTGGAACTGGCCACCACGGACCTGGCCGCAGCGGTGCAAGGCGCTGCTGTATTGATCGTCAGCACTTATGGAAATGATCACCCCACACTGGCACGGCAATTGGCGCCGTTGCTGGAGGATGGCCAGTTGATCGTGCTGTGCCAGGGGCATTTCTGTGGCCCGCTGGTTTTCCGCTCTGCGCTCGATGCAGCCGGCTGCAAGGCGCGGGTAGATATCGCCGAAATGGATGCCTACCCCTACATGCTGCATGTCAAGACGCCAGACAGCGTGATCATGACCAGCATAAAGGAGAAATGGCATCTTGCTGCATTGCCGGCTTCGCGCACAGCAGCCTGTCTGGCACGTATCCAGCATGCTTTCCCGGGCCTGGCGGCAGCCGGCACCATGCTGGAAACCGCCTTGGTCGATCTTGGCGGCATTCTGCATGTTGGCGGCATGATCACCAATGTGGGCATGGTGGAGGGTGAGCAGAGTTATAATTTTTATGCCAACAACATGGTGCCGAGTGTGTGCAACCTGCTGCTGGCAATGGATCGGGAGCGCCTGCAAGTGGCGCAGGCCTTCGCCATCAAGACGGTGGATATCCCAACCTGGCTTGCGATCACCTATTCTTTCCGCGACATGACGCTGCATGAAGCGTTGCAGAAGATGGCGGTGACACATTATCGCTACGCTCCGGCGCCAAAGTCGCTGACGCATCGTTATCTGGTGCAGGATGTCGGCTGCGGCCTAGTGCCGCTTTCGGCGCTTGGCAAGGTGGCTGGCATAGCCACGCCGGTAATCGATTCCGTGATTCAGATCGCCAATGCGCTGACCGGGCGCGACTTCTTCGTTGAAGGCCGCAATCTCCAGGCGCTTGGCCTGGCCGGCAAGAGCATAGCCGAAATCAACGCCACCATCACCGGCAAATAGTCGATAGACAGGACACAGCATGGCTTCGATCACCAAGCAGGATATCATCACCATCATTGGCGCCGGCATGGGCGGCAAGGGCCTGGCGGCGCAGCTTGGCATCAATGGTTTCCGTCTGCGCATCCAGGATATCGATGATGCCCAGGTGGCCGGCATGCGCGCCGCCGGTGGGCTGCATGTGGAAGGCCGTGACGTAACCTTCGCCCCGGTGGAGATGGCCACCACCGACCTGGCGGCTGCGGTAAAACATGCCGCAGTGTTGATCGTCAGCACTTACGGCACGGATCATCCGGTGCTGGCACGCCAGCTGGCGCCGCTGCTGGAAGATGGCCAGACCATTGTGCTGTGCCAGGGCCATTTCGGCGGCGCCTTGCTGTTCCGTGCCGAACTGGATCGCCAGGGCTGCAAGGCCCAGGTGGATATCGCCGAGATGGATTCCTATCCCTACATGCTGCATGTGAAGACGCCCGACAGCGTCATCATGACCACGATCAAGACCAAGTGGAATCTGGTGGCGATGCCGGCGGCGCGCTCGGCCGCCGTGCTGGAGCGTGTTGGCATCGCATTCCCCAATATGGTGGCGGCGCCAAACCTGCTGCATACCGGCTTTGTTGATCTGGGCGCGATCTTCCATGTTGCCGGCATGGTGACCAATGTCAGCCGCGTGGAAAATGACGAAAGCTACAATTTCTACACGGCCAACATGGTGCCCACGGTTTGTGACCTGATCGCCAAGCTGGATGCCGAGCGCGTGGCCGTGGCTGCCGCTTATGGTGCCAAGATCATGAATGTGCGCGAGTGGCTGGCGCTGACCTATACATTGGCCAATCCGACACTTCAGGAAGACATGCAGGAGATGGGCCGCACCCATTTCCGCTATGCCCCGGCGCCGAAATCGCTCAGCCATCGGTATCTGGTGCAGGATGTGGCTTGCGGCCTGGTGCCGATTGCCTGTCTTGGCCCGCTCGCCGGTGTTCCCACGCCAGCCTGCGACACAGTGATCCGCTTTGCCAGCCTGCTCACCGGCCGCGACTTCTATGCCGAAGGCCGCAATCTTCATGCGCTTGGCTTGGAAGGCAAATCGGTGGCCGAAATCGTCGCGACTGTCACCGGCTGAATCACGCCCGAGCAAACCAGGCGCCGGGTTGGCGCCGCGAACAGATAAGGAGCATCCCATGGCATTCGAGTTCACGGCCTTGAAGCACAAATTGGCCAGCGCCGTCATCGCGCTTGGCGCAACCACCCTGCTGGCCGGCATTGCGCTGCCGGCACTGGCGCAGCAAAAGATCAAGCTGGGTACGCCCGCCCGCATCACCTATAGCTACGCACCGTTTCTGATGGCCATCGAAATGGGCTATATGAAGGATGAGGGCATCGAACTGGAGATCGTAGAATTCCTCGGTACTTCGCTGCTGGTGCCGCAGGTGGCGAACAAGTCGGTAGATATCGGCTTCCCCAGCGCGGATATCGTGATTATCAACCGCCAGCCCGGCAAGGATTACATGCCGGTGCGCTTTTTCTATAACTCGGCACGCAGCAATATCTGGGAATTCGCCGTGCTGGAAGATAGCCCGATCAAGAGCATTGCCGATCTGAAAGGCAAGAAGATCGGCATTGGCGCCCTGGCCAATGGCAACGTGCCGATCACCCGCGGCATGTACAAGGAAATGGGCATGACCGCCGGCAAGGATTACGATTTTGTACCGACCGGCGTTGGTGCGCCGGCCATCCGCGCGCTCACCAACAAAGATGTGGATGCCTTCAATGGCTTCGATGCCATCATCGCCCAGTTCGAGACTGCCGGGTTGAAAATCCGCCGCCTGGATCAGCCGACCAAGTATAGTGGCCTGCTGTCGAATGGCTTCATGGTGCATGAGGATACGCTGAAATCCAATCCCAAGCTGCTATCCGGTTTTGGCCGGGCCATCAGCAAGGGCGTGGTGGCTTGCGAGGCCAATATGGATTTCTGCGTCCGCAACACCTGGAAATATTACCCCAGCACCCGTGGCGACAAAGGCACCGATGCCGAGCAGCTCACTTCCGGTCGGCATATCCTGGAATCGCGTATGAAGCGTAATCTTGATTTCCGCGATATCGGTGGCGCGCGGCGTTTTGGTGAATATGCGCCGCAGGTCTGGAAGGATTACATTGACGTGCTGTTTGATGGCGGTGAACTGACCAGCAAGCAGGTCGATATCAACAGCCTTTATACCAACGAGTTCGTGCCCGAATTCAACAAGTTTGATCCTGCTCAGGTGCAGGCTCAGGCCAAGGCACGGCAGTAAACTGATGGATAGCGCGATGGAGGCAATCAACGTGCAGGAAAAAGCCGTGCAGCCGGCCCGCCCGGTTTTGCTCGATATCGACGGCCTTACCGTCACCTACGCCTCCTCGCGCGGTCCAGTCACGGCGGTGAACAACTTATCAACCAAGGTTCATGCCGGCGAGTTTGTCTCAGTGCTCGGCCCATCGGGTTGTGGCAAATCCACCTTGCTTGGCGTGGTTTCTGGCCTGCTCAGGCCCACGGCAGGGCAGGCCAAGCTGGAAGGCAGCGCTATCACCGGGCCGCGTGCCGATGTGGGCGTGGTGTTCCAGCGCCCGACATTGTTGCCCTGGCTCACGGTGTTGGAAAATGTGCTGGTGCCGGTGCGCACCATGCGATTGCCGGTGAAGCAATATACCGAGCGCGCAGAAGCATTGATCGAAATGGTCGGGCTGACGCGATTTCGCAACCATTACCCGAATGAATTGTCGGGCGGCATGCAGCAGCGTGTCGGCATCGTGCGCGCGCTGGTGCATGATCCCAAACTATTGCTGATGGACGAGCCCTTTGCCGCACTGGATGCGATGACACGCGAGAAAATGTCGCTGGAATTGCAGCGCATCTGGACCGAGGCGAAAAAAACCGTGCTGTTCATCACACACAGCATTCCCGAAGCGGTGTTTCTCTCTGATCGCATCGTTGTGATGTCATCATCCCCCGGTCGCATTGTTGAGGATATCGCCTGCGACATCGCCCGGCCGCGCACACTGGATACGATGGAGCAGCCGGGCTTCACTGCCGCCTGCAACCGCCTGCGCCGCCTGTTTGACAAGATCGAGGCCGCCGCGCATTGAACCGCAGGCAGAGCGGCCCGGCTTGCCTGGCCGCTCTGCCCATATGTAATTTAAGACATTGATATAGTTTGATTAATTCCTAGGGCTAGGAATCCGGTCGCCGGCCTTATAAAAGAAATGCCCCGTTGCCCGGGGTTTCCTCGGCAGCGGCAGTTTCACCCGTGAGCCAGGCGGCGCCAGCCGATACCGCTGGCGCAGCGAGACAAGCCGATGCCAATCAAGATTCCTGACAATCTGCCCGCCCGTGCCACGCTGGATGCGGAAGGCGTGATGGTGATGCGTGAAACCGATGCCGTGCGTCAGGATATCCGACCGCTGCGGATCGGGCTGCTTAATCTGATGCCGAACAAGATTCGCACCGAAACCCAGATTGCCCGCTTGCTCGGCCCCACGCCGCTGCAAGTGGAACTGACCCTGGTGAAGATCACCAATCATGTGGCGCGCAACACGCCGAGCGACCATATCATCTCCTTCTATCGCGATTGGCAGGATATAAAGCACGAGAAATTTGACGGCTTCATCATCACTGGTGCGCCAGTGGAGACGATGCCGTTTGAGCAGGTGACGTATTGGGACGAACTGCGCCGCATCTTCGATTGGACGCAGAGCCATGTGCATGGCTGTTTCAACATCTGCTGGGGCGCGCAGGCGGCAGTGCATCATTTCCATGGCATGCCGAAATACCTGCTGGCAGAGAAGGCCTTCGGGGTTTATCGCCATCGTAACCTGGCGCCGGCCTCGCCCTACTTGCGTGGCTTCTCGGATGATTTCGCCATTCCGGTATCACGCTGGACCGAGATGCGGCGCGAGGACATACCCGCTGGCAGCGGCCTGAGCGTGCTGATGGAATCGGACGAAGCCGGGTTATGCCTGCTTGACGATCCACGCCATAACTCGCTGTATATGTTCAATCATATCGAATATGATTCCAGTTCACTCAGCGAGGAATATTTCCGCGATCTGGCTGCGAACAAGCCGATAGCCCTGCCGCGCGAGTATTTTCCGAATAATGATCCGACCCGGCCGCCGGAGAATCGCTGGCGCAGCCATGCGCATCTGCTGTTCGGCAACTGGATCAACCAGCTTTATCAGACCGCGCCGTTTGATCTGGCGCAGATTGGCAAGTGACCGCCGATGGCGGTGCGTACGATCCTGACCTTCCCCGATCCGCGCCTGCGTCAGACGGCGCTGCCGGTCATTCAGTTTGATGCTGCCTTGGCCGCTTTGGCCGAGGATTTGCTTGATAGCCTGCGCGCCGCGCCGGGCATCGGCATCACGGCGCCGCATCTAGGTATCCTGCAAAGGCTGGTGGTGCTTGAGCTGGATGGCCCGGGCAGCGCGCGCACTTATGTCAATCCGGAAATCATCTGGGCTGCGGCCGAAACCAGGCGCCATGCCGAAGGCAGTGTTTCGATGCCGGGTGTAACCGACGAGGTTGAGCGCCCGGCACAGATTCGTATTCGTTATCAGGATTTGACCGGTAAACATCATGAAGAAGCCGCTGAGGGCCTGCTGGCGGTGTGCCATCAGCATGAGATCGACCAGCTTGATGGTATTTTCTGGATATACCGGTTGTCGCGGCTGAAGCGCGAACGCCTGGTGAAGCGCTACGACAAGCTGCGGCCATAGCGATAATCAGTCACAGCAGCGGCAGCCGGTCGCCGTCTTTCAGGTTGTTGTGGATGTGATCCAGAAACAGTTTTGCTGCGGGTGTTGGCAACACGCCGCGCCGCCGCAACAGGCTGATGCGCCTTTGCACCAGCGGCTCGATCAACATGCGATGCACCAGATGCGGATGGCCCATGCCGGGCCAGGCCAGGCCGGGCAATGGGCTGACGCCGATGCCGGTGGCAACAATGGCCAGCACAGTGGCCGGGCTTGAAGCGCGATAGGTGACACGCGGCACAAAGCCGGATTCATGCAGCGCGGCTTCCATCTCGCGCCAGATGCCGCTGTCGCGCGCCATCGCCACCAGCACGGTATTGTCGGCCGCCAGTTCAGACCATTTGACATAGCTGCGCTGGGCCAGGGGATGGTCATGCCGGCAGATCAGCGCATAGCTGTCGCTGAGCAGCGGTTCAGCTTGCAGCTCTGGGTCAAGGTCAAGTGTGTTGGAGAGGCCAAAATCGGCGCCGCCGCTGCGCACGCGCTGCATCACGGCATCGAGTTTTTCCTCCATGATCTCCACAGTGATACCGGGATTGGCGGCCTGAAAGCCTGGCAGCAGGCGGGGCAGCAGGCCGATCCCCACTGAAGGCAGGCAGGAGATCGTCACCTGGCCGGCCTTGCCCGCCGCCAGGTTGCTTAATTCGTCGCGCGCCTGATCAAAGGCATTGATCGCGCGTTCGGCGGTGGCGAGGAATTGGCGGCCGGTTTCTGTCAGCCGCACCCGGCGGGTGGTGCGGTCAAACAGGGCATGGCCGATTTCTGCCTCCATTTCCCGGATTGCCTGGCTCAGAGCCGGCTGGGAAATGCCCATGTGATCAGCGGCTTTGCTGAAATTGCTGTATTTATAGGCTATGTAAAAACAATTAAGCTGTCTGAGGCTGATATTGATAGGCATGGCTTATGAATATATGCAGGCAATCGATTTGTGCAAGCGCCGATTCAGGTCGCAAGCTGTTGTCGACAAAAGTTGAACCCGTCCAGTGCTAGCCAAGGAGCCCACCATGTCCGAACGCGATCCGGTATCCGCACCCCTCGCCAGCCTTGCCAAGCCGACCCGTCGCCGCCTGCTTGCCGCCGCTGGCGCCGCCGGTTTGGCCGCTGCCGCTTTCCCGATGCCCGGCCTGACGCAATCGCGTACCAAGGTGACGGTATCGGAAGCGATCCATATCGCGCTCTACACCCCGTTTTACACCGCCTTGCGCAAGAACCTGTTCGCCAAGCATGGCCTTGAGGTGGATTACTCCACGGCGGGCGGCATTGCGCTGCCGGTTTCGGTGCTGCTGGCCAACCGGGCGCAGTTTGCGCTCACCGGCACCGGCATGTCGGTGAATGCCACGCTGGAAGGCGGCAAGATGCGCTGCATCGGCAAGGTTGCGGGCGGCATCTCGCTGTTTGCCATCGCCAAGCCCGGCCTGAAGATCAATTCGCTGAACGATCTGAAGGGCAAGACCATCGCCACCCTGCGTTTCCCGTCCAACACCATTTCCACTCCAACCTACATCATGCGCAGCCGTGGTGGCTTTGATCCCAAGGAAGCCGGGGTGAATTTCCTCGAATTGCCGCCGGGCGCCCAGGCAGCCGCCGTAAAGGATGGCCGCGCCGATCTGGCGATTGCCTTCGACTGGGATGCCAGCATCGGTGTTACCCAGTTCGGCCTGGAGGTGGTGTATTCCTTTGCCGACATTCTGGGTCCGATTGCCTTCTCGTCCATCTTCGTCACCGAACAATATCTGCGTGGCAATGGCGAGACGGTGCAGAAATTCAGCAATGCGCTGGCCGAGGCGATGAAGCTGCTGCACACAGTGGACGGCACCTTCGAGGAAGTCAGCAAGCTGGAATTCCCCAATGTGGCGCCGGATGTCCTCAAGCTCGGCTCGAAGAATTTCATGGCCGCCAAGCATGTGGTGCCGCGCAATCCGATCATCACCAAGCAGGATTGGGACGCCATCATGCAGCATGAGAGCGGCGCCGGCACGTTGAAGCAGACACTGCCCTACGAGGATTTGGTGGATGCCAGCTTTGCCACCAAGGCGGCGGCCCAGTTTGGCCTGCCGGCCTGATCGGAGCGCAGCAACATGGCTAGCAAGCCGCAGAAACTGCCTGTGCGCGATGGCGCCTTGATGCTGCCCGCCCGGCCGGAGGAGTTTCCGCTCCTGCCGGCCGAGACGGCGCTGATTGTCGTTGACATGCAGAATGCCTATGCCTCGCCGGGCGGCTATCTTGATCTGGCCGGCTTCGATATATCCGGCGCGCCGCCGGTGATTGATGCCGTGGTGGAAACCGTTGAGATCGCCCGCAAGCTGGGCTGCACCATCGTGTTTTTCCAGAATGGCTGGGATGCCGGCAAGCAGGAAGCCGGCACACCAGACTCGCCGAATTGGTGGAAATCCAATGCGCTCAAGACTATGCGCGAGCGGCCAGAACTGGATGGCACGCTGATCACACGCGGCACCTGGGATTATGCCCTGGTCGATGTGTTGAAGCCGCTGCCGGGCGAGATCGTGCTGCCCAAGCCGCGTTACAGCGGTTTCTTCAATACGCAACTGGATGCCATCCTGCGTGCCCGCCGCATCCGCAATTTGCTGGTGGTGGGGGTGGCGACAAATGTTTGTGTTGAATCCACCATCCGCGATGGCTTCTTCCTGGAATATTTCCCCATCATGGTGACCGATGCCACCTTGCAGGCTGGCCCGCCGGCCATTCAGGAGGCAACCGTGTTCAATGTGGAAACCTTCTTCGGCTGGACCACCAGTGTGAGCCAGTTGCGCAGCCTCACCAACCGCTGACACAGTTTCATCTGCCTTTGCAAAGAGGAGTAGACCGATGCCCCGTACCCCGATCATCCCGCCCGGTTCACCGCCGCCGCTGGCGCCCTATTCACCCGGCGTGGTCGCCGACAACGTGCTCTATATCTCCGGCATCCTGGCGATGGACGGCCAGGGCAAGACCATCGGTGTGGGCGATGCCACGGCGCAGACCCGCGCGGTGCTGGAAACCATCAAAAGTGTGGTGGAAGCGGCTGGCGGCAGCATGGCCGATATCGCCATGAACTCGATCTTCCTCAAGGATCTGGGCGATTACGCGGCGATGAACGCGGTCTACAAGGAATACTTCCCCAATAACTTCCCGGCGCGCTACTGCATCCGCGCCGATCTGGTGAAGCCGGAATTCCTGGTGGAGATTTCTTCCATCGCCCATCTGCCGAAGGCGCGTTGATCATGGCCGGCAGCCGCTTCCGCATCTCACCCTGGCTCACCATCCTGCTCGGCCAGATCGGCCTCACGGTGGCATTTTTTGGCCTGTGGGAAATTGCCGTGCGGGCGCAATGGCTGCCGGTTTATCTTTATGGCCAGCCCAGCGGCGTGCTGAGCAAGTTCATCACCCTGCTGATGGATGGCAGCCTGATCCGCTCCACGCTGATCACCGGCGCAGAATCGGTGATCGGCTTTGTCATCGGCTGCCTGTTCGGCAGCTTGTGTGGCCTGGGCCTGTGGCTCACGCCGCGCCTGGCGCTGATGCTGCGGCCCTTCATCGTGGCGATCAACGGCCTGCCCAAGATTGCCCTGGCGCCGCTTATCATCGTCTGGTTCGGCATCGATATCGAATCGAAGATCGCCATTGCCGCGATCATCACCTTTATCGTCTCGCTGATGACCGCCTATAGCGGCGCCCAGGAGGTGGATCAGGATTTGATCCGCCTGATGCGTTCGCTCGGCGCCAGCCAGCGCCAGACCTTCGTTAAAATCGTGGCGCCGGCCACCATGCCCTGGATCATCTCGGGCCTGCGGCTGAATGTTGGCTTCGCCCTGATCGGCGCTGTGGTGGGCGAGTATATCGCCGCCAAGCAGGGCCTTGGCTATCTGGTCTACTATGCCGGCACGATGTACGACCTCAACGCCGTCTGGGTCGGCCTGTTTGCACTGATGTTGCTGGCCTTGGTGCTGGATTACGGCGTCACCCTGCTGGAACGCCGCCTGAGTTATTGAAGAAAACACGGAGTAGCATGATGCCTGTGGCACAAGTGAATGGCACTGAAATCGCGTATGACATCCAGGGTGAGGGCGAGCCGGTGCTGCTGGCCGCCGGTATCGGCGGTGCGGCCAATTATTTTAATCCCAACATCCCGGCGCTGGCGGCGAAATATCAGGTGGTGCTGCACGATCATCGCGGCACCGGCGGTTCGCGGCGCGATCGCATCACCTATTCCGTGGCGCAGATGACCGACGACATGGTGGCGCTGATGGACCATCTCGGCATCGCGGCAGCGCATATCGTTGGGCATTCCACCGGCGCTGCAATGGCGCATGAAATGGGCCTGCGTTATCCGGATCGGATCAAAAGCGCCGTGCTCTATGCCGGCTGGGCGGCGGTAGACCCGTATTTCAGGCGCTGTTTTGATGTGCGCAAGCGTGTGCTGGCGGAAAGCGGCGCATTGGCCTATGTGCGCACCACGCCGCTGTTTCTCAGCCCGCCCTGGTGGATCAGCGCCAATATCGCCAAGCTGGAAACCGACGAGCCGGTGGCAGCGCAGCATCTGCCCGAGCCGGAGATCATGCTCAGCCGCATCGAGGCGATCTGCTCCTACAGCCCCGGCGAAGCCTTACGCGGTCTGACCTTCCCGGCGCTTATTACCTGCGCCAAGGACGATCATCTGACGCCGCTATATTATTCGCAGCGCATGGCCAAGGTGATGCCCAAGGCGGACCAATTCTATTTTGAGACCGGCGGCCATGCCGTATCGCAGGTTTTGCCCGAGCAGTTCAACGCGGTGGTGATTTCCTATCTTGACGCGGTGATTGCCGGCCGGCCCTGGCAGGCACCGGTGCTGAATTATCCGGAGATTGCCTGATGCAGCCTGCGCCGGCCGAAATGGTGGAAGTGCTGACCGCACGCGATGTCGGCATGGTCTACAATCCCGATGGCCCCAAGCCAGTGCGGGCGCTGGGCGGCATCTCCTTCGGCCTGCGCAAGCGCGAGGTGCTGGCGATTGTCGGCCCCTCGGGTTGCGGCAAGACCACCTTGTTCAACATCATTGCCGGCCTGATCGTACCCAGCGAAGGCAGTGTATCGGTGAATGGTGTGCAGGTGGCTGGTGCCAATGGTCAGGTCGGCTACATGTTGCAGAAAGACATGCTGCTGCCCTGGCGCAATGTGCTGGATAACGTGACCCTGGGCCTGGAAGTGCGTGGTGTGGCGCGCGCCGAAGCCGAGAAGATTGCCTTGCGGCTGATCCAGGCTTATGGCTTGGCCGGCTTCGAGAAGGCCAAGCCAAATGAATTATCGGGCGGCATGCGCCAGCGCGTCGCTTTCATGCGCACGCTGGCCTTCGATCCCGATGTGATCCTGCTGGATGAACCATTCTCGGCGCTGGATTTTCAGACACGCCTGCTGCTACAGGGCGAGGTGCAGCGCATCATCCGCGAACGCGGCAAGAGTGTGATCCTGGTGACGCATGATATCGGCGAGGCCATCACCATGGCTGATCGTATTGTGGTGATGAGCAACCGCCCGGCCACGGTGCGCAGCGTGCATGACATCGCCCTGTCGCATGGCGAGCGCGATCCTGTGACGATTCGCACCAACCCACTTTATAATGAGTATTTCAATCTGATCTGGTCGGAACTGGAAATCCGCCGCGATATCTGACGCGCCGGCTCGTTTCAGCTCAGTTCGGCTTATGCGCCAGATGGCCGATGATGCTGCTGGCCACATCATGCAGATGTTCGTTCATCGCCTGCGCGGCGGCAAACGGATCACCTTGCATCAGGCAGCGCACAATCCGTTCGTGATGTTCGGCGGCGCCCTGGCTCAGGCTTTCATATTCATTGGCGCGATGCCGGGCGCGATGCACATGCCACATGATGTGCTCATGCATATCGGCTAACGTCTTGTTATCGGCACCTAGCACAATGGCGCGGTGAAATTCGTCATTCAGCCGGTAATAGGTGGCGGCGTCGTTGATATGGGCGGCTTCGCTCATCTGCATATGCAGGCGGTTGATCCGTTCCAGCACTGCCGGCGAGCGGGTGCTGGCCACTTTGGCCGCCGCTGCCTGCTCCAGCGCCATCAGCACTTCCATTTTCTCGGCCACATCGGGCTGGGTTGGATCGGTCACCACCGCGCCGACATGCGGCACCAGTTCCACCAGGCCCTCGGCTTCCAGGATTTTCAGCGCATCGCGCATGGGCGTGCGCGAGATGCCGAATTCGGCGCAGAGCAGTGGCTCGGGCAGACGCTCGCCCGGGCGCCAGCGGCCTTCCACAATATCGCGCCGGATATGCGGCAGAATCTGCTCATGCATCGGCTCGCGTGAAATCAGCGCGCGGCGCTTTGGTGGCTCGGCCTGGCCACGCTTGCCTAGCGGCGAGTCGGCATCGGCGGCAGCAATTTTAGTTGTCACTTCCATACCTCTTATCCTCACCGAATCCGTAGGGGCCGCCGGCTCGGTGCTCTTTATTGGGGAAGCGGCGAGGCTTTGGCAAGCCCACACGTGTGCCTGAATTAGCAGCAAAGGCTTATCAGGCAAATTCTTGTGCAGATTGACATTGACTCGTCAAAATCAAATCGTATACGATATTCAATATACGATGATTGGGCCGTCAGTACAGGTCTAATTATTGAAATTGCTGGAAAATTTATGAGTCGAGGGTGACGCAGCAAAATGGCCAATCTGACGATGCAAGCCGCCGCCGCCAATAAAAGTCGCCCTCAAGGCGTCGGCAATTCGGTGCGCCGGGTCGAGGATCGCCGCTTCCTGGAAGGCAAGGGCGAGTATCTCGCCGATCTGAATATCCCGGGCACCTGGGATCTGGCCTTTCTGCGCAGCCCGGTGGCGCATGCCAGGCTGAACGGCGTGCGGATTCCGGAACGCTACCGCGACCGGGTTTTCCTGATTGATGCCATTGCTTTCACCAAGCCGATTGTGGCGGTGGGCAAGGCTGCCGGCTTCAAATATTCCGAATATCCGCCGCTGGCGCGTGATCGCATCCGCTTTGTTGGCGAGCCGATTGCCATGTGTATCGCGCCGACGCGGGCCGAGGCCGAGGATATTGCCCAGGCCTGCGAACTGGATATCGACGAACTGCCGGCGCTTTGGGATATCGACATCGCCCAGCAAGCCGATGCTCCCAAGCTGCACGATGGCTGGACTGACAATGTGTTTGTCACCACCGAGATCAAGACCGGTGACATGGCCGCCGCCAAGGCTGCCGCCAAAGTGACGGTGCAGAAATCCCTGCGCATGGGGCGCCATGTCGGTGTGTCGCTGGAAACCCGGGGTGTGCTGGCGCATTACGACCGCCGCCTGGGCGAATTGGTGGTGTATTCCTCGACACAGTTTCCGCATGTCATCCGCACCATCCTGGCGCAGGCGCTGGGTATTGCCGAAAGCACCTTGCGCGTGGTGGCGCCCGATGTGGGTGGCGGGTTCGGCCCGAAGAACAATTTCCAGCCCGAAGAACTGGCGGTGGCTGCCCTGGCGATGAAGCTGGGCCGGCCGCTGCGCTGGCTGGAGGACCGCCGCGAACATTTCATCGCCTCGCCGCATGCCCGCGAACACCGCTATGAATTGACCGCCTATGCCGATGAAACCGGCCGGCTGCTGGGGGTTGAGGGCCAGGTGACGGTGGATGCCGGCGCTTATTCGGTCTGGCCGTGGACCGCCTCGATGGAAGCCGGCATGGCGGCCGGCATCATGACCGGGCCATATGACATCCCGGTCTATCATGGCCGCGCCATCACCGTTGGCACCAACAAGTCGCCGCTAGGCCCCTATCGTGGTGTTGGCCGCACCGGCGCCTGCTTCGCCATCGAAACCCTGATCGATGCCGTGGCGCGCGCGGTCAATCGGCCGCCCGAGGATGTACGGATCGAGAATATGGTGAAGCCCGAGCAGATGCCCTATCGCTCGGCCACCCACAAGCTATACGACAGTGGCGATTATCCGGAATGCGCCCGCCGCGCGGTGGCGGCGATCGATCCGGCGGCGATCCGTGCCCGCCAGGCCAAGGGCGAGCCGGATGGCCGCCTGATCGGTTATGGCGTGGCCAGCTACACCGAGCAATCGGCGCATGGCACGGCGGAATGGGTGGCGCGCGGGCTGCCGGTGGTGTTCGGTTTCGAGCCGGCGCTGGGGCGTTTCACCCCCGATGGCAAGCTGATCCTGTTTGTCGGCATCCAGAATCATGGCCAGGGGCTCGAAACCACCCTGGCCCAGGTGGCCAGCGAGGAACTCGGCATTCGTGTTGAGGATGTGGTGGTGCGCCATGGCGATAGCTCCACGTCGCCCTATGGTATGGGCACTTTCGCCTCGCGCAGCATGACCATGGCCGGCGGCGCGGTGTCGCGGGCCTGTGCCGAACTGGCAGTGAAGGTGAAGCGCATCGGCGCGCATCTGCTGCAAGCGCCCGGTGATCAGGTGAAACTTGCCGATGGCGCCGTGTGGTTCGGCGAGCAATCGGTCAGCTTCGCCGATATCTGCAATGCCGCCTATCTGCATCCGGAACGGCTGCCGGAAGGCGAGGAGCCGGCGCTGGAAGCCAGTGTGGTTTACGAACCTGGGCGCTCCACCGGCGCTTTTTCCTACGCTACCCATGCCTGCGTGGTGGCGGTGGATATCGGCACCGGCGTGGTGGAAGTGCTGGATTATGTTGTGTGCCACGATTGCGGCACCATGGTGAATCCGTTGCTGGTGGAAGCCCAGGTGGTGGGCGGCGTGGCGCAGGGCCTCGGCACCGCGCTCTACGAGGAAATCCCCTACGACGAAAATGGCCAGCCGCTGGCCTCCACTTTCCTCGACTATCTGATTCCCGGCGCCGCCGAGGTGCCGGATGTGCGCGTGCTGCATATGGAAACGCCGTCGCCGCATACCCGCTTCGGCATCAAGGGTATGGGCGAGGGCGGTGCCATCGCGCCGCCGGCCGTGGTGGTGAATGCCATCAACGATGCCTTGCGCGCGCTCAAGGTCGAGATCAATCAAACCCCCGTCACGCCCGAGCGTCTGCTTGAGGCGGTGCTGGCCGGCCGAAACGAGTGATGCCATGAAGCCCGCAGCTTTTGCCTATTCCCGCCCCACGGCCCTGGATGAAGCCATCGGCCTGCTTGGCGATCCCGGCGCCCGCGCCCTGGCTGGTGGTCAATCGCTGGTGCCGATGCTGAATTTGCGCCTGGCGCCGGTGGAGCGCCTGGTTGATCTTGGCCGCATCGAAGCGTTGCGCGGCGTAAGCGAAACCCCGGAGGCGGTGTTTTATGGCGCCAGCACGCGCCATGCCGCTTTCGAAGATGGCCTGGTGCCGGATGCCAGCAATGGACTGATGCGCCATGTCGCCGGGCATTTTGCCTATCGCGCCGTGCGCAATCGCGGCACCATTGGCGGCGCCCTGGCTTTGGCTGATCCGGCCGCCGATTGGCTGCTTACTGTGGTGACACTGGAAGCCCGGCTGCATTTGCAGGGTGCGGAAGGCCGCCACATTGTGTCGGCCGAGGAATTTGTGCTCGGGCCGTATTTCACGGCTTTGAATGACGGCGAGTTGATCGTGGCGGTGGAAATTCCGCGCCGCCCGACTGCCGAGCGTTGGGGCTACAGCAAGGTCACCACCAAGATCGGCGAATATGCCGAATCGATGGCGTTGGCCTTGTTCAATCCGGCAGCCAAAACTGCCCGTCTGGTGCTGGGTGCTGCCGATGGCGCACCGATTGTGCTGAACCAGACCGCCGCTGCCTGGGTTGCCGGCCAGAGCGGCGCCGCCCTGCGCCCGCTGATCCTGCGCGAACTGGATGCCGCCGAGCGCGATTTCAGCCCGGCCAAACGCCACATGCATGCCACCACGCTGCTGCGCGCCACACAGGATGCGACCCGGGATGTGACCAAGTGAGCAATGCCATGACCAGCCCCAAAATGCCGATCTCCCTCACCGTCAATGGCCGCATAGTGGACGCGATGGTGGAGCCACGCCTGCATCTGGCCGATCTGCTGCGTGATCAGCAGCGCCTGACCGCCACGCATCTTGGCTGCGAACACGGCGTTTGCGGCGCTTGCACGATTTTGATCGATGGCCAGCCGGCGCGCTCCTGCATCGCCTTGGCCGTCAGCCTGGATGGCGCCGAAATCCGCACGCTGGAAGGTTTGCAGGGCGACCCGCTGATGGAAATTCTGAAACAGGCCTTCCATGAGCAGCATGGCCTGCAATGCGGTTTTTGCACCCCGGGCATGCTGATTTCTGCCTGGGATCTGTTGCGGCGCGGGGTGGCGCTGGACGAGCGGAGCGTGCGCGAGGCGATGGGCGGTAATCTGTGCCGCTGCACCGGCTATCAGGGCATTGTCCGCTCCATCATGGCTGCGGCCGAGATGGCCAAGGCCGCCGGCCTGAGCAAAATCGGAGAGACTGCCTGATGTCCACCACCACCATTATCGGCGGCGCGATGCTGCCGCATGCGCCGCAATTCTTCACCCTGCCGGAAACCGAGGATAAGGGCACCGTTGCCCGCGTGCAGGCCGTGGCCGCCGAGATCGGCGATAAGCTGCGCGCGCTTGATCCTGATC
The DNA here is from genome assembly GCA_002482765.1 of Alphaproteobacteria bacterium UBA7691. Classification (GTDB taxonomy): domain Bacteria; phylum Pseudomonadota; class Alphaproteobacteria; order Ferrovibrionales; family Ferrovibrionaceae; genus Ferrovibrio. The sequence continues at coordinate 48,792 of DLGP01000031.1, forward strand.
TGTGGATCATCTTTTCCAATGACCATGCCGAGCAGTTCTTCCACGGCATCGCGCCGCCCTTCACCATCCATGTTGGCGGTGAGGCCAGCGGTGAATTCGCCGGCCGCAAGTTCCATTGGGAAATCCCCAGCGCCGTGAGTTTCGAACTGGTGCGCCAGATGTATCGCCAGGGCTTTGACCCGGCTTTCACCAGCACGGCGAAATTCGATTATGCCATGGGCATCCCGCTCACGCATATCGGCCATAAGGGCGCGGTGCTGCCGATCTTCGTCAATGCTTATCTGCCGCCGCAGCCGACCATGGAACGCTGCTACGCATTCGGCCAGGCGGTGGCCCGTGCGGTGACCAATATGGGCTTGCGCACCGTGGTGCTGGCTTCCGGCGGCATGTCGCATTTTCCTGGCACCGACCGCTATTCGCATCCCGAACTGGATTGGGACAATACGGTGCTGGATCGTCTGCGCACCGGCAATCTCAAATCACTGATCGGTTATGACGAAACCGAGCTGGACGACAAGGGCAATATTGAATTGCGCTGTTGGGCCTGTGCGGCCGGCGCGTTGGGCGAACGTAAGCCCGATATCGTGTCGATGGAGCCGAGCTGGCACCATAACTACGCCTCGCTGGGCTGGGTCGGCGCCGATCTGCTGAGCCTTGAGCCGCATTACCCGACGATCAAGCCGGAACTGGTGCAGATCACCTCGGCGTTGCACGCCCTGGCGCATGATCGTGATGCGCGCAGCGCCTATATCGCCGATCCAGCGGCTTATGCTGATCGCTACAAGCTGACGCCTGAGCAGCGCCAGGCGCTGGTGGCCTTCGATGCCCCGGCCATCGTGGCCATGGGCGCACATCCGCTGGTGCCGTTCCTGGCCAACATGCAGGTGCAGCGCCAGCGTGGCGCCAAGTAGGAAACAACGATGACGCATCCCGCGCTTGATCTGATCAATCCCCAGGATGGCAGCCTGATCACCCGGCTGCCGGAGCAGGGTGAGGCTGGTGTGGCAGTGGCGGTGGCTGCTGCCCAGGCCTGCTTCATGGCGCAGCGTAAGGCGCCGGTGCATCAGCGCGTGGCCTGGCTCAAGGCGGGTGCCGCCGCCTTGCAGGAAGCCGCCGAGGAACTGGCACAGATCATCCGCGAGGATGTTGGCAAGCCGATCCGGGTGGCGCGAGGCGAAATCAAGCGCGGGGTGGAATTCATCGAAGCCTGTGCCGCCGCCTTGCCACAGCTTGGTGGTGAGGTGCTGCCGCTGGATGCCACGGCGATGGGCGCCGGGCATTTTGGCTTCACCCGGCATATCCCGTATGGCGTGGTGGCCGGCATCACGCCGTTCAACGCGCCAATCAATCTGCTGGTGCAGAAAGTGGCGCCCGCCATCGCTGCCGGCAATGCCATTGTGGTGAAGCCGGCGCCGGCCGGCAGCCGCACAGCTTTGCGCCTGGCCGAATTGTTTGTGGCTGCTGGCTGGCCCGCCGGCCTGTTCAGTGTGATCACCGGCGACCGTATCACCGCAGCGGCTCTGGTGGCGCATCCCGGCGTGCGGGCTGTCAGCTTCACCGGCTCCACCGCAGGCGGCGAAGCGCTGGCGCGGGCTGCCGGTGCGAAGAAATTCCTGGCTGAACTTGGCTCCAACGCCGCCAATATTGTGCTGGCCGATGCCGATATCGCCGATGCGGCCAAGAAGATCGCGGCGGCCGGTTTTGAAGCCAGCGGCCAGCAATGTATCTCGGCGCAGCGGGTGCTGGTGGCACGCCAGGTATTGTCGGCTTTCCTGGAAGCCTTCGTGACCGCCGCCAAGGCTTTGAAGGTGGGGCGAGCCGATGATGCCACCAGCGATCTCGGCCCGATGGTGACCGAGGCTGCCGCCCGTCGTGTGATGGATATGTGCGCCGATGCCATAACCAAAGGCGCGCGGTATGCACTGGAGCCTGTGCGCCAGGGCGCCACGGTATCGCCTGGTATCCTGGTTGATCTGCCGCGTCAGGCGCGGCTGTGGTGCGAGGAAGTGTTTGGCCCGGTAGCCGTGGTGGTGCCGTTTGACGATGTGGATCAGGCGCTGACACTGGCCAACGATTCCGACTTTGGCCTACAGGGCGCGGTTTTCACCCGCGACCTCGGCGCGGCTTTCCGCTTTGCCGATGATTTTGATGTTGGCGCAATGTGGGTGAACCAGGCCAGCCGCTTCCGACTTGATATGTATCCGTTCGGCGGTGTGAAGCAGAGTGGCGTGGGCCGCGAAGGCGTGCGTTATGCCATCGAGGAGATGTCACAGGTCAAGTTCATCGGCATCAAGGCCTGACATGGACAGCCTGGAACGCCTTAACCAGACCATTGCCAGCACCGGTGCCAAGGTGGTGACATCGGCGCATCCTGCCGCCACGGCGGCGGGGGTTGCGGCTTATGCGCAAGGCGGCAATGCCTTCGATGCGGCGCTGGCCGCCTGTTTCATGGAGACCGTCGCGCTGCCGATGAAATGTGGCCTGGCCGGCGATCTGGTGGCGTTGTATCGCCGCGCCGACGGCGGTTTTGAGACCATTGTCAGCGTTGGCCCAGGGCCACAGGCTTTGGCGCAGGGCGCGGTGCTGGAGCGGCTCGGGCCGCGTTCGGTGGGCATCCCTGGTGCGCCGGATGGTTACGCCACTTTGCATGGCATGGCTGAATTGCCATTGTCCAAACTGGTGGCACCGGCGATCAAGGCGGCCGAACTCGGGTTGCCGTGGAGCTGGGTTGCACTGAGTTATCTTGATGAAGCCGAGGAATTGCTCGGCCGCTACAGCCCGCATCATCCCTATTGCCCGCATGGCCGACGACCGCAATTGGGCGATCTGCGCCGTCTGCCTGGCCTGGGGCAATTGCTGGCTGCTTTTGCCGACCTGGGCGCCGATCTGTTTACCGGCGAACATGGCAAACGGCTGGTGGCGGAAGTGCAGAGCCGGGGCGGTTTTCTCACCCTGGCCGATCTTAGTGGCCGCCCGGCGCGCCGCATGCCGGCTGAAAGCCTGGCCCTGGGCGATGGTATTGATCTGCTGGTGACGCCCGGCCCAACGGCCGGGCCGCGCCTGGCTGAAGTTATGCGCCAGGGCGCCAATGCCGATGCCGATCTGGTCGGCATCGTGCGCGCCGAGCGGCAGCAGGCCCGCGCGCGCAACCGCGAGGCGCTGGATGAAGGCACCTCGGTGGTGACGGCGGCGGATGATCAGGGCAATGCCGTGGTGGTGGTACATAGCAATTCCTTCCCGCGCTTCGGTTCCGGCCTGGTGCTGGAAAGTGGCCTGGTGCTGAATAATCGTCCCGGCCGCGGCTTTGATCTCGCAGCGCCGCCTTATGCCCGCAATGCCCCGGCGGCCGGCCGTGTGCCGCAAACCACCCTGCATGCCTGGGCCTTGCGCCATGGCGAAACACTCTGCCTCGGCGCCACGCCCGGCGGCGTCAACCAGTTGCCGTGGAATGCCCAGACAATCCGCGACCTGCTCGCTGGCGCTTCGCCGGCCCAGGCTGTGAGCAATCCGCGCTGGGCGCTGGATGAGAAAGATGAGTTGACGGCCGAGCAGGGCGTGCAATTCGGCACCGATGCAGCGCCGCACCGCGCCGTGCAGCGCTTTGCGCATCGTTCGGTGCAGCAGGTGATCGCCATGCGCGCCGGCCTGCCGCATCTGGCAGCGGCCGATCCACGCAGCGGCGCTTCGGCGCTGGGCGTTTATTGAGGATATGAAGCCATGAAGATCGAAAAGGATTTCACTGTTGCGCATGGCCCTGACGTGGTCTGGGCGGCTTTTTCCGATGTGCGGCTGGTGGCGGCCTGCCTGCCGGGTGCAGCGATTTTGGAAGAGCTGGGCGACAACCGCTATCGCGGCCAGTTTTCGGTCAAGGTTGGGCCGTTGGCTGCCGCTTTTGAAGGCGAGGTCACATTGCTGCGCGATGATGCCGGGCGCAGCGGCAGCGTGGAAGGCAAGGGTGCCGATGCCAAAAGCAATTCGCGCGCCAGCGGCAGCATGACCTATCGCGTCGATGCGGCCGAAGGCGGCAGCCGGGTGCTGGTGGATTGCACCATAAACCTGGCCGGTGCGCTGGCACAGTTTGGCAAGGCCGGCGTGGTGAAGGAAATCGCCAACCGCATCACCGCCGACTTTGTGCGCAACCTGGAAGGCCATCTGGCGGCACGGGTTGCCGCAGCGCCGGCGGCAACTTCCAGCGAACAGAAAACTGAAATACCGGTTTCGCCACCCAAGCCAGCCCAGTCGCTGGATGCCGGGCGGCTCATGTGGTCGATCGTTCGAGATGCCGTCGTCGGATTTTTCCGCACGCTTCTCGGCCGTCGCAGCAGTAACTCGTGATCAACCCAAACCAACCAAGCACCAACAGGAGGATTGCATGAAACGGACTGCTTTGCTCGGCGCTGTCGCCGCAGCCGCCATGTTTCTGGGCCAGCCGGCCCAGGCGCAAGACACCATCAAGATCGGCGTCATCCAGCCGCTCACCGGCTCGGTCGCCTATAACGGCAAGGCCGATGTCGCCGGTTCCGAACTCGCGGTTGAGCAGCGTAATGCTGCCGGCGGTGTGCTCGGCAAGAAGGTTGAACTGATCATCGAAGATGGTTCGTGCAACCCGGCCAAGTCGGTGAACGCAGCCGAAAAGCTGATCCAGCGCGACAAGGTGACCGTGCTTTCCGGCGCCTTCTGTTCGTCCGCCACGCTGGCAGTGATGCCGGTGGCCGAGAATTACAAGATCCCGCTGGTGACCGGCGTGTCGTCGAAGGCCGATCTGACCGAGAAGGGCAATCGCTACTTCTTCCGCGCCACCGAAACCGATGCTTTGCTGGCCGAAGCCTTTGCCAAGATTCTTTTCGATCAACTCAAGTTGCGCAAGGTGGCCTATATCGGCGTGAACGACGATTGGGGTCGTGGCGGCGTGGATGAGTTCGAGAAGAACATGAAGGCGCTGGGTGCCACCACCGTGATGAAGGAATACTTCGATCACGGCACCACAGACTTCTACACCCTGCTGGCCAAGCTGCGGGCTTCGGGCGCCGATGGTGTGTTCGTGGCCGCAGAAACCCAGGATGGTTCGATCTTCGTCAAGCAGAAGGCGGAATTCGCGCTCAAGCTCAAGGTGTTTGGTGTTGGCTCCTGGGCCACTGCCGACTTCATGCGCCTGACCGAGAAGGCTTCGGAAGGCATCTATGCTGCTGTGCCCTATGCCTCGACGATGACCACGCCGAAGAATCAGGCTTTCGTCGCCGCCTATGAGCAGAAGACCAAGGAGAAGCCCGGCAAGTATGGCGCCGCCGGCTACAACGCGATCAACATCATCATGGATGCGATCCAGCGTGCCGGCTCCACCGAACCGGAGAAGATCCGCGAAGCGCTGACCAAGACTGATTATGAAGGCCCGAACGGCAAGTTCCGCTTCGATGCCAAGGGCCAGGCGGCCGGCTTCGATGTGGTTCTGGTGCAGTTGCAGAATGGTGTGCCGGTGGTGGCTGCGTCCACCTCGATCGGCCACTAAGGCTTACCCAGGCCGGCGGCCCCGCGCCGCCGGCCATTCTATTCAGCAAGGCGGGGGTGGATATGGACTTTTTCCTGCAATTATTGGCGAATGGCCTGGTCAATGGCAGCTTCTATGCGCTGTCGGCGATTGGCCTCACCCTGGTCTTCGGCCTGATGCGCGTGGTGAATTTTGCGCATGGCGATATATACATGGTGGGTGGCCTGCTGGGCTGGACCTTCACCGTGCATCTGGGCCTCGGCTTTTTCCCGTCGCTGATCGCCGTTATCGTGGTGATGGGCGCTGCCGGCTGGCTGATCGAGCGCGTGCTGATCGAGCGCGTGCGCGAACAGGGCGAGGAACCGGGCATCCTGCTCACCATCGGCCTGTCGATTTTCCTGGTGAACACAGCCTTGCTGATCTACGGCACCGCGCCGCTGAAAGTCACCGGCCCGATGCCGAACAAGCCGATCTTCTTCGGCCCGGTGGTGCTCACCGAAGCACGCCTGGCTATCGTGGCCATCGCAGCTCTGCTGATCCTGGCCGCCCATATGGTGATCCAGCATACCAAACTTGGCCGCGCCATGCGCGCCACTTTCCAGGATACCATGGCGGCCAAGCTGGCCGGCATCCAGACCGCGCAGGTCTATGCCACTACCTTCGCCATGGGCATCGTGCTGGCTAGTGTGGCCGGCATGCTGCTCGGCTCAATCTATGTGGCGCAGCCCACCATCGGCGGCCTGGTCAGCCTGAAGGCTTTTGTGGTGGTGATCTTCGGCGGCATGGGCAGTTTCCCGGGCGCCATCGTCGGCGGGCTGGTGCTTGGCCTGGTGGAAGCTATCTGGGGCGGCTATCTCGGCACCGGCTATGTCGATGCCATCGGTTTCGCCATGGTGATCATAATGCTGCTGGTGCGGCCCTATGGCCTGTTCTCCAAGCGGGCGGAGCGTGTGTGATGCGGAATTTTGAACGGAATATGCTGCTGGCTTTTGTGCTTCTGGCCGCGGTGCTGCCGCAATTGGTGCGCAACGAATATATCCTGCATCTCGGTATCATGGTGCTGTTTTCGCTGATCCTGGCAACCAGCTTCAATCTGATTGTTGGTTATGTAGGCGAATTCCCGCTTGGCCATATGGCCTTCCTTGGCATCGGTGCCTATGCGGCAGCGCTGGGTTCATCCAAGCTCGGCCTGCCGATCTATTTCACCGTGCCGCTGGCCGGGGCGGTGGCGGCGGTATTTGGCCTTGGCATCGGCGCCATCACACTGCGGCTGCGCGGGCCGTTCTTCGTCATCATCACACTCTGTTTCGCCGAGGTGCTGCGCCTGATCGCCAATAACTGGGTTGGCTTCACCAACGGCCCGATGGGTATTTCCGGCATCAAGAAGCCGGCTGCCATGGCGGCACTGGATGCCCTGGGGCAGAAGACCGCCTTCTACTATATCGCCTTGCTGCTCGCCGCCATCGTGCTCTACATCGCCTTCCGTTTTGTCTATTCCAATATCGGGCGTGGCGCGGTGGCGGTGCGTGAAAACCGCTTCGTCGCCCAGTCGGTCGGCATCTCGCCGTTCCATTATGCGTTGCTCACCTTTGTGATAGCGGCGGCTTTGGCCGGCCTGAGCGGCGGTTTCTATGCGCATTACATCTCCTTCGTCGGCCCGGAGGTGTTCGGTTTCAGCTTCATGGCATCCACCATCATCATGGTGCTGCTGGGCGGCAAAGGCACGTTGCTGGGGCCGATCCTGGGCGCCTTCGCCGTGGTGGTGCTGGAAGAATATCTGCGCGACTTCAAGGAACTGCGGCTGTCGATCTTCGGCGCCATCGTCATTGCCGTGGTGCTGTTCATGCCGCGCGGCGTGATGGGCTATCTGACCGACAAGCGCGAAACCTACAATCGCAAGACGGAGGCCGTGTGATGCTTGAGGTCAATAATCTCCGCATGCGCTTTGGCGGCATCACTGCCGTGAATGATGTGTCCTTCACGGTTGGCAAGGGTGAGATCGTCAGTCTGATCGGGCCGAATGGCGCCGGCAAGACCACCTGCTTCAACATGATCTCTGGCTTTCTCAAGCCGACCGAAGGCTCGGCGGCTTTTGAGGGCGAGACCGTGACTGGCAAGGCGCCGCATGACATCGCCCGACGCGGTGTGGTGCGCAGTTTCCAGAAAACCAACATCCTGAAGAATCTGACGGTGTTTGAGAATATCCTGGCGGCGCATCACCGGCAGGGTATTCGTTCGCTTTGGGCAACGCTGTTTCCCGGCAAGGGCGTGCGGCAGAGCGAAGCGGCGTTGCGCGACAGTGCCGCCGGTATCGTTGAGTTGATCGGCCTCGGCGCGCGCATGAATACCGAGGCGGCGTCGCTGTCCTGCGGCGAATTGCGCCTGCTGGAAGTTGGTATCGGCCTGGGCGCCAAGCCGCGGCTGCTGATGCTCGACGAGCCGGCCGCCGGGCTTAATTCGGAAGAGGCGATCAAGCTTGGCGCCATCCTCAAGCAGCTTGTCGGCAGCCAGATCGAGGCCTTGCTGCTGGTTGAGCACAACATGAATCTGGTGATGAGTATTTCCGACCGCATCGTGGTGATGAATTTCGGCCTCAAGCTGGCCGAGGGCGGGCCGGAGGATATCCGCAGCAATCCGGAAGTGATCGCCGCCTATCTCGGCAGCGCGACGGGGCATTGAGATGACGCAGCAACCGATTCTTGAATTGCACGACCTCAAGGTCAGCTATGGCAAGGTGCAGGCGCTGCACGGTATCAGCTTCAGCGTGCTGCCGGGCGAAGTGGTGGCGCTGATCGGCTCCAATGGCGCTGGCAAGAGCACGTCGCTGCGCGCCATTTCCGGCCTGATGGCGCCGAGCGCCGGCAGCATTCGTTTCAAGGGCCACAGCATTGCCGGCAAACGCGCCGACGAGGTGCTGCGTGCCGGCATCTCGCATTGCCCGGAAGAACGCCATGTCTGGCCGGAAATGACCGTGGAAGAAAACCTCCAGCTTGGCGGCTATATCGTCAATGATCCGCGTGAACTGGCCGGCCGGGTGGAAAAGGGCTTCGAGCGTTTTCCGCGCCTGCGCGAGCGGCGCAAACAATTGGCCGGCACATTGTCGGGCGGTGAACAGCAGATGCTGGCGATTGCCCGCGCGCTGATGTCGGAGCCTGAATTGCTGCTGCTGGATGAACCCAGCCTTGGCCTCAGCCCGTTGCTGGCGCAGGAAGTGATGGGCGCTGTGCGCGAGTTGCAGAAACACGGCGTTACCATCCTGTTAGTGGAGCAGAACGTGCATAACGCGCTGTCGGTTGCGTCGCGCGCCTATGTGCTGGAAACTGGCCGCGTGGTAGCGTCGGATACAGCCGAGGCTCTGCTTGGCAACAAGGACGTGTTGCGCGCTTATCTCGGCGGCTGAGGTCGCCGGTAATTTTTGAGGCTGATGCCATGAGTAAACCGCGTTCACTGCCGGTTGGCCTGATCGGCTATGGCGCCATTGGCCGCGTGGTAGCCGAAAGCATTGCCGCAGAGGCTGATATCACTCTGGTTGGCGTGTTGCTGCGGGCCGGCTCGGCGCGCGATGTGCCGGCCACCCTGCCGGTGGCTGGCGATGCGGCGGCTTTGCTGGCGCTGAGGCCGCGCGTGGTGGTGGAAGCGGCCGGGCATACCGGCCTGCATGCCCATGCCGAAGCCTTGCTGCGCGGTGGTGTTGATCTGCTGGTGGCCTCGGTGGGGGCGCTGGCCGATGCGGCACTGGAAAGCAGGCTGCGGGCAGCGGCGGATGCTGGTGGTGGTCGCGTGCTGATTCCGGCCGGTGCGCTGGGCGGCCTGGATGCGCTCGGCGCGGCGCGCCATGCCGGGCTGGATAGCGTGGAATATACCGGCCGCAAGGCGCCAAGGGCCTGGATCGGCACCAAGGCCGAGAGCCTGATTGATCTTGGCGCGGTGACCGAGCCTGCGGTGTTTTTTGAAGGCACAGCGCGCGAAGCTGCCCTGGCTTTTCCGCAGAATGCCAATGTGGTGGCAGCGGTGGCGCTGGCCGGCCTGGGCTTTGAGCAGACCCGGGTGCGGCTGATGGTGGACCCCACCGAAGCCTGCAATCAGCATAGCGTGCTGGCGCGTGGGCCGTTCGGCGAAATGAGCAGCCATGTGGTGGCCAGGGTCTTGCCGGCCAATCCCAAAACCTCGATGCTGGCGCCCTATAGTCTGGTGCGCGGCCTGCGCAATCTGGTCGATGTGATCGCGGTATAAAGAACATGATGCAGCTTGAATTGAGCCAGGTGTTGAGCTTTGGCGCCATGTTGCTGGCTGCTGGTGCAGTGGCCGGTATCACTGCCGGGCTGCTTGGCGTGGGCGGTGGCATCGTGATCGTGCCGGTGCTGTGGCATATGTTCACCGCGCTTGGTATTGACGAAGCCGTGCGTATGCATGTGGCGGTGGGCACGTCGCTGGCCACCATCATCGCCACCTCGGTTTCCTCGGTGCGGTCGCATCACAAGCGTGGCGCTGTGGATTTTGCGCTGCTGAAAAGCTGGGGGCCGTGGATTTTCATTGGCGTGCTGATTGGCACCGTGCTGGCCGGCCATGTGCGCGGCCCGGTGCTGAGTTCGGTTTTTGCCACCGTGGCCTTGATCGTGTCGCTGCATATGGGCTTTGGCAAGCCGGAATGGCGGCTGGCGCCTGAATTGCCGAAAGGTGTGGGGCGTTCGCTGCTTGCCACTGTGATCGGCGGCATCTCGGCCATGATGGGCATTGGCGGTGGCACGCTCAGTGTGCCGATCTTGTCGCTGTTCGGTTATCCAATTCATCGCGCCGTTGGCACCGCTGCGGCAATCGGCTTCATCATTGGTATCCCCGGCGCCATCGGCTTTGTCTATTCCGGCTGGAACGTGGCCGGGCTGCCGCCGTTCAGCCTGGGCTATATCAGCCTGATCGGCTTTGCGTTGATTTTCCCCACCTCCACGCTGCTGGCGCCTTATGGCGCCCGCCTGGCGCATCGCATCAACACCCGCAATCTCAAGCGCGTTTTCGCCCTATTTCTCGGCTTCACCGCCTTGCGGATGTTCTACGACCTGCTTTTCTAGTCGTCATGCCCGCTATATAGTGCCGCTCAAACATCTGGTTGATACAATACGGGATGGCAGGCATGGTGGCGGTTGGCGCGAAGCAGCGCGGTCGGGTGGCGAAGCCGCCGGTGAAGGCCGTGGCCAAGCCGCTGCGGCGTGCCGGCCGCATCGCCGGCGGCGAGGCCGAGCGCAACAGCCGCGAATTGCTGCTGGCCGCAGCGCAGAGCGAATTCGCCAGCCGTGGCTTCGAAGGCGCACGGGTGGATGCCATCGCCAATCGCGCCGGTGTCAACAAGCAGCTTGTCTACCATCATTTCGGCAACAAGGATGATCTCTACGCCAAAGTGCTGGAGCTTGCCTATGATGGCATCCGCGAGCGTGAGCGTGCGCTTGATCTGGCGCGGTTGAAGCCGGCTACGGCGATGCGCCGACTGATCGCCATGTCGTTTGATTATCTGGCCGAGAATCGGGATTTTGTTTCGCTGCTGACCGATGAAAATCTGCACAAGGGCAAACATCTCAAGCAGATATTGAATTTGCAACGGCTCAACACGCCGCTGCTTGGCACGCTGGATGACATCCTGCGGCGCGGTGCTGCGGAAGGCATTTTCCGCAAAGGACTCGATCCGCTTCAGGTTTATGTTTCCATCGCCGGCCTTGGCTTCTTCTATTTCAACAACATCTATACGTTGACGGCGATATTCGGGCGCAACCTGGATGCGCCAGAGGCGGTGGCGACGCGGCGCCGCCATGTCATCGATCTGATGATGAGCGCCCTGCGCCCCTGAACCGAAGCGCCGTCAGCCGGCGCTTTTTTTGTTTCTGTACCGATGACATTGCAATTCCCGCTTGACAGCTTCTCGTTGTAGATGATTGGATCAACCAGTTGGTTGATAATCGCATCCGGCAATGGGGGAACATGCAGCAAGGCATCGCTTGGGCTTCGGCCACCGAATTGCTCGCTGCCTATCGCAGCAAGGCCGTGTCGCCTGTGGAGGCAACGCAGGAGACTTTGCGCCGTGCTGAAGCGCTCAATCCGGCGCTGAATGCCTTCTGCCTGCTTGATCCGGAAGCCGCCCTGGAGCAGGCGCGCCAATCCGAGGCGCGCTGGCAGCGCGGCGCGCCACTGGGTTTGCTGGATGGTGTGCCGGTTTCGATCAAGGACATCATTCTCACCAAGGGTTGGCCGACTTTGCGCGGCTCCAAGGCGATCAACCCGGATCAGCCCTGGGATGAAGACGGCCCGGCTGTGGCGCGCCTGCGCGAACAGGGCGCGGTGATTTTCGGCAAGACCACGACCAGCGAATTCGCCGCCAAGCCCACCACCAACACCGCGCTATGCGGCGTGACGCGCAATCCCTGGAATCCGGAACGCACACCGGGCGGTTCCAGCGGCGGCGCGGCGGCCTCGGTGGCGGCTGGCATCTCCGCCTTGGCGCTCGGCACCGATGCCGGCGGTTCGATCCGCATGCCGGCAAATTTCTGCGGCATCTTCGGCTTCAAGCCGGGCGGTGGCCGGGTGGCGATGTATCCACCCACACCTTATGCCACGCTGGCCGGCTTCGGCCCGATGACCCGTACTGTGGCTGACGCGGCGCTGATGTTGAGCGTGATTGCGCAGCCTGATCCGCGCGACTGGGATTCTCTGCCGCCTGATCCGACGCAGTATCATGAAGAACTGGCTGCTGACCCGAAGCAATGGCGCATCGCCTGGAGCCCCACTTTGTGCGGCGCCGTGGTTGATCCCGAAGTGGCGGCATTGACGGAGGCGGCAGCCAAGGTTTTTGAGCAGTTGGGCGCCCAGGTTGAAACCGTCGAGACGGTGTTCCCCGATTCGCGGGATCTGCTGTTCAAGCTGATGCGTGGCCTTACCGATTATGCCTTCCACAAATTCACCCCGGCGCAGCTTGCGGTGATTGACCCTGATTTGTTGCAGCGTGTGGAGCAGGCGCGCGGCGCCACTGCCATCGATCATCTTGATGCCGAGATGCAGCGCGTGCAATTCGCCCGCCGCATGAATGAATTTCACCAGCGCTATGATCTGCTGCTGTCGCCGGTCACCGCCGTGCCGGCATTTGCCGCAGAACGCAACGAGCCGGAAGGCTATAGCGGGCGCAATTGGTATCCCTTCACCTTTCCCTTCAACCTGACCCGCCAGCCGGCGGCCAGCGTGCCATGCGGCTTGACCCGCGATGGCTTGCCGGTCGGGCTACAGATTGTCGGGCCGCGCCACCGCGATCTANNAGGCGGCGCGGGCATTCGAGCAGGCAGCGCCCTGGGCAGCACAGCGCCCGCCGCTTGCCACAAGGAGCATGTGAGAAGCATGAAGCAGGAGCGTAAGTCCGACATGCAAGTCAGTGAATCCCTGCCTGAACGCATCGCCGATCTGGCGGCGCTGGAAGAAATCCTGTCACGTCCGGATATTGTTTTGCAGCGTGAGTTGCAGAGCCTGGATGGCGATATCATGGTGCTGGGCGTTGGCGGCAAGATGGGTCCATCGCTGGCGCATATGGCCAAGCGTGCCGCGCCCGACAAGCGTGTGATCGGCGTGGCGCGTTTCAGCGAACCGGGTCTGCGCGAGCAATTGCAGGGCTGGGGCATCGAAACCATTGCCTGCGACCTGTCGGATCGTGCGGCGCTTGAGGCTTTGCCGAAAGTGAAGAACATTGTTTTCATGGCCGGCATGAAATTCGGTTCTGGCGGCGATCAGCCGCTGACCTGGGCGATGAATACCTATCTGCCGGGCATGGTGGCGGAAAGTTTCCCGGCCTCGCGCATCGTCGCCTTCTCCACCGGCTGCGTCTATCCCTTTGTCGGCCTGGACGAGATCGGCGCCACCGAGCAGACGCCGCTTAATCCGCCTGGCGAATATGCCAATTCCTGCGTTGGCCGCGAACGCCTGCTACAGCATTTCTCGGCCAAATACGGCACGCCAGGGCGATTGATCCGGCTGAATTATGCCATCGATCTGCGTTATGGCGTGCTGCACGATATCGCGGTGAAAATCCGCGATGGCAAGCCGGTTGATCTCACCACCGGCCATGTCAACGTGATCTGGCAGGGCGATTCAAACCGCTATGCGCTGCGCTCGCTGGCGCATGCCACGGCACCAACCTCGCCGATCAATGTCAGCGGCCCGGAAACCCTGGCGGTGAAATGGCTGGCCACTGAAATGGCAGCCCGCATGGGCAAGCCGGTCAGTTTCACCGGCGAGCCGGCCAAGACCGCCTGGCTCAACAATGCCGCTGAAGCAATGCGGCTGTTTGGTTATCCACTGGTATCGATCAAGCTGATGCTGGATTGGGTGGCAGATTGGGTTGCCGGCAATGGCAGCAGCCTGAACAAGCCGACCAAATTTGAGAATCGCGATGGCGAATACTGAGGCGCACAGCCTGTCGCTCCCGCAAATCGGGAGCCTGAACCCCGGGTTATTGCCCGGGGCGCTGGCGCTATCGGCGGAAGCCAACTGGAATCAGGTGGCTGCTGATTGGCGCCTGATGATGACACATGGCCATGCCGTTGGCATTGAAATGGGCCAGCCGCCATCCCTGGTGGCCTCGGCCCTGGCCTTGCCGATGGGCGCGCGGCTGGCCTGGATCAGCATGGTGCTCGTCACTGCCAGCCAGCGGCGCCTGGGTTTGGCCAGCCGGCTGGTTCTGGATTGTATCCAATGGATCGAGGCGCGTGGCGCGCAAGCCGTGCTGGATGCCACGGCGGCCGGAGCGGAAGTGTATCGTCCGCTTGGTTTCGAGACCCTGCGCTACATCACGCGCTGGCAGCATCCCGGCAATGCAGTGGCTTCTCCGCGGCGCGGTGTGATGCCGCTGACGGCGGCAGACATGGCTTGGCTGGCGCCGCTGGATGCGCAGATATTTGGTGCCAAGCGTGACTTTGTGCTGCACGACCTGCTGGCCCGTCCGGATGCAGTCTGTCTGCGGGGTGCCGACGAGGCTGGCTATATCCTGTCGCGCGCCGGCCGGGTGGCAACGCAGATCGGGCCGCTATCGGCGCCTGAGCCGGATATGGCGATACGCCTGCTGGATGGTTTGCTGTCGCGGCTGCCGGGGCCGGTTTTCATCGATGCCTATAACGATCAGGTGGAATTTGCTTCGCATCTGGCGGCACTGGGCTTCACGCGGCAGCGCGGTTTTGAGCGCATGATGCGCGGCGGCATCATGCAGTTTGGCGACAATTTCCGTTCTTTCGCCGCCGCTGGTCCGGAACTTGGGTAAGGAGTGAGCAGGATGGCAAAACATTGGAGTGATATGCCGGCCGCGGTATTGCAGGCTCTGCGCCAGGGCACGGTGATCCCGGCGCATCCGCTGGCACTGACCGAGGCGCGGCAATTTGATCCGGCGCGCCAGCAGGCGTTGACGCGCTATTATGTTGATGCCGGCGCCGGTGGCTTGGCCGTGGGCGTGCATACCACGCAATTCGCCATCCGCGAGGTCGGGCTTTACGAACCGGTGCTGAAACTGGCGGCGGAAACCGCTGCGGCCTGGACTGATCGGTCATTGATCCGCATCGGCGGCCTGGCCGGGCGCACGGCGCAGGCTTGCCGCGAGGCACAGGTGGCAAGCGGCCTGGATTATCATGCCGGCCTGCTCAGCCTGGCTGCCATGAAGGGCGCCAGCGAAGATGAGTTGATCGAGCATTGCACCGCTGTGGCGCGCGAAATCCCGCTGGTTGGTTTTTATCTTCAGCCTTCGGTGGGTGGCATCCGGCTATCCTTCGATTTCTGGCGCCGCTTTGCCGCTATCGAAAACGTGGTGGCGATCAAGATGGCGCCGTTTAATCGCTATGCCACGCTGGATGTGGTGCGTGGCGTGGTGGCGGCCAAAGCCGAGGATCGGGTTACGCTCTATACCGGCAATGATGACCATATCGTCGCCGATCTGGTGACGCCCTATACCCTGATGCGCGATGGCAAGCCGGTGACAGTGCGGATCAAGGGCGGCCTGCTTGGTCATTGGTCTGTCTGGGTTCAGGCTGCTGTGCAATTGCTGCAACGCTGCCAGGCTGAAGCGGCCAAGCCGGCGGTGAGTGCCGAATTGCTGGCGCTGGACGGCCAGGTGACTGATTGCAACAGTGCGCTGTTTGATGTGGCGCATGCCTTCCATGGCTGCATTGCGGGCTGCCATGAAATCCTGCGTCGTCAGGGCCTGCTGCGCGGCATCTGGTGCCTTGATCCGAATGAGGGCCTCAGCTCCGGCCAGGCCGAAGAACTCACCCGGGTGGCCCAGGCCTATCCGCATCTCACCGATGATGCCTTCGTGGCCGCCAATCTGGCGCGCTGGCTGGAAGGTGATCGCACCACCGCACTCAAGGAACTGGCGGCATGATGAAAACGGCTAAATGGCTCATTGAGCGACTGCCTGCGCTGTCGTTGTTTGCGGTGCTGCTGGTCCTGTGGCAATTCGCCGTCACCTTTGGCGGCATCCGCGAATATCTTCTGCCCAGCCCGGCTGCGGTCTATGCCGCTCTGGTGGGTGACCAGATTCCCTGGAGCCGGCATATCTGGGTTACGGCGCTGGAGATTTTTGGCGCCTTCTTCATCGCTGCCGCTGCCGGCATCATCCTTGGCACCATGATCGCCTGGTCCACATTGATCTCACGCGCGCTGATGCCGTTTCTGGTCTTTGTCAACACATTGCCCAAAGTGGCGATTGCGCCGCTTTTCCTGATCTGGATGGGCTATGGCATCCTGCCCAATATGCTGATCGGCGCGCTGATCGGCTTTTTCCCGGTGGTGATCAACACCGCCGTTGGCCTGACCCAGATCGACCGCGATCTGCTTGATCTTGGCCGCGTGTTCAACGCGCCGAAATGGAAGGTCTTTGCCAAGATTCGTATTCCGAATGCCTATCCCTTCATCCTCAGCGCACTCAAGATCACCGCCACCTCGGCTGTGGTTGGTGCCATCGTGGGTGAATTTGTCGCGTCGCAGCGGGGCTTAGGCTACGTCATTATTGCCACCCAGAGCAGTATGAATACCTCGGTGGCGTTCGCGGCGTTGTTCTGGATTTCGATCATGGGTTTCCTGGTCTTTGGCTTCGTCGCCATGCTGACCCGGATTCTGACACCCTGGGCCGAAAATCCGGATAACCAATAACCATGAAGCATGTGAACCATCAGCAGGAGGGTAGCGATGAAACGGAATAAGATGTTGTTTGGCGCTCTGGTAACGGCCTCGCTCGCATTTGCGGGCGCATCGGCGGCCCAGGCGCAGGAGAAGTTCCTGTTTGCACTCAACTGGTTTCCGGTTGGCGATCACGCCGCCTATTGGGTGGCGCTCGACAAGGGCTATTACAAGGATCGTGGCCTTGATGTGACCCTGGAGAATTCCAAGGGTTCCGGTGATTCCATTGCCAAGGTGGATACCGGCCGCGCCGATGCCGGCCTGGCCGATGCCGCCGTGGTGATCGCTGCCGTTTCGCGCGGCGCCAAGATCAAGACCGTGGGCATGATCTTCGACAAGACTCCGCTGAACGTGTTCAGCCGCCAGGATACCCCGATCCGCAAGCCGAAGGATCTGGAAGGCCGCACCATTGCCGCGCCGCCGGGCGACAGCCAGCGCCAGGTTTGGCCGGCTTTCGCCAAGCTGCATGGCGTGGATGTGAACAAGGTCACTTGGGTGAATATCGAGCCGACCGCCAAGATTGCAGCGGTGAGCGAAAAGCGCGTTGACGCGGTGGCCGATTATCTCACCGGCCAGCCGAATTACGACAAGGCGATGGGTGGCCCCGGCACGGCGGTGAGCATGCCCTGGGCGGATTTTGGCTTCGATATGTATTCGATGTCGATCATGGCCAGCGAAAAGACCATGAAGGAACGCAGCAAAACCCTGCGCGCCTTCCTCGAGGCTTCCTATATGGGCTGGCGCGATGTGATGGCCGATCCGGCTGCTGCCGTGGCGATCTTCAAGAAGCGCGTGCCGGAAATCGACACCGTCTATGTCAGCGCCAACATGAAGCTGGGTCTGACGCTGATGAATTCGGAAACCTATCGTGCCAATGGCATCGGCTATATGGACCCGAAGAAGATGTGCGGTTCGGTTGATCTGGTGAATACCTATATGGGCCTGAACAAGACCGTGGCCTGCAATGATGTGTACAGCAACGAGTTCCTCACCAAGGTGGCCGTGCCGGCCAACTTCAAGTGAGCGACCCTGTTGTCGGCCCGGTTCGAGAGGAGGTCGTGCGTTGAACGATGAAGTGATCCAACTCGACCGGGTTGGCATGGTCTATCAGGCCGAAAGTGGCCCGGTGGAGGCGCTGAGCGATATTTCGCTCAGCGTCCGCCGTGGCGAATTCATTGCCCTTGTCGGCCCCTCGGGCTGCGGCAAATCCACCTTGCTGCGCATCATCGCCGGCCTGCGCCCGGCCACGCGCGGCGTGGTCAAGGTGAACGGCCAGGATGTGACCAGGCCGATTGCCGAAGTGGGCATGGTGTTCCAGGCTGCGGTGCTGCTGCGCTGGCGCACCATCCTCGACAATGTGCTGCTGCCGGCGGAACTGGCCGGCCTTGATCCGGCGAAATACCGCGAGCGCGCCTATGAATTGCTGCGCCTCACCGGCTTGCAGGATTTTGCGCAAAAGCGGCCGAACGAGCTTTCTGGCGGCATGCAGCAGCGTGCTTCGCTGTGCCGAGCCTTGCTGCTTGATCCGCCACTGCTACTGATGGATGAGCCGTTCGGTGCGCTGGATGCCATGACGCGCGACGACATGAATCTGGAATTGCTGCGTATCTGGGGCGAAAGTTCGGAGACGCGCAAGACCATCATTTTTGTCACCCACTCGATCCAGGAAGCCGTGTTCATGGCGGATCGTGTGGTGGTGATGTCAGCCCGGCCCGGTCGGGTGGCCGAGATCAAGCCGATTGATCTGCCGCGCCCGCGCACGGTGCAGGTGCGTGCCACCGCCCAGGCCGGCCAGCTCTCGCTGGATATCTTCGAGAAGCTGACTGGTCGCAAGACGATGTAAGCGCCATGAAGTTGGCGCTGTGCAATGAGGTGATCGCCGAGGGCCGTGATTTCGCCGCGCAATGCGCGCTGGCAGCGGCTCTTGGCTATCACGGCCTGGAAGTGGCGCCGTTCACCCTGGGCGATGAACCGCACAAGCTGCCGCCTGGCCGCATCGCTGAAATCCGTCGAATTGCCAGCGATGCCGGTATCAGCATTTCAGGCCTGCATTGGCTGCTGCTGCGCCCGGAAGGGCTTTCGGTGACCAGCGACGATCCATGCGTGCGGGTTCGCACCCGCGATGTGATGTATCGTCTGGTTGATCTTTGTGCGGCCCTGGGTGGCGATGTGCTGGTGCATGGCTCGCCGGCACAGCGCCGGCTGCCCGCAGGTGATACGATGGCCGCACGCGGCCATGCGCTGGAAATTTTTGCTGCCATTGCCGAACATGCCGAACGTGCCGGCGTGGTGTATTGCATCGAGCCATTGGCGGCGCCGCTGGCAAATTACATCAATACACTGGAAGAGGCCGCAGCCTTGGTTGCCGCCGTGAAGAATCCGGCTTTCCGCAGCATGATCGATTGCAGCGCCGCCGTGCAGATGGAAGCCGAGCCGCTGGCGGCCTTGGTGGCGCGTTGGGTGCCGCAGGGCCTGGTGGCACATATCCAGGTGAATGACCGCAACAAGCGTGGCCCGGGCCAGGGTGACGATCGTTTTGCCACATTGTTTGCTGCTTTGTTGCGTGTGGATTATCGCGGCTGGATTGCGGTGGAACCATTTGACTACCAGCCTGATGGTGCCACCTGTGCGGCGCGGGCGATTGGCTATATGCAGGGATTGATTGAGGCACAACGATGAGCAACAGCGCCCCCAAACTTACCGTTCTGGCCGTGGAGGCGTTTGAACGCGCCTATAAAAACCGCATGACATTTCGCTTTGGGAATATCACCTCCACCGGTGGCCGGCAGGCGGTGATCCGGCTGCGCATCCGTCTTGCTGATGGCCGCGAAGGCTGGGGGTATTCTGCTGAATCCATCGGCGGCAAATGGTTCGACAAGAACCCGGCTTTGAGCGATGAACAGGCGGCCGACCAGTTGCGGCGCTCGCTGGCGCTGGCGATTGCTTGCTACACCGCCAGCCAGTCGCGCACGCCGTTTGGTTTCTTCGCCGATCATTACCAGCAGCATGTTGCCGCCTGTGGCAAACTTGGCTTGCTGCCGCTGGTTGCCAGCTACGGCCCGGCTCTGCTGGACCGTGCCATCCTGGATGCGGTTTGCCGGCTAGAGAATGTCAGCTTCTATGCCGCCATGCAGGCCAACCTGCCCGGCATGCAGCCGCATGACATCATACCTGATTTGACTGGTTTCAATTTTGATCACTTCCTGGCCGGTTTGCGTCCATCAGCCAGCATGGCGGCGCGCCATACCGTGGGCATGGTTGATCCATTGGTGGCAGCCGATCAGAAGCGGGAAGATCGGGTGAATGACGGCCTGCCGGAAACACTGGAGGAAGTGGTTGCCGCTTATGGCCAGCGTTATTTCAAGCTCAAGGTTGGCGGCGATCTGGTGGCGGATATCGAACGCCTGAGCAAGATTTCCAGCGTGCTGGATCGTATGTCGGAGCCGTATTTCGCCACCATTGATGGCAATGAGCAATATGCCACTGCCGCTGCGGCGCTGGAACTCTGGCATGCCATTGAGGCCGCGCCGGCCTTGCAGCGCCTGCGCGAATCAACGCTGTTTGTGGAACAGCCGATCATGCGGCAAACCGCCTTGTCCACACCGGTGGAGGCTTTCACCGCTGCCAAGCCGCTGATCATTGATGAATCGGATGGCGAGATCGATTCCTTCGTGCGCGCCCGGGCGCTTGGCTATAGCGGTGTTTCGTCCAAGGCCTGCAAGGGCTTCTATAAATCGGTGATCAACCGCGCGCGTTGCGACCTGTGGAATGCCGAAGGCGGGCCGCGCCGCTATTTCATGTCGGCGGAAGACCTCACGGTGCATGCCGGCGTATCGTTGCAGCAGGATCTGGCTTTGGTGAACCTGCTCGGCCTTGGCCATGTTGAACGCAACGGGCATCATTTTGTTGATGGCTTCTGCGAACGGCCTGCCAGCGAAGCAGATGCCTTCCTGGCCAGCCATCCCGATCTCTACCACCGCCACGAGGGCAAAGTGCGGCTGCGCATCGAAAGCGGCATGCTGGCACTCGGTTCGCTTGATTGCGTCGGCTTTGGCCATGCGCCGGTGCCGGATTTCACCCAGCTTTCAATGATGCCGAAACCGGCCTGATGCGCGCTTCCCGCTGAACCGGCCGCTCGCCGCAGTCATTTGTGTGCAGATGATAGCAGGTGGTGCGGCTGCCGGTCATACAGCCAAGATAATCGGTCGCGGCTGCTGCAATTGACTGTAGGCGTGTTGCGTATGCCATTCGGTCGCGTGGTGGCATGCAGGCCTGATCGCAAGCAGGAATAAAGCCCTCGCGGCTGATGATCCCGGTGCACATGAAAATGCGCTCAAAATAGCAGAAAATGCTGATCGCCATTTTTTGCCTCCAAACTGATCACGGCGCCGAAAATATTGAAAAATGGCTGATATCACGCGGGCTTTCTTTGTGTGATGTGGGCAATCATGCGCAAAGAATCTATTTTACTGGATAGTTAGTAGCATGATAGCAGTATTGAACTGCGGCGACGGCGGGGCCTGCCGCAGACCTGAAAACAGGTTTCTGATTGATTGCGCCGCGCGGGCGCGTAACTCAGGGGGTGACAATGAATAAAATTTCCAATCTGGCGCGAGGCGCATTCTTGATCGCGACGATCTGTATGTTGGCCGCAGGTGCGCAGGCGGCCGATCCGCCACGTCAGGCGAAGATGATCACGGACTGGGCTTTCCAGGGTCCGAATAATGGTTTCATCGTCGCTCAGGAAAAAGGCTTCTACACCCAGGCTGGCATCGACCTCACCATCGAGCAAGGCAAGGGTTCCGGCAGCACGGCACAGCTCATTGCCAGCAAGGTGGCGAATTTCGGCTTTGCCGATGGCTATGTGCTGGCCAATGGCGTGTCGAAAGGCATGGACCTCAAGATGGTGGCCAGTGTTTTCCGGCGCACGCCGACGGCGGTGATCACCCTAGCCTCCTCAGGCATCACTGCGCCAAAGATGCTGGAAGGCAAGACCATTGGCATCCCCACCGGGTCGGCGCAGTTCCAGCAATGGCCGGCTTTCATGCGTGGTTGCAGCCTTGATGGCAGCAAGATCAAGATTGTCAATGTTGATCCGGCTGGTGCCGCCCCGGCAGTGATCAACGGCCAGGTGGATGCTATTGCAGGTTTTGCTCAGGGCTGGGTGCCGAGCATCGAAATCCGCGGCAGCAAGCAGGCCAGCATGCTGTGGTATGCCGATTGCGGCGTGAACACGGTGAGCAACGGCATCATCGTGCATAATGACTTCCTCAAGGCACAGCCGGCCCTGGTGCGCGATTTTGTCGCCGCCAGCCTCAAGGGCTTTCTTTATGCCCGCCAGAACCCTGAGGAAGCGGCGCTGATCGTCAAGAAGTATCAGCCCACCTCGGATGTGGCGATCAGCCGCCGCGAGAGCGAATTGTCCTGGCATAGCTGGAATACCCCCAACACTGCTAACAAGCCGCTCGGCTGGATGTCGGATGCGGATTGGGCTTCCACCGTGGAAGTGCTGAAGCTTTATGGCGGCGTTGCCAACCCGCCCGATCCGATGACACTCTACACCAACGATTTTGTGCCGACCTCGGCTGACTTCGTCCCGCCGCAGCGCTGATCCCGATTGCCTGGCCGCAGTTCTTCTGCGGCCAGGCATGGCTGCAACAGATTTCCACGGGCGCCATGATATTAGGGCAGAATGATGCGACGTCTTGAAAAACGGGTTGCGCTGGTCACTGGTGCGGGTCAGGGCATTGGCGCCGCCATTGCTCGACGGCTGGCACAGGAAGGTGCCGAAGTGCATGTTTCCGACATGCAGGAAGACCGTGCCGCCGCTGTAGTGGCCGAGATTGCCGGGCAGGGCGGCAAAGCCGTGGCATGCCGCCTGGACGTGACCGAGGCCGGAGCCTGGCAGCAGGTTGTGGCTGATATCGCCGTGCAATCCGGCCGGCTTGATATTTTGGTGAACAATGCCGGCCTGGTAATCGCCAAGTCGGTGGAAGAAATGTCGCAGCAGGAATGGCGGCAGACCATGACGGTCAATCTCGAAGGTCCGTTCCTGGGTGTGCAGTCATGTCTTGCCCTGTTGCGCGAAAGCGCCAAGACGACGCCTTTCGGCTCATCTATTGTGCATGTCTCGTCGCTTTCCGGTATTGTCGGCACCGCCGCGATGCCGGGCTATACTGCGTCCAAGGCGGGCCTGCGTTTTTTCAGCAAGAGCATTGCCATCGATTTTGGCCGTAAGGGTTATCGCATCCGTTCGAATTCGGTGCATCCGGGCCTGACCGAAGGCAATTCCGCTGAGGCTTTATTCGCCGCACATACCCGCAATGGCCTAAGCAGTAACCGCGAAGAAGCCTTGCGGCACTTTCTGGATAAATATCCGCTGGGCTATATGGGGCGGCTGGAGGATGTGGCAGCCGGTGTTGCTTATCTGGCTTCCGATGAAGCAGCCTTTGTCACCGGCACCGAGCTTGTGATCGATGGCGGCATGTCGGCCTATTGAGAGCGCGCTGCTTCATCACGGCGCAATCGGCAAAGCGGTGGTGTATTTCACCTGCTTCAGGGCGAAGCTGGATTTGATGCTGGCCACGCCGGGAATCCGCGTCAGGTGGTCAAGCAGGAAACGCTCATAAGCGCCGAGATCGGCCACCACTACACGCAGCAGATAGTCAAAATCTCCGGTCATCAGGTAGCATTCCATCACCTCAGGCCGTTTGCGCACGGCTTTCTGGAACGCTTCCAGCGCCGGCTCGATCTGCTTGTCCAGCGTCACATTGGTGAAGATGCTGATCGACAGGCCGAGCGCTTCCGGATTGAGCAGGGTGACATAGCGGGCAATCACGCCGGCTTCTTCCAGGGCGCGCACCCGGCGCCAGCAGGGTGAGGCCGAGATGCCGACCTCGGCGGCCAGTTCGGTGCTGGAGAGCCGGGCATTGTCCTGCAATTGGCGCAGGATGCGGCGATCAATCTGATCAAGCTGATATTGCGCAATAGTCATGCGTTAAATCATAGAATATTGGAAATATTTTGCAAATCGGGCCCTTGTGCGGCAGTCATACGCAAAATAACACCACGCGATAACGGCTAGACTCTCCGCTGCGAATGCGAGGAAGCTGCCATGTCTAATACCGCCCCGATCAATGCCGATACGCTGCGCCTGCTGGCCGAGCTGGAGCGCAAGGTTTTGTGGCTGTCCACCTGGATGGTGCATCACGCCAATCATCTGCGCGACAAGACCGACAACCTGAAAGTTGGTGGCCATCAGGCTTCCAGTGCTTCGCTGGCCACGATTTTGACGGCACTGTATTTTCATGTGCTGCGCCCGGCAGACCGGGTGGCGGTGAAGCCGCATGCCAGCCCGGCCTTCCATGCCATTCAATATCTGCTCGGGCGCCAGACGCAGCAGCGGATGGAAAATTTCCGGGGTTACAAGGGGGCGCAGAGCTACCCCTCACGCACCAAGGATACCGTGGATGTGGATTTCTCCACCGGCTCGGTTGGCCTTGGCGTGGCGCAGACATTGTTTGCCAGTCTGGTGCAGGATTATGTCAAGGCGCATGGCTGGGCCAGGGATTGGCCGGAAGGCCGTATGATCGCGTTGCTAGGCGATGCCGAGATGGACGAGGGCAATATCTACGAGGCTTTGCTGGAAGGCTGGAAACATGGCCTGCGCAACACCTGGTGGATCATCGACTACAATCGCCAGAGCCTGGATGCGGTGATCCGTGAAGGGTTGTATGAGCGCTTCGAGGCTCTGTTCCGCGCCTTCGGCTGGGATGTGGTGGTGCTAAAATACGGCAGCCTGCTGGAAGCCGCTTTCTCTGAGCCGGGCGGCGAAAGTTTGCGCGCCTGGATCGATACCTGCCCGAACCAGCTTTATTCGGCGCTCACCTTCCAGGGTGGCGCAGCCTGGCGCAAGCGGCTGCTGGATGATCTCGGCGATCAGGGCGATATCACGCGGTTGATTGAAAGCCGCAGCGATGCCGAACTGGCTCGGCTGATGACCAATCTGGCCGGGCATGACCTGCCCAGCCTGTTGCGCGCCTTCCAGGCCATCGACCATGACCGACCGGTGGTGTTCATCGCCTATACCATCAAGGGCTTCGGCCTGCCGCTGGCCGGGCATAAGGACAATCATGCCGGCCTGCTCAATCCGGCGCAGTTCGACAGTTTCCGCCAGGCCATGGGCGTGCGGCCCGGTCATGAATGGCAGCGTTATGAAGGCTTGGCCGCCACGCCGGCCGAACTGGATGACTTTCTGGCGCATTGCGCCTTTGCTGCCGAGCCAAACCGCCGGCGCGCGGCCGCGCCGGTGGCCTTGCCGGAGACGCTGCCGCTGCCGGCCCAGGCGGAAATATCGACCCAGCAGGCTTTTGGCTTGATCCTGAATGAACTCGGCCGCTCGGCCGAGCCGCTGGCCGAGCGCATTGTCACCACGGCACCGGATGTCACGGTATCGACCAATCTTGGCGGCTGGGTCAATCGGCGCGGCCTGTTCGCCAAGCAGGCCATGGCGGATATCTTCAAGAAGGAGCGGATACCCTCCACCTTCTCGTGGGAATTTTCGCCCAAGGGCCAGCATATGGAACTTGGCATCGCCGAGATGAATCTGTTCACGCTGCTTTCGGCGCTGGGCCTGTCGCATGATCTGTTCGGCGAACGCCTGCTGCCGATCGGCACACTCTATGATCCGTTCATCAGCCGGGGTCTGGATGCGCTGAATTATGCCTGCTACCAGGATGCACGTTTCATCGTGGCGGCAACACCATCCGGCCTGGCGCTGGCACCCGAAGGCGGCGCGCATCAATCCATCGCCACGCCATTGATCGGCATGGCGCAGGATGGCCTGGCGGCGTTTGAGCCGGCCTATGCCGATGAACTGGCAGCTATCCTGCATTTTGCCTTTGATTATATGCAGCGCGATGGTGCCAAGCCGGCAGTGGGTGAGGCACCTGAAGAACAGAGCTGGCTGCGTGATGAAACCGGCGGCGCGGTTTACCTGCGGCTTTCCACCCGCAACCTGGAGCAGCCAACCCGCGAGATGACGCCACACTTGCGCCGCGCCATCATCGATGGTGGCTATTGGCATCGCCCGCCGGGGCCAAATACCGAGATCGTGGTGGCTTATGCCGGTGTGGTGGCGCCGGAGGCGATTGAAGCGGTCGGCATGATGGCCGAGGATCGCCGTGACGTGGCTTTGCTGGCCGTAACGTCCGCCGACCGGCTGAATGCCGGCTGGATGGCGGCGCAGCGCGCTCGTGAACGCGGTCAAGTGCGTGCCCGCAGCCATGTCGAGCGGCTCTTCGCCATGCTGCCGCGCCATTGCGGCATCGTCTCGGTGCTGGATGGTCATCCCGCCACGCTGGGCTGGCTTGGTGCCGTGGCCGGGCATCGGCAGCGCGCGCTCGGGGTGGAGCATTTTGGCCAGACCGGGTCGATCCAGGACTTGTTCCGGCATTATGGCCTGGATGCACAGGCGATCATTGCGGCGGCGCAAGGTTTGCAACCGGCACGGCCGATCCGCTATCTGAAGGCATTGTAAGTCAGCCGGCGCTGGAAATTTCCAGGATCAGCTTGCGTCGCACCGCATCGGCAAAGGATTCGTAATCGCGCGCCGAGATCAGAAAGGCGCCCGGCCCCCCGATCACGTTGCGCTCGTAATATTCCTCGATGTCTTCTTCCATATGCAGGATCGGCAGGCCGTTGATGGTGATGCCTTGCGCCACGGCGGCATCCCGGGCCAGCGCCGGTGGCCGGCCGCGATTGCTGCGCCCGTCGCCGGAAATGTCGATCACCCGGCGCAACGGCCGCAATGGCATGCGCTGCAACAGGGCTGCACCGTAATCGATGGCTTCGGCCGGCGCGGTGCCGCCGCCGAAGATGCTGCGTGGCGCCTGCTGCAAGGCGGTGGCGAAACCGGCAATATCCGCCCGGCTACGCAAGAGGGTCCACGGAATCACCAGATTGTGCAGGGCCGGGCCAGACCATTGGAAATAGCAGGCAAGAATGCCGCCATGCAGGCCGCCCAGGATTGCCTCGATCACCCGGCGGTGGCGAAAGGCATCGGCATAGCCGCGCTGTTGCAGATCATAATGTTCGCCACGCACACTGCCCGAGCAATCCACCGCCAGCACCAGGGCAAGGTCGATGGCGGCCGCTTCATTGGCCTTGGCGGTGGTGATGGCCAGCGTGGCGCCCAGGCCGGCAAGCAGGCTGCGGCGATGCAGATGAAAGCGGGTCATGCAGATCGGCTCCGCGTCTGGTTCACCCACCAGCATGCCGTCAATCGGCGTGGTTCGGTATCAATTTTCTGTAATCAGCGGCGGCGATGGCGTGCCGGGCGGGGCTGACGCCGGCCCGGCCGCATGCTATGCCCTTGGACCCCGGTCTTTCCGCATGAGTTATTCCGATGATCCTTGGCATTCCGTTTTCCGAACTGGCTTGGCTGTCGCTGGCCTTGCTGAGCGCCGGTGCGATCACCGGCATCCTGGCCGGCGTGTTCGGTGTTGGCGGCGGCGCTGTGATCGTGCCGGTGCTGTATGAACTTTTTGCCCTGATGGGGGTGCCGGAAGCGCCACGCATGCCGCTTTGTGTCGGCACATCGCTGGCCATCATCATTCCCACCTCAATCCGGTCGTTCAACGCGCATCGCGCCAAGGGGGCGGTGGATATGGCCGTGGTGCGGGCCTGGACCATTCCGGTGGTGCTGGGCGTGCTCGGCGGCAGCCTGATTGCCCGCTATGCGCCGGCTGATCTGTTCAAGCTGGTTTTTGTGTTTGTTGCCGGCCTGTCGGCAATCCGGCTGATCTTTGGCCGTGATAGCTGGCGCCTTGGCGATACGTTGCCCGGCGCGCTGGCGATGCGGCTTTATGGCTTGGTGATCGGCGTGTTGTCGTCGCTGATGGGCATTGGCGGCGGGCAATTATCCAATCTGGTGCTGACCTTCTATGGCAGGCCGATCCATCAGGCCATCGCCACCTCGTCGGCGCTTGGCATCCTGATCTCGATCCCGGGTACGCTGGGCTATATCTATGCCGGCTGGCCCAAGATGGCGGAATATGCCGATGTGGCTGCTTTGCAGCCGCCGCTGGCGCTGGGCTATGTTTCACTGATCGGCTTTGTGCTGTTTGTGCCCACCAGCATCTGGACCGCGCCGCTGGGCGCCCGGCTGGCGCATGCGCTGCCCAAGCGTAAACTGGAAGTGGCTTTCGGCATCTTCCTCACCCTTGTCTGCCTGCGTTTCCTGTCCAGCCTGTTCGGTTATTGAGAGAGGCCCCATGTCGACCCTAACTGCCAAGCGCATTGTGCTGCGTGAATTTGGCCTGCCCGAGGTGATGCAGGTGGAAACCGAAAATCTCGGCGAACCCGGATCGGGCCATGTGCTGTTGCGTCAGAGCGCCATCGGCTTCAATTATATCGATGTCTACCAGCGCAAGGGCGTGTATCCGTTGCCCAGCCCGACCGGCCTGGGCCATGAAGCGGCCGGCATTGTGCTGGCGGTGGGGCCGGATGTGGCCGGCTTCAAGCCGGGCGACCGGGTTGCCTATATGAATGCCGGCCTGGGTGCCTATGCCGATCATCGCATCGTGCCGGCCGAGAAGCTGGTGGCGATCCCGGCGGCGGTGAACGACGAGCAGGCGGCGGCTTTGCTGTTCAAGGGCCTGACCGCGCAATATCTGCTGCGCAAGACACATCGGGTGCAGCCCGGCGATGTGGTGCTGGTGCATGCCGCTGCCGGCGGGGTTGGCCAGATCCTGTGCCGCTGGGCCAAGGCGCTCGGCGCTTTTGTGGTTGGCACGGCGGGCGGTGCCGAGAAATGCGCCATCGCAAGCGCTGCCGGCGCCGATGCGGCGGTGGATTACAGCCAGGCCGATTGGCCCGAGGCTTTCCTGGCCGCAACCGGCGGGCGCAAGGCGCGGGTGGTGTATGATTCCGTGGGCCGCGACACCTTTCTCAAATCGCTTGATTGCACTGCGCCGTTTGGCCTGGTGGCGATTTATGGCGCCGCTTCCGGCCCGGCGCCGGCGATTGAACCGGAATTGCTCAACAAGAAGGGCTGCCTGTTTCTGACCCGGCCCTCGGTATTTCCGCATAATGCCGATCCGGCGGTGTTCCGCGCCAATGCGGCAGAGTTGTTTGATGCCATCGCTGCCGGCCATGTGCAAGCCGCTATCGGCGCGCGCTTTGCACTCGCCGAAGCCACCGCCGCACATCGCGCCGCCGAGGCCCGGGCCACCACCGGCGCCATCCTGCTCATCCCCTGATCCCACAAGGCAAAGCCCGATGTTCTATGAACCCGATAAGCGTAATCACGGCCTGCCGCGCGATCCGTTCAAGGCCCTGGTGGTGCCGCGCCCGATAGGCTGGATTTCCACCGTGGATATTGCGGGCCGCCCCAATCTGGCGCCCTACAGCTTCTATAATGCGGTGGCCTCTGATCCGCCGGTGGTGCTGTTTGGCACCGGGCTTGGCCCGGGCCGCAAGCCGGGCGACGACGCGATCAAGGACAGCCAGCGTAATGCCGAGGCAACCGGCGAATTTGTTGTCAACATGGTCACCGATGGCCTGCTTGATGCCATGAACCGCACTTCGGCACATCTGCCGCATGGCAGCAGCGAATTTGAGGCCGCCGGGTTGGAAACCGTGCCGTCTCAACTGGTGCGGGCGCCGCGTGTCAAAGCCTCGCCGGTGCATCTGGAATGCCGCTATCTGCAAACCGTGGAAATGCCCTGCACCACGCCGGGTGGGCGTAATTTTGTTGTCTTCGGCCGTGTCGTCGGCATCCATATTGATGAGCGCGTGCTGAAGGATGGTTTTGTCGATATCAGCCTGCTGCGGCCATTGGCCCGGCTGGGCTATATGGAATATTGCCTGGTGGATAAAAGCTTCTCGCTCGACCGGCCGGATTGAGCCGGGTGCCTAACCTTTAGGCGAGTCTGGCGGGGTGGGATTCCCGTAAATCCAGGGATGAAAGCTGTTTATCCAAAATGCCGTCTTGTTATAATGCGGGCATGGATTTTGTTTCGAGTCTGCCCAAGCCGCTCTCGGCCCGCAGCCGCGACTTTCTTGCCATATGGCATGGATGGCGCCTGGGTCGTTTGCTGCCAGAACGCCGCGACATGAACCTTGCCGCTCTCGGCGAGCTGGCGGGTTCTTGCCTGCTGCTGAATGTGCGCGGGCATGACGACATCCAGATTGAATGGGTTGGCGAGGGCATCACCAAGCAGATCGGCGTTGATCTGGTCGGCTGCAATTACCTTGACCTGACCTCGAAGGAAAACCGCGCCTGGCGCGCCCATCTCACCATGGCCCAGGTGGCGCAGCCATGCAGTGCCGTAATTTATTACTGGCTGCGGCTAGGCCGGGGCGGCATCCTGCCGGTGGAATTTGTTACCGGGCCGTTTTGCGAGAATGGTGCCAGCCAGGCCACTCTGGCCCTCTGCTGCGCCTCCAATCTGACCCGGCCAGGCAGCGACAAGGCGGTAGACCCCGATTCCTATGAGGAAGGCGAGGGCATGCGCTTTATCGATATTGGCGCTGGCGTGCCCTCAATGGTGCCGAGCCATCGCCAGGCAGCCCGCCCGGTTCAGTAGCATAGCTTTACGGCACGTTATTTTCCGGTATTCCCCCACCAGGGTGGAATGCTATGTGATAGGGCAGGCTGTCTATAGCGGAAACCTGTCTTGCCTGATGAACTGATATCACCATCTGAAACATGCCAGCCGGTGTCGCAGCACAATCTGGTGGCTGGTTTTCGTGCCGGGCTTGATCCGGCCATTGTCAGCAACCCGCATGTGCTTGATTTTTATCGTTTCTGGCAAAGCCGCTGCGATGGGCGGGCGATGCCCAGCCGGGCCGATATGGACCCGATCCTGATGGCGCGCTTCCTGCCCAGCCTGATCCTGCTGCGGGTGTTTCGTGATCCGCTGGATTTTGAATACCGCATCATCGGCGAGGATATCATCAGTTTCCTCGGCAACATGACGCATCAGCGTGTGCGGCAATCGGTGCTGTTTCCGGTCACCGGCACGGCCTATGCCAATTACTGTTTTGTAGCCGAACAGCAGCGGCCGCAGTTTTTTGAGGGGCTGGCCGATACCGCCTTCAAGCGCGACCGCAAATACACCATGTCGCGGGTGCATTGCCCGCTGGCCGAGCCTGGCGGCCCAGTGGATTACATCGTCTCCTGCGTGGTGTTTCTGTAGTCCTAATTCGGGCTTTGGTGAGTTGATTCGCCGCGCCCCCGGACCTATCTTGCCGGCCGCTTCCGGTTCTTGAGGATTTTCAGCCATGACCGTTCGTACCCGCGTTGCCCCGTCGCCCACCGGCGATCCGCATGTCGGCACGGCCTATATCGCGCTTATCAACTATTGCTTCGCCAAGAAGCATGGCGGCCAGTTTCTGCTGCGCATCGAAGATACCGACCGGGCGCGTTCCACCGCCGAATCCGAGCGCGTGATCCTGGAAGCGTTGCGCTGGATGGGCCTGACCTGGGATGAAGGCCCGGATGTGGGCGGCCCGCATGGCCCCTATCGCCAGAGCGAACGCGCCGCCATCTATGCCGAGCATTGCAATCATCTGCTCGACAAGGGCCATGCCTTCCGCTGTTTCTGCACATCGGAGACGCTGGATGTGATGCGCGAGGAGCAGCGCAAACGTGGCGAGCAGCCACGTTATGATGGCCGCTGCCAGCATCTCAGCCCGGCCGAGGTGAGCGCCAAGCTGGCGGCCAATGAGCCGCATGTGGTGCGTATGAAAGTGCCGACCGAAGGCGTCTGCATCATCGACGACATGCGCCGCGGCCCGATCGAGATCGAATGGTCCAAGGTCGACATGCAGGTGCTGATGAAGTCGGATGGCCTGCCGACCTATCACCTGGCCAATGTGGTGGACGACCACCTGATGCAAATCACCCATGTGATGCGTGGCGAGGAATGGATTTCCTCGGCGCCGAAGCACAAGCTGCTTTATGACTATTTCGGCTGGCAGATGCCGCAGATCTGCCATCTGCCGCTGCTGCGTAATCCGGATCGCAGCAAATTGTCGAAGCGCAAGAATCCCACCGGCATTCTGTTTTATCAGCGGATGGGTTATCTGCCGGAAGCGTTGCTCAACTTCCTCGGCCTGCTCACCATGTCGGTGGCCGAGGGCGATGAAATGCGCAGCCTGGAGCAGCTTGTTGAACAGTTCGATCCGGCGAATATCTCGCTCGGTGGCCCGGTTTTTGATCAGGACAAGCTGAACTGGCTCAACAGCCGCTATATCCGCGAAACGCTGACGCCGGAGCAATTGATCCAGCGTGTTGCCGCCTGGGCTTTCCAGCCGGAGCGGCAAATGGCCATCGCCAAGCTGGCGCAAACCCGCATCACCCGGCTCTCTGATCTTGGCATGCTGGCGGCTTATCTGTTTGCCGGCGTGCTGGATACGCCGGAAGCGGCCTTGCGCGACAACAAGCTGAACGAGCTGCAATTGCGCCAGGCCTTCCATTTTGCCCTGGCTGAATTCGACAAGCTGGCGGCCTGGGATACGGCGTCGATTGACAAGACCCTGCGTCTGGTCGCCGACAAAACCGGCGTCAAATTCCGCGACCTGGTGCGGCCATTCTATGTTGCCATTGCCGGCAGCGCACAATCGCTGCCGCTGTTTGACAGTATGGAACTGCTCGGCCGCGATGTGGTGCGCGAACGCCTGCGCCGCTCGCTGGCGGTGGTCGGCGGTGTGTCGGCCAAGGAAGCCAAGGAATGGGCTAAGCTGCTGGCAGCGGAAGCCGCCACAGAAGAGTAGTCAGCGCAGATCGGCGGCGAGGCGCCTGAGCGCCTCGCGCAGCCGGTTCATGGCGCCGCGCGGCACCACATCGAAGCGTGTGGTGATGCCCACCGCGCCGGTCGGCCGGTCGATGCTGACCGGCAGCAAGGCCAGATAACCTTCAGCCACATCGTCCTGCACCACGCCGCGTGAGATGATCCACACTGCATCCGAGAGGCGGGTATAGCGCCGCCCGAAACTCGGCGACACGGTTTCGATGGTATCGGGCAACAGGGTCAGGCCCTGGCCCAGCATCAGCCGCTCCACATCCGGCCGGATGATTGATCCCGGCACCGGAAACAGCACGGTGAAGGCGGCGATATCATGCAATGTCAGCGGATGGCGGTGTTGCAGCGGATGGCCCGGCCGCACCACAAACACGATCTCGTCGGTATAAAGTGGCTCGAAAGCCAGGCCCTGCATCATCGCCGGATCAGATAGCCGGCCCACCACGATATCCAGCCCGCCTTCCTTGAGCCGGCCCAGCAAATAGTCATTCGGCCCGGTCAGCACACGAATGGTGGCGGCCAGTCCTTCGGCCTTTGCCGCCAGCACGGCGGCCGGCACCAGCCGGGTAGCCACGGTGGGCAGGGCGCCGATGGCGATGATGGTGCCGCCGTCACGTTCGGCGCGGCTGACATTCTCCACCCCTTCATGCAGGGCGGCGAAGGCGGTGCTGGCATACCGGCGGAATACCTCGCCATTGCTGGTCAGGAACACGCCACGCCGGCTGCGTTCCAGCAGTGGCGAGCCGAGGATGGCCTCCAGTTCGGCAATTGCCTTGGAAACAGCAGGCTGGGTCAAGGCCAAGCTGCGCGCCGCCTTGCCGAAGCTTTTCTGCGCGGTCACTTCCAGGAAACAGGCGAGGTGGCGCAGCTTGATACGCGAATCCAGCATGGCTAGGCTTTTCCATATCGTTTTTAGTATGATTAAATGAAACAATATCATTTTACATTGCCAATTTCGGCATGATACTTCGATCCTGACACAGATTTTCAGGAGGAAACCGATGGCGGAACTCAGCCGCTACGAGGCCGGGATGGCCGTGCGCCGCAAGGTGCTGGGCAATGCCCATGTTGACCGTGCCGAGGCTGCCAAGACGGATTTCGACATCGATTTCCAGCGTTTCATCACCGAGGGCGCCTGGGGCTCAGTCTGGTCGCGGCCGCATTGGACACATCGTGAGCGCAGCCTGGTCACCATCGCCTTGCTGGCCGCGCTGGGCCATGATGAGGAAGTGGCGATGCATGTGCGCGCCACTGCCAATACCGGGGCGACGCCGGAGGATTTGCGCGAGGCCCTGCTGCATGTGGCGGTGTATGCCGGCGTGCCGGCGGCCAACAGCGCCATCAAGATCGTGAAGAAGACGCTGGCCGAGATGGCAGCGGCGGAGAGGAAAGCCTAGGGCCATGGACAAGGATTTGAATTTGGCGGATTTTGAGCAAAGCGGGCCGTTTTACGAGCGCGACAAGAGCATTCACCCGCCGGCCTTCACGCCGGGCTACAAGACCAGCTTCGCGCGCTCGCCGCGCCTGCCATTACTTTCATTGCAGCCAACCATCTCGGAAATGACCGGGCCGCTGTTTGGTCAGAACGAGATCGGCTTGCTGGATAATGACCTGATCCGCAATTACGCCAAGGCCGGCGAACCGATTGGCGAGCGCATCATCGTGCATGGCCAGGTGCTGGATGAGAATGCCAAGCCGGTGCCGAATATCCTGGTGGAATTCTGGCAGGCCAATGCCGGTGGCCGCTACCGCCATGCCAACGACACCTATATCGCGGCGATTGACCCGAATTTCGGCGGCTGCGGCCGCACCCTCACCGATGCCGAAGGACGCTATTATTTCCGCACCATCAAGCCCGGCCCCTATCCGTGGCGCAATGGCGTGAATGACTGGCGGCCGGCGCATATCCATTTTTCGGTTTACGGCCAGGGCTTCATCCAGCGCCTGATCACCCAGATGTATTTTGAGGGCGATCCGCTGATTCCACTTTGCGCCATGCTGGGCGGTATTCCCGATGCCGCGTCGCGCCAGCGCCTGGTGGCGCCGCTGGATTTGAATGCCTCGCTGCCGCTGGATAGCCTGGCCTATCGCTTTGACATTGTGCTGCGTGGCCGCCGCGCCACCTATTTTGAGAATAAGGGCGCCTGATCATGGTGAAGTATTTGAAGGAAACCGCGTCGCAGACCGGCGGCCCCTATGTGCATATCGGCCTGATCCCGCGCCAGGCCGGCTTTGACATCTTCCAGAACAACTTCACCAATGTGGTGGCGGCGCCGGGCGTGCCGGGTGAGCGCATTGTGATCGAGGGCCAGGTGCTGGATGGCATTGGCGCCCAGGTGAAGGATGCGCTGCTTGAAATCTGGCAGGCCGATGCCGCAGGCCGCTACAGCCATCCGCATGATGGCGGTGTGAACCCGGATTTTCGTGGCTGGGGCCGTGCCGGCACCGATTTCAAGACCGGTCTGTATCGTTTCGAAACGATCAAGCCGGGTGCCATTGCCGATGCCGGCGGCTTCTGGAAAGGCCGCCCCATGGCGCCGCATGTGACGCTGTGGATCGCCGCGCGCGGCATCAATATCGGCCTGCATACCCGGCTGTATTTTGCCGATGAGGCGGAAGCTAATGCCAAGGACCCGGTGCTGAACCTGGTGGAGAATCCCGAGCGGCGCAAAACCCTGCTGGCCGAACGCTCGGAGCGCGATGGCATGCCGGTTTATCGCTTTGATATCCGCCTGCAAGGCCTAGGCGAAACAGTGTTCTTCGATGCCTGAAACAGGCATCATCACCGGATGACAAACGATCCGCTCGACAGTTTGTTCGTGGCGCCGGATATGGCGGCGGTGTTTGCGCCGTCCACCCGGCTGCAAGCCATGCTGGATGTGGAAGCCGCGCTGGCGCGGGCCGAGGCGGCCTGTGGCGTGATTCCGAAAAGTGCCGTGAAACCCATCATGCAGGCCTGCGATGTGGCGCTGTATGATGGCGCGGCGCTGGGCCGTGCCGGGCGCCAGGCCGGCAATCTGGCAATCCCGCTGGTGGCGGCGCTCACCGCCCAGGTGGCGCAGGCGGCGCCCAAAGCGGCTGCCTGGGTGCATTGGGGTGCCACCAGCCAGGATATCATCGATAGCGGCCTGATGCTGCAATTGAAGGTGGCGCTGGCCCTGTTTGAACGTGACATGAGGCGGCTTGATACGGCATTGGCCGGGCTGGTGCGGCAGCATCGCCGCGCTGTGATGCCGGGCCGCACCTGGCTGCAACAGGCAGTACCGGTCAGCTTTGGCCTCAAGGCGGCGGGCTGGCTTGGTGCCTTGCGGCGGGATCGCAGCCGCCTGCGGGAAATGGCGCCGCGCCTGCTGGTGCTGCAATTCGGCGGCGCTGCCGGCACGCTGGCGTCGCTGGGTGCGGATGGATCAAAGGTTGCCGAAAAACTGGCGCAGGAACTTGGCCTTGGCCTGCCGGCGATGCCCTGGCATGCCCAGCGCGACCGTATTGTTGAACTCGGCGCCTGGGCCGGCCTGCTGACCGGCAATCTGGGCAAGATGGCGCGCGATATTGCGCTGCTGATGCAGACCGAAGTGGCGGAAGTGTTTGAACCGGCGGCGCCCGGCAAGGGTGGCTCTTCGGCCATGCCGCAGAAGCGCAATCCGGTGGCCTGCGCCGCTACATTGGCGGCAGCGGTGCGTGTGCCGGGTCTGGTGGCGACGCTGTTTTCGGCCATGCCGCAGGAGCAGGAGCGCGGCCTGGGCGGCTGGCAGGCGGAATGGCAGGTGCTGCCGGAATTGCTCTGCTTGGCTGCCGGTGCGCTGGCGCTGATGGCTGAAACCATCGAGGGGCTGGATGTGGATGCCAGCCGCATGCGCGCCAATCTTGATCTGACCCGTGGCCTGGTGATGGCCGAGGCGGTGGCGCTGGAGCTTGGCCGCAATTTGGGCAAGGCCGCCGCGCATAAGCTGGTGGCGGAAGCCAGCCGCCGCGCCATGGCCGAGGCGCGGCCGTTGCGCGATGTGCTGGTGGAATTGCCGGAAGCCGCCGGGTTGCTGGATGCGGCCTCGCTCAAGCGCCTGTTTGATCCGGCGCAGTATCTCGGCGCCACGCAGCATTTCATCGCGGCAACACTGCGCGACAAGCCAAAAGGACATTGAATATGCCTTATTTTGAACGACCTGATGCCAGCCTGCATTACCGGCTTGATGGTCCGGAAGCCGCGCCGGTATTGCTGCTGTCCAATTCGCTCGGCACGGATTTATCGCTCTGGGAGCCGCAGATGGCGGCGCTGACGCGCCATCTGCGCGTGCTGCGCTATGATACACGCGGTCATGGTGGTTCATCGGTTTCGCCTGGGCCTTATACGCTGGATCAGCTTGGGCGTGATGCGGTGGCTTTGCTGGATGGCTTGGGCATCACGCAGGCCCATATTGCCGGCGTTTCGCTGGGCGGTATGACTGCGCTTTGGCTGGCCAGCCATGCACCAGAGCGGGTGCTGAAAATCGCGCCCTGTTTCACCTCGGCCTATATTGGCAATCCGGAAATCTGGAACCAGCGCATTGCCAATGTGGTGGCCAATGGCATGGCGGCAGTGGTGGAGGGCGTGCTGGAACGCTGGTTCACAGCCGAGTATCGCGCGGCTGCACCGGAGGTGATGGCGCGGTTTCGCCAGATGCTGCTGGGCATGCCGCCGGCTGGCTATGCGGCGGCCAGCGCAGCGGTGCGCGACATGGATTTGCGCGACGCATTGAACCGCATCACAGCGCCGACCTTGGTGATTGCCGGGCGCGGCGACATGGCCACGCCGCCGGCGCATGGCGAGGCGATAGCCGCCGGCATCAATGGCGCCAGTATCGAATTGGTGGATGCGGCGCATATCGGCAATGTGGAAGCCGCTGCGGCGGTGACGCCGCTGCTGCTGGAATTTTTCACCACATAGAGGCTTGGGCGCGTTCCGGCCAGGCCTTGTCATAAGGCTCGCCGCCAACCCGCCCGGCAGTGATTTCGGCCAGGATCTGCCCGGCCGTGGGCAGGCTGGCCGGATCAACATGGCGTGCCGGATTCCACAATTCCGAGCGCATGATGGCGCGGGCGCATTGGAAATACACACTCTCGATCCGGATCACCGCCACTGAACGCGGCGCTTTTTCCTCCACCGCAAAACTCTCCAGCAGGCCGGCTTCGATGCTGATCTGGGCGCGGCCATTGACGCGCAGGGTGGTGCCTGAGCCGGGGATCAGGAAAAGCAGGCCAACACGCGGGTCGCGCACGATGTTGCGCAACGAATCCATCCGGTTATTGCCGCGCCGGTCAGGCAGCAGCAAGGTGCGTTCATCCTGGATGCGGACAAAGCCCGGCTTGTCGCCGCGCGGCGAGGCGTCCAGGCCTTCCGGCCCGGCGGTGCCCAGGATGACAAAGGGCGAAGCGGCGATGAAGGCGCCGTAATGCGGCGTAATATAGTCAACCTCCTTGGCGGTCGAGGTTTCCTGCGCCACGCCATAGAGCGCTTCAAGCTGCTCCACTGAAGTGATGATGCTCATGCGATCCTCCGATGGCACCAGCTTACGCGGTTAGGCTGCCGAGGCAAGCACCCGTTGCAGGATAGGCTTCAGGCCACCGATAAAGGCATCGATCTTTGCATCGATGGTCGGGCTGACATCGGGCGGCACGTCCAGGCCATAGATGTATTTGCGGATGCCGTCATAGATGATCGAGCCATGCAGGCCCCAGTAAAGCTCCAGTTCGGCATCGCTGACCGGCAGCTTGTTGGTGCCGGGCAGGCCAAATTCATGCCGCATTTCGGCACAGAGCGGCAGGAAGATATGTTCGCGCACCAGCTTCAGATAACGCCGGTTGAAACCGACATTGCGCATGCCGGCCTGGAAGAAGATGCGCATCCATTCGTAGTTCACGATCACCGGATAATATTCGTGATAGAAGCGCTTGAGCCGGTCGGGCAAAGGCTGGGTGCGATCCTTGATCCAATCCTCCCAGATCGGCTTCCAGCGCGTCAGATAAACTTCCTCATAAACCCGGTCGATCAAATCCTGCTTGGTCGGGAAATAGCGGTAGAGCAGCGGTTGGGTCACGCCCAGGCGCTTGGCCAGTTCGCGGGTCTGGCCATCAAAGCCAACTTCGGCAAAGAAGCGGATGGCTTCCTGCACAATCTGCTTTTCACGCTCTTCGGGCGACAGGCGCAGGCGCTTCGGCTGCTTGGCGGTGTTCATAAACCCAGACTCCGGCAAAACGAGACGTAATTAGCAAGTGATAAATTAACTTGACTCGCCCGGGCGGGCTTGCCTAGTTTATCGCAACAGGGCCAGCAGCCCGAATTCGGTAACCCGTGATCTACATACACAACGGGGCCAGAGGAGGAAACCGGTGAAAGCGCCGTCTTTCGGCTATGTCAAAGCGCGCGATTTGGGGCATGTCTTCGATCTGCTCGAACAGCATGGCGAGGAAGCCAAGCTGTTGGCGGGTGGTCAAAGCCTGATGCCCTCGCTCAATCTGCGCCTGTCCAGCCCCGCCATCCTGATCGATCTGAATGCCGTGCCCGATCTCGGCGGCATCACGGAAACCCCCACCAGCCTGCTGATCGGCGCCATGACGCGGCATGTTGAGCTGGAAGGTTCTGCCCTGCTGGCGCGCCATGCGCCGCTGGTGGCCGCCGCCATGCCGCATATCGCGCATCCGGCGATCCGCAATCGCGGCACTATCGGCGGCAGCATCAGCTTTGCCGATCCGGCTGCCGAATTGCCGGCCTGCATGGTGGCGCTGAATGCCACGCTGGTAGTGCAGGGCCGGGCCGGCGAACGCCGCATTGCTGCGGGCGATTTCTTCAAGGGCCTGTTCGAGACCGCTTTGCAGCCGGGTGAAATCCTGCGCTGCATCGAAATTCCCAAGGCTGGCGCCGATCAGCGTTTCGCTTTTGACGAATTGGCGCGCCGCCATGGCGATTATGCCATGGTTGGCCTGGCGGCTGCCGGCAACGCGGCGGCTTTGCGGCTGGTTTATTTTGCTATTGGCGACCGTCCGGTCATGGCGCAACG
Source organism: Alphaproteobacteria bacterium UBA7691 (assembly GCA_002482765.1). Taxonomy (GTDB): domain Bacteria; phylum Pseudomonadota; class Alphaproteobacteria; order Ferrovibrionales; family Ferrovibrionaceae; genus Ferrovibrio. The sequence continues at coordinate 88,304 of DLGP01000031.1, forward strand.
CGCCGCCGGCCTGTTGCGTGGCGGCGATATCGAAGCTGCCGTGGCGGCCCTGGCCGATGATCTGGACCCGACCGGCGATCTGAATGGTAGCCCCGCCACCAAGCGGCATCTGGCCGGCGTCCTATTGCGCCGCGCGGCACCAGCTTTGCTGAAGGCTTGAGCATGGATCAGCACGATATTTCCCTTACCGTGAACGGCCAGATGGTGCGGCGCCGGGTGGCGGCGCGGATGCATCTGGTGGATTTCCTGCGTATTGAACTGGGGCTGACCGGTTCGCATCTTGGCTGCGAGCATGGCGTTTGTGGCGCCTGCACCATCCGGGTGGATGGTGTGGCCCTGCGCGGCTGCCTGATGCTGGCGGTGCAGGCCGATGGCTGTGTGGTTGAAACCATCGAGGGCATGAGCGATAGCGGCGTTATTGCCGATATCCAGGAAGCCTTTCATCAGCGTAATGCGCTGCAATGCGGCTTCTGCACCCCGGGCATGCTGACTTCGGCGGCTGAATTGCTGGCGCGTAACCCTGATCCCAGCCGCGAGGCGATCCGTGAGCATATTTCCGGCAATTACTGCCGCTGCACCGGCTATCACGCCATTGTTGATGCCATCGCCGATGTGGCCGCCACGCGCCGCAAGGGGAATGCCGCATGAGCAATGAGAATAGCACCGCGCCGCTCTCGATCTTCGACCGGCCGAACAGCTATATCGGCCGCACCGTGCCGCGCCCCAATGCCAAGAAGCTGCTACAGGGCCGTGGCACTTTCATCGACGATATCGTGCTGCCGCGCATGGCGCATGTGGTGTTTGTGCGCAGCCCGCATGCCCATGCCCGCATCCTGAAGATAGACAGCACCGCCGCGCAGGGCATGCCGGGCGTCATCGCCGTGGTCACCGGCGCGCAACTGGCCCCGGTTATCACGCCTTGGGTGGGCGTGCTGACGCATCTCAAGGGGCTGAAATCGGCGCCGCAGCATGCCATAGCGATTGACCGCGCCTGCTGGCAGGGCGAGGCAGTGGCCGCCGTGGTGGCGGAAAGCCGTGCCCAGGCCGAGGATGCCGCCGAACTGGTGGCGGTGGATTATGAGGAATTGCCCGCTGCCGTGGATATGGAAGTGGCGCTGGAGCCGGATGCGGTGGTGATCCATCCCGAGCTGGGCGACAATCTGGCTTTCCGCCGTGAATTGTTGGTTGGCGATCCCGATGCCGCCTTTGCGGCGGCGCATCTGGTGGTGGAGGAAACCTTCCATACCGGGCGGCATACCGGCGTTTGCCTGGAGCCGCGCGCCATGCTGGCGGATTACCAGCCGGGCGATGGCAAGCTGGTGGCCTATCATGCCACCCAGGCGCCGCACATGATCCAGAATCTGCTGGCCAAGCATCTGGATATGGCCGAGGCCGATGTGCGGGTGATCTGCAAGGATATCGGCGGCTCGTTTGGCATCAAGGTGCATGTCTATGCCGATGAGATGGCCACCGCCGCCCTGGCCAAGCTGCTCAGGCGGCCGGTGAAATTCATCGCCGACCGGCTCGAATCCTTTGTTACCGATATCCATGCCCGCGACCATCGCATCAAGGGCCGCATCGCGGTGTCGAAAGACGGCGATATTCTGGCCTTCGAGATCGACGACCGCACCGGCATCGGACCCTATTCGGTCTATCCGCGCACCAGTGCCATCGAGGCCAATCAGGTGGTGAACCTGATCGGCGGTCCTTACAAACACAAGAATTACCGCGCCAAGGCCGAGGTGGTGTTTCAGAACAAGAATGTGATGTGCCAATATCGCGCCGTGGGCCACCCCATTGCCTGCGCCGTCACAGAAGGGCTGGTTGATCTGGCAGCGCAGAAGCTGGGCATGGACCCGGCGGAATTCCGCCGCCGCAACCTGATCCCGGATGACGCCTATCCCTATACCGGCCTGGCCGGGCTGCCCTATGAAAGCCTGTCGCATCACGCCGCCCTTGATAAGCTGCTGGCGATGATGGATTACCAGGGCCTGCGCGCCGAACAGGCGGAATTGCGCAAGCGCGGCATCCATCGCGGCATCGGCCTGGCCAGTTTCATTGAGGTGACCAATCCCTCGGCGGCCTTCTATGGCGTTGGCGGCGCGCGGATTTCCTCGCAGGATGGCTGCACCATCCGGCTCGATCCCACCGGCGTGATTACCTGCGCCACCGGCGTGACCGAGCAGGGCCAGGGCACCGAGGCGATCATCGCCCAGATTGCCGCCACGGCGGTGGGCGTGGATATTGCCAAGGTGCGCGTCATCACCGGCGATACCGAGATCACGCCTTATGGCGGCGGCACCTGGGCCTCGCGCGGCGCCGGCATTGGTGGCGAAGCAGCTTTGCAGGCCGGCAAGGCGCTGAAGCAGAATATCCTGATCGTGGCCGGCGCCATGCTACAGGCGGCGCCTGAAACATTGGATCTGCGCATGGGCCAGATTGTTGATGCCGCCAGTGGTGCCGAACGCCTGGCGCTCGAAGAATTGGGCCGCGTCGCCTATTACCGGCCGGATACGCTGCCCAAGGGCTTGCAGCCGGAATTTGTCGTGACGCGGCATTATGTGCAGAAGGATTATCCCTTCGTCTTCACCAACGGCATCCAGGCCAGCTATCTGGAAGTGGATGTGGATACCGGCTTCGTCAAACTGCTCAAACATTGGTGCGTCGAGGATTGCGGCACTGTTATCAATCCGCAATTGGTTGACGAGCAGGTGCGCGGCGGCGTGGTGCAGGGCCTGGGCGCAGCCTTGTTCGAGGAATGCATCTACGACGACCGAGGCCAGATGGTGAATGGCTCGATGATCGATTATCTGGTGCCGATGGCCGGCGAGATGCCGGATATCCAGGTGGCGCATTGTGTTTCGCCAACACGCTCATCCGAGCTTGGCGCCAAGGGCGCCGGCGAGGCCGGCACGGCCGGTGCGCCGGCTGTGGTGATGAATGCCATCAATGATGCGCTGGCGCCGTTTAATACCAAGCTGCTGGCGCAGCCTTTCACGCCTGAGCGTATCCTGCGGGCGCTGGGCCGGGTACAGGCCGAGGCGGCGGAATAGTCAAAACCATAATCAACAAAAACCACGAGGAGGAAACCATGACCGAGAAGCAGAAAAACAAGGCCGGCATAAGCCGTCGTCGTATGCTGGCGGCGTCGGCCGGCGGTGTCGCCCTGGCGGGCTTCGGCCCCAGCCTGTTCAGCCCGAGCCGCTTCAATATTGCGCGCGCCCAGGGCGGCCCGATCAAGATCGGCTTTCCCACCCCGCTGACCGGTGCCTTTGGCGCTGAAGCACAGGACCAGGTGCGCGCCGCCGAAATCGCCATCAAGGAATTCAATGATGCCGGCGGCTTCCAGGGTCGCATGGCTGAATTGCTGGTGCGCGACGACAAGCTCAATCCCGGCGAGGCGGCCACCCGCACGCTGGAACTGATCGAGAAGGACAAGGTCAACTACATCGTCGGCTCGCTGTCTGCCGCCGTGCAGCTCTCGATCAACAATGTCACCAAGGAACGTGGCGTCATCTTCAATTCGATCAGCCAGTCGGATGCCATCAACGAAGCCAAGGATTGGAGCAAGTATACCTTCCACGAGGCGCTCAATCCGCATATGACAGCCGGCGCCGTGGGCCGCTATGCCTTCAACAAGTTCGGCAAGAAGGTGGTGTATCTCACTGCCGATTATGCCTATGGCCATGAAATGGTGCGTGGTTTCGAAACCGCCGGCAAGCCGCTGGGTGTGCAGACCCTGGCCGATATCCGCCATCCCATCGGCGCGGCGGATTACTCGGCCTTCCTGCCGCGTATCCAGTCGCTGCGCCCGGATATCCTGTGCATCTGCAATTTCGGCCGTGATCAGGTCAATTCGATCAAGCAAGCCACCGAATTCGGCCTCAAGGAGAAGATCAAGATCATCGCCCCGGTGTTGCTCTACACCGCCCGCGTGGCCGGCGGTGCGGAAAGCTTCGAAGGCGTGGTCGGCGGCACCTCGTATTACTGGCGCCTGGAAGATACCGTGCCGACTGCCAAGGCGTTTAACGACAAGTTCCGTGCTGCCCATGGCGGCGCGGTGCCGTCGGATTACGGCGCGCTGGGCTATGCCGGCGTGCGCAGTGTGCTGGCGGCAGTGAAGAATGCCGGCACCACCGATACCGACAAGGTGATCGAGGCGATGCGCGCCCTGAAATATGATTTCTACAAGGGTGCGCAATATTATCGCGGCTGCGACCATCAGTCGGTGCAGTCGGTGCTGGTGATCGAATCGAAGAGCAAGGACCAGAAGGACAAGAACGACGTGTTCAACATCGTCTCGGTGGAAGCGCCGAGCGAGAACAATCTGCGTTCCTGCGCCGATCTCGGCCACAAGGCCTGATATGACAATGCCGAGCGCCGCATTCGGGGTGATCTGAGATGAGTGGTATAACCCTCGACCTGTTGTTGCTGCAAATCGTCACCGGCGTGGCGCTCGGCTCCATTTTTGTGTTGCTGGCAATCGGCCTGTCGCTGATTTTCGGCATGTTGACGGTGGTGAATTTTGCCCATGGCGCCTTCTTCATGGGCGGCGCCTATCTGGGGGTTTTCCTCTATGGCCTGACCAAGAATTTCTGGTTCTGCCTGGTGCTGGTGCCGCTCGGTGTTGGGCTGCTCGGCATGCTGGTCGAGCGTTTCCTGGTGCGGCCGCTTTATGGCCGTAATATCGACGATCCGCTGCTGCTCACATTCGGCCTTGGCTACATTTTTGTTGAAACCGTGCGCATTCTGTTTGGCCTTAACGGCATTCCCTTCAGCACACCGGCCGGCCTGCGCGGCGCGGTGGATATCGGCATCGGCTATTTCCCGCTCTACCGGCTGTTCCTGATCGGCGCCACGGCGGTGTTGGTGCTGGGCCTGTGGCTGTTCATCGAGAAGACCAAATACGGCCTGATCATCCGCGCCGGTGCGCGCGATCCGGAAATTGTCCGCGTGCTCGGCATCGATGTGTCAAAAATCTGGTTGCTGGTCTTTGGCCTTGGCACCGGCATCGCTGGTCTGTCCGGCATGCTGGCGGCGCCGTTGCAGGCAGTGACGCCGGAAATGGGCATACCGGTCTTGGCCGAGGCGTTTGTTGTCACCGTGGTTGGCGGCATGGGTTCGCTGGTTGGCGCCGTGGTGGCCGGCCTGCTGGTCGGCATCGTGGTGGCGATGACATCGCTGTTTGCGCCCGAGATGGCCAAAGTGTCGATCTTCGCCCTGATGGCATTGGTGCTGCTGGTGCGGCCGCAGGGCCTGTTCGGCCGCCCTGGCCTGATGAGCTGACGCCATGCCCAATTTATCCTCCCTGATCCAGATCGGCAGCCGCCACCGCGTCGCCCTGGTGGCCGCCTGCCTGCTGATCTTCCCCTGGCTGATGCCGTATGAGGCATTGGCGGTGAATATCCTGATCCTCGGCCTCTATGCCCTCGGCTTCAATATCCTGTTCGGCTATACCGGGCTGCTGTCTTTCGGCCATGCCGCGTTCCTCGGCTCCGGCGCCTATGGCTGCGGCGTGGCCCTGGTGCATTTCGGCGTGCCGTGGTTCGGCGCTATCCTGATCGGCGTGCTGCTATCGATCTTCTTCGCCGTGCTGATGGGTTTTCTGGCAATCCGCACCCGCGGCATCTATTTCGCCATGGTCACGCTGGCCTTGTCGCAATGTGTTTACTACCTGTTTTATCAGGCGGTCAGCCTCACCGGCGGCGAGAATGGCTTGCGTGGCATCAATCTTTCAAAGATCGGCATTCTCGGCTTTGAGGTGAATTTCCTTGATCCGACGGTGAAGTATTATGTCGTACTGGCCTTTGTGCTGGTTGCCGTGTGGCTGTTCTCGCGGCTGCTGGCTTCGCCCTTTGGCGCCGTGCTGGAAGCGATCCGCGAAAACGAAAACCGCGCCCGCGCCTGTGGCTATGATGTGGCGCGCACCAAATTTGTTGCCTTCGTCATTTCCGGCGCCTTCTGCGGCTTGGCCGGCGCGCTGAAGGCGCTACATCTATCGATCGTGCCGATTGAGACGCTGCATTACCTGACCTCGGGCCAGGTGGTGATGATGGCGTTGCTCGGCGGCATGGGTACTTTCTTCGGCCCGTTTGTCGGTGCTGCGGCTTTCCTGCTGCTGGAGGATGTGTTGACTGTGCTGACCCAGCATTGGCAGCTTTTCCTGGGCGCCATCTTTGTCATCTTTGTGCTGTTCTTCCCGAAGGGCATCTGGGGTTCGCTGCTGGCCTGGGCCAATACGGCGGCAACCCGGCAAGGCGGGAGCAAGCGCTGATGAGCGACATCATTCTCTCCACCGATGGCGTGTCGAAGTCGTTCGGCAAATTCCTGGCGCTCAACAATGTGTCGGTGGCGTTCGAACGTGGCAAACTTTCCGCCATCATCGGCCCCAACGGCGCCGGCAAGAGCACCTATTTCAATGTACTGTCCGGGGCCTTCCCGCCCAGCGCAGGGCGGCTGACCTATGAGGGCCGTGACATCACCGGGCTGGCACAGCATGAATTCGCCCGGATCGGCATCGCCAAATCGTTTCAGATCACCAATGTGTTCCCCAAGCTCAGCGCGTTTGAAAATGTGCGCGTGGCGGTGCAGGCGCGCCATGTGCGTTTTGGCCTATGGCGGCCGCGCCATGCCTATGAGGCCGTGAACGAACGCGCGCGGCAATTGCTGGCTCTGGTGGGCCTGGCGCATCATGCCGAGCAGCCGGCGCAGGATATGGCGCATGGTGAGCAACGTGCGCTGGAAATGGGCATGGCCCTGGCCGCCGAGCCGAAGCTTTTGCTGCTGGACGAGCCGACCGCCGGCATGTCGCCGGAGGAAACCCGCACCATGATGGACCTGATCCAGCGCCTGGCGCAGGATCGCACGGTGATCCTGGTGGAACACAAGATGAAGCTGGTGATGGGCATCTGCGAGCGGATCGTGGTGCTGCATCATGGCGAATTGCTGGCCGATGGCACGCCTGCGGAAGTGCAGCACAATGCCGATGTGAAGCGCGTCTATCTGGGCCAGGGGAAGTCTGCCGATGCTGCGGCTTGAGAATCTATCGGCCTGGTATGGCCCCAGCCATATCTTGCAGGGTGTCAGCCTGGAAGTGGGCAAGGGTGAGATCGTCACCCTGATCGGCCGCAATGGTGCCGGCAAGACCACCACCTTGCGCACCATCATGGGCCTGGTGCCGAAGCGGCAGGGCGTGGTGCAGTTTGATGGCGTTGAGATATTGCAACAGCCGGCCCATGCTCGTTTTCATCTCGGCTTGGCCTATGTGCCGGAAGAACGCCGCATCGTGCCGGGGCTGACGGTGGAGGAAAATCTGCGCCTCGGCATCATTGCCGCCGCCAACCGGGCGGATGAGCGCCGCATGATCGATTTCATCGCCGAGACCTTTCCGCGCCTCAAGCAGCGGCTGGGCCAGGAAGCCATCACAATGTCGGGCGGCGAGCAGCAGATGCTGGCCATTGCGCGCGCCATGATGGCCAAGCCGAAGATGATCCTGCTGGACGAGCCATCGGAGGGCATCATGCCGATTCTGGTGGACGAGATGTTTGAGCTGTTCCGCCGCATGAAGGCGGAAGGCACAACAATTCTGTTGGTGGAGCAGAATGTGGAACTGGCGCTTGGTCTGTCAGATCGCGCCTATATCATGGACCAGGGCGTTATCGTGCATCACGATAGCGCCGCCAACCTGCTTGCCGACAAGTCAATGCAGGAACGCTACTGCGCCGTTTGAGGAGACAGGCCATGCCGATAAACAAGCTTGCGCATTACTCGATCCGCACCACCGACCTGGAAGCCTCGCGGGTATTCTACACCGAGGTGCTTGGTTTCCGCGTTGGCTACCGCCCGCCTTTCGATTTCCCCGGCATCTGGCTTTATATGAGCGATGACGAGGCGGAATATGGCACGGTGCATATCATCGGCATTGATCCCAACGATCCGCAGGGCCTGATCGATTATCTCGGCGACAAGTCGCTCGACAGCCTGGTCGGCACCGGCACAGTGGATCACATCGCCTTCACCGCCACCGGCCTGGCCGAGATGCGGCGCAATCTGGCGCAGCGTAAGCTGGAGGTGCGTGAACGCACCGTGCCGTCGCTCGGGCTGCACCAGGTGTTTCTCACCGATCCGTCCGGCGTCACCATCGAACTGAATTATCCGGCAGCGGAAGCGGCCTAGCCATGCGGCGCGCGCTGATCGCCGGCGGTTCCCTCGGCGGCCTGTTCGCTGCCAACATGCTGCGTCGCGCCGGCTGGGATGTGCTGGTGCTGGAGCGGGTCGGCAGCGCGCTATCCGGGCGCGGTGCCGGCATTGTCACGCATCCGGAATTGTTTGATTGCCTGCGCCAGGGCGGTGTTACGGTGGACGACAGCATCGGCGTGGCGGTGCCGGGCCGGGTGACTTTGGCACAGGATGGCAGCGTGGCCCAGGCCAGCGAGTTGCCGCAGATTCTGACCGCCTGGGGCCGGCTCTATCATCTGCTGAAGGATGCCTTGCCGGCGCATTGTTATCGCTTGGGTGCCGCCTTGCAGGCGGTGGAGCAGGATGCGGCGGGTGTTACCGTGCGGTTGGCCGATGGCGGCAGCGAACGCGCCGAATTGCTGGTGGCCGCCGATGGTTTCCGTTCCACGGTGCGGGCGCAGTTCCTGCCGGATTGCCGGCTGGATTATGCCGGCTATGTCGCCTGGCGCGGCCTGACCGATGAGGCGGTGCTTTGCCCGGCGACCCATGCGGCGCTATTCGAGCGTTTTGCTTTCTGCCTGCCGCCCAGCGAGCAGATGCTGGGCTATCCGGTGGCCGGTGAGCAGGATGAAGTGGCACCAGGCAAGCGGCGTTTCAATTATGTCTGGTATCGCCCTGCCGATGCCGATACCACGTTGCGTGACATGCTGACCGATACGGAAGGCCGCTGCCATGCCGATGGCATTCCGCCCGGCCTGATCCGGCCAGATGTGCGCCAGCAGATGCTGCTGGATGCCAGCCGCGTGCTGGCGCCGCAATTCGCAGAAGTGGTGCACAAGGCAAAACTGCCATTCTTTCAGCCGATCTTTGATCTGGAAGTGCCGCATATGGCCTTTGGCCGCGTGGCTTTGCTGGGCGATGCCGCCTTTGTGGTGCGCCCACATTGCGGCATGGGCGTTACCAAGGCCGGCGCCGATGCGCTGGCGCTGGTGCAGGCGCTGGCGCGCGAGCCGGATGTAGCCGCTGCCTTGCGCGGCTATGAGCAGCAGCGCGTGGCTTTTGGCCGTTTCATCGTTGGCCATGCGCGCCATCTTGGCGCCTATATGCAGGCACAGCAGCGCACGCCTGAGGAACGCGAGATGGCCGAGCGTTATCGCAGCGTGGCGGCCGTGATGCGCGAAACCGCCGTGGCTCCGGCTTATCCCGCTTCCGCCTGAGGGCGGGGTCATATTATCCTGGCGCCAATAAAAAGGCCCCGGGAGAAAACGAAAATGAATATCGCTTCCATTCTTGGCAATGCGGCACGGCCCTTTGCCGACCGCCCGGCAGTGTTTCTGGGCGAAACCCCGCTTTGCAGTTATGCCGAATTGCATCGTCGCGCCGCCAGTATCGGCGGCTGGCTGCGCGAGCAGGGTATTGGCCCCGGCGCCTGCGTCGGGCTTTACATGAGCAATGTGCCGGCCTATTTCGATATCCTGTTCGGGGTCTGGTTTGCCGGCGCCTGTGCGGTGCCGGTGAATGCCAAGTTGCATGCCAAGGAAGTGGCTTTCATCCTGGAGAATTGTGGCGCCCGGCTGGTCTTCGCCAGCGATGATCTGGCTGGCAATCTGAGCGGTGCTTTCCGTGTTATCCGGCCCGGCCATGCCGAATATGCGCCGCTGTTGCGGGCCGATCCGCAGCCGATGGCCGAGGTGACGCCGACTGACATGGCCTGGCTGTTCTATACCTCGGGCACCACCGGGCGGCCAAAAGGCGCCATGCTGACGCATCGCAACCTGTTTGCCATGACGCTGAGTTTCCTGGCCGATATCGATCCGGTGGATGACCGTGATGCCTCGCTCTACCCGGCGCCGATCTCGCATGGCGCCGGCCTGCTGTCCCTGGCGCATTTTGTGCGCGGTGCAGCGCATGTGGTGCCGGAAAGTGGCGGTTTCGAGCCGCCGGAACTGATCCGCCTGTTGAATCGTTTTCCCGGTTCCTCGCTATTTGCCGCGCCCACCATGGTGAAGCGGCTGGTGGAATCGCCGGCCATTGGTGAGCTCAATACCGCGCATCTCGATCACATCTTCTATGGCGGCGGGCCGATGTATGTGGAAGATCTCAAGCGTGCGCTGGATCGTCTCGGTCCCTGCCTGTGGCAGCTCTATGGCCAGGGTGAAGCGCCCTGCACAATCTCTTATCTGCCCAAACATCTGCATCTTGATACCGGCGATGGCCGGCTGGAGCAGCGCCTGGCTTCTGCCGGCATTGCGCGCAGCGGCGTGGAAATGCGCGTGGTGGATGCCGAGGACCGCGATATGCCGTTGGGCCAGACCGGCGAGGTGATCGCGCGCGGCGATGTGGTGATGGCCGGGTATTGGAACAATCCGCAGGCCAGCGCCAGCACCTTGCGTAATGGCTGGCTGCATACCGGCGATGTCGGTTCGCTGGATGAATATGGTTTCCTGACGCTGAAGGATCGCGTCAAGGACATGATCATTTCCGGCGGCTCGAATATTTATCCGCGTGAGGTGGAGGAGGTTTTGCTCACTCATCCCGCCGTGCTGGAAGTGAGCGTGATCGGCAAGCCGCATGCTGATTGGGGCGAGGAGGTGGTGGCCATCGTGGTGGCGCGGCCGGGCCACAGATTGGGCGAGGCCGATCTGGACCAGCTCTGCCTGGATAATATCGCCCGCTTCAAGCGCCCGAAGGCCTATCATTTTGTCGCGGCGCTGCCGAAGAATAATTACGGCAAAATCCTCAAGACCGAGCTGCGCAAACTCTATGGCTGAAACTGCGGCATAGGGTTTGCTAGGCTGATCGCATGATGACACTCAAGCCTCGGCCGCTTACTGCGGCGACCTTTGCCCCCTATGGTCATGTGGTAAGCATGCCGACGGCGCCTGACCGCATCTATTTTGGCAACCTGATCGAGAATCGCCGGCCCGGGGTTGGGCTTGGCCTGTCCTATAGCCGCATGGTCGGCGTGGTTTTGCCCTGCCGGCTGACTTTGTTCGAGCGACATGAATTCTCGGCCCAGGCTTTCCTGCCAATGGAGAATACCCGCTATCTGGTCACGGTCTGCCCGGATGATGGCCGGGGCCGGCCCGACCCGGTTCGCGCCGAGGCTTTCATCGCCGAGCCAGAGCAGGGCGTGGTCTATGCCGCCGGCACCTGGCACCACCCGATGACCGCGCTTTGCCCGGAGGGGCGTTTCACTGTGGTGATGTGGGCCAATAATGATGCCGCAGACGAGGAACTGGTGCCGCTGGAACTTGCGATGCAGGTTGGCGCGCCTGATTAAAAAATCGGCAATCATTGCGGCATCGGGATGATTTGCTGGCGATTGTATGTTGGCAAACAATTTGCTTAGGCTAAGACCATGAACATCCAGTATCTGGTCAATCCCCGGCGCCAGGCCGGGGCTTATCCTGCCGCCCTGGCGCCGATCCAGTCCCATGCCGCCCTGGCGCGGGCGCGGGCCGAGATCAGCGCCTGGCCCGGCTTTGCCGCCACGCCATTGCACGATCTGGCCGGCCTGGCCGCTGAACACGACCTGGCCAGTATCCGTTACAAGGATGAAGGCGGGCGTTTTGGCCTCGGCAGCTTCAAGGCGCTGGGCGGCGCCTATGCCGTGCTGCGCCTGTTGCAGCGCCAGACCGGGCTGGGCAGTGCCGAGCTGCTTTCCGGCCAGCACCGGCATAGTCTGGCCGGTATCACCGTCACCTGCGCCACCGATGGTAATCACGGCCGTTCGGTGGCCTGGGGCGCGCAGCTTTTTGGCTGTGCCTGCGTGATCTATGTCCATGCCACGGTCAGCCAGGGCCGTTGCGATGCCATTGCCGCCTATGGTGCGCGTGTGCAGCGCTGTGAGGGCAATTACGACGACAGCGTGCGCCAGGCCCAGCAGGATGCCGAGGCCAGGGGCTGGTTCGTGGTGTCGGATACGTCCTATCCCGGTTATCGCGATGTGCCGCGCGATGTGATGCAGGGTTATGGCGTGATGATCGCCGAGGCTTTTGACCAATTGGCGCCGACGGAATATCCCACACATGTATTTGTACAGGGCGGGGTAGGCGGCCTGGCAGCGGCGATGCTGGCCTATCTGTGGGAGCGGTTTGGCGCCGCCAGGCCCTGCTTTGTGGTGGTGGAGCCGGATCGCGCCGCCTGCCTGTATGAAAGCGCCCGTGCCGGTCATCCGGTGGTGGTGGGCGGGGCCTTGGATACCGTGATGGCCGGCCTGGCCTGTGGCGAGGTTTCAGAACTGGCCTGGGAAATCCTTGCGCCTGGCACCGATGGTTTCATGATCATTCCGGATGAAGCCGCGCTGGCGCTGATGCGCCGTCTGGCCGAGGACAAGGTGGTGGCCGGCGAATCCGCCGTGGCCGGCCTGGCCGGCGCGCTGGCGGCGCGGAAAGCGGGGCGGTTCGGGCTTGATACAGCCTCGCGCCTGCTGGTTTTTGGTAGTGAGGGCGCCACCGATCCGGCATTGTATCGCCAGATTGTCGGCCGCTCGCATCTGGAGGTTACGGCATGAGTATGGATTTACGCATTGATGGCGCGCGGCTGTTGCAACGGCTGGCGGAACTGGGCCAGATTGGCGGCCTGCCCGGCGGCGGCAATGCCCGCCTGGCCTTCACCGACGAAGACAAGCAGGGCCGCGATCTGGTGGTGGGCTGGATGCGCGAGCTCGGCCTGGATGTCAGCATCGACAAGATCGGCAATGTCATCGGCCTGCGCGCCGGCCTGGAAGCCGGCGACCCGGTGATGACCGGCTCGCATATCGACACCGTGCGCACCGGCGGGCGTTATGATGGCAATCTGGGTGTGCTGGCTGGCCTGGAGGTGGTGCAGCGGCTGAATGAAGCCGGCATCGTCACGCGTCGGCCGCTGGCTGTGGCGTTTTTCAGCAACGAGGAAGGCGCCCGTTTCCATCCCGATATCATGGGCAGCATGGTCTATACCGGCAAGCTTGACCTGCCGCATGCTTATGAAACCATCGGCATCGACGGCAAGGTCTGCGGCGAGGAATTGCAGCGTATCGGTTATCTCGGCCCGGCCGAACCGGGCTGGCTCAAGCCGCATGCCTTTGTGGAATTGCATATTGAACAAGGCCCGATCCTGGAAGCCGAAGGGCTTACCATCGGCGCGGTTGATGGCGTGCAGGGTATTTCCTGGACCGAAGTGACCATCGAGGGCGTTTCCGCCCATGCCGGCACCACGCCGATGCGGCTACGGAAAGATGCCGGTTACGCCGCTGCCGAGATTGCCGTCTTCGTGCGGCAATTAACCCGTGAACTGGGCGCCAGTCAGGTCGGCACCGTGGGGCGGATGGAATTCAGGCCCGGCATCACCAATGTGGTGCCGAACCGCGCGGTGATGACGGTGGATATCCGTAATCCCGATGAAGCGGTATTGCAGCAGGCCGAGGCGCGGCTGTTTGCTTTCCTGGATCAGATTGCCGCCAGCGAGGGCGTGAAGATCACCACGCGGCCGCTGGCGCGCACCCAGCCGGTGGTGTTCGCGCCGCATATGATCGACATGGTGAGCGAGATTGCCGCTGAATTCGGCTACAGCGCCCGGCGCATGACCTCGGGTGCCGGACATGATGCGCAGATGATGGCGGCGATCTGCCCCACCGGCATGATCTTTGTGCCGAGCGTGAATGGCCTGAGCCATAATGTGAAGGAGCATACCGAGCCGGCCGATCTGGAGGCCGGCGCCAATATCCTGTTGCGCATGATGTTGCGGCTGGCGGCCTGATGGCACGGCCACTCACCGTCGGCGCCGCCCAGCTTGGCCCGATCCAGCGCAGCGATAGCCGCGCCCAGGTGGTGGAACGCCTGATCGCCTTGCTGCGTGAGGCGCATCGCATGGGCTGTGAGCTGGTGGTGTTCCCCGAACTGGCGCTCACCACCTTCTTTCCGCGCTGGTTCATGGCCGCGCAGGCAGAGATCGACCTGTTCTTTGAGGCCAGCATGCCGGGGCCGCAGACGCAGGCCCTGTTTGACGAAGCCAAGCGGCTGCGCATCGGCTTTTATCTGGGTTATGCCGAAATGGCCGGCGACAAACGCTACAACACGGCCATCCTGGTGGAGCGTGACGGCAGCATTGTCGGCAAATACCGCAAGGTGCATCTGCCGGGCCATGCCGAGCATGAACCCTGGCGTCAGTTCCAGCATCTGGAGAAGCGCTATTTCCATGAGAGCGATACCGGCTTCCAGGTGTGGCGGGCTTTTGGCGGCATCATCGGCATGGCGATCTGCAATGATCGGCGCTGGCCGGAAACCTATCGCATGATGGGCCTGCAAGGCGCCGAGATGATCCTGCTCGGCTATAACACCCCGGTGCATAATCCGCCGGCGCCGGATCATGATGCGCTGTCGCTGTTTCATAACGGCCTGGTGATGCAGGCCGGCGCTTACCAGAATGGCTGCTGGGTGGTGGGCGTGGCCAAGGCCGGCAATGAGGAAGGTGTGCCGATGATCGGCGGCAGCCAGATCATCGCACCCTCCGGCCAGCCGGTTGCGCTGGCGCGCAGCGAGGCCGACGAACTGATTGTAGCCTGCTGCGACCTTGATGCCGGCTTGAGCTACAAATCCACCACGTTTAACTTCGCCCGGCACCGGATGCCGCAGCATTACGGGCTTATCACCAGCCGCAAGGGAGCGGAACCGCCACCATGACCACAGGCGCCACCAAATCAAAAAACAAAACCCCGCTGCCGCCCAGCCTGGTGGCCGGCATGTTCAACGAGGCCGGCGTTGAGTTGCGCCCGGGCCGCGCCAAGGCAATTGCTGCTGCGCTGTATCCGGCGCTGACGCATTTCCGTCCGCTGGCCGCCAAGCTGCCATTTGAGGCCGAGCCCGGCCTGTTTCCGGTTGAAGCGCCGCAAGCCAAGAAGAGGGCGCGCAAATGAGCCAGGATCCCGCCCTGCTGTCGCTGATCGAGGCGGCTGATGCACTGAATGCCGGCAAGCTGACTTCGCAGGCCCTGGTGGAAGCCGCACTGGCCCGCACCGCCGCCTGGCAGCCGAAGATCAACGCCTATATCAAGCTGGAAGCTGAAGTCGCCTTGAAAGCCGCCAAGGCGGTGGATCGAGCGCGCAAGCGCGGCGCCACACTTGGCCCGCTGGCTGGCCTGCCGCTGGCGCATAAGGACATGTTCTATCGCAGCGGCCAGGTCAGCAGTTGCGGCTCGGCGATCCGGCGCCACTGGAAAGCCGATGTCACCGCCACGGTGCTTGAGCGGCTGGATGCCGCCGGTGCGCTGGATCTGGGCCGGCTCAACATGGCTGAATTCGCCTTCAATCCCACCGGGCATAATTATCATTACGGCCATGCCGGCAATCCGTGGAATCCGGCGCGCATCACCGGCGGCTCGTCCAGCGGTTCGGCCGCAGCGGTGGCGGCGCGCATGGTTTATGGCGCGCTTGGTTCCGATACCGGCGGCTCGATCCGCGAGCCGGCGCATCTCTGCGGCCTGGTTGGCATGAAACCAACCTGGGGCCGTGTCAGCCGTTATGGCTGCATGCCGCTCAGTCATTCGCTCGACACCATCGGGCCGCTGACCCGCCGCGTGGCCGATAACGCCTTGCTGATGCAGATACTGGCCGGTGCCGATCCGAATGATCCCACTGCGGCCAAGGAAGCCGTGCCGGATTATCTTGCTGCCGCCAAGCCGGGCAGCCTGCGCGGCTTGAAACTGGCGGTGCCGCGGGCGTTTTTCTGGGACAAGGTGAACAAGCCGGCGGCACAATTGCTGGAGCAGGCCATCGCCACCTTCGCCAAGCTGGGCGCCAAGATCATCGAGATGACGCCACCCGATATGAACATGATAACGGCGGCGGCCAATATTGTGGTCTCGGCCGAGGCGGTGGCGATCCATGGCCCGTGGCTGAAAACCCGACCGCAGCTTTATTCCGAAGCCTTGCGCGCCCGGCTGGAAAACGGCCTGGCGATCAGCGCCGTGGATTATGTTGATGCGCAGCGCTGGCGCAGCATGGCGATTGCCGGCTGGCTCAAGGCAATGAACGGCGCCGATGCGGTGTTCACCCCGGTGGTGGCCGCCGCCACGCCCAGCATTGCCGAGACCGATCTGGCCGGCAAACCGGAAGCCGCCAAGGTGATTGCCTCGCTCACCCGGCTGGTGCGGCCGATCAACTATCTCGGCCTGCCTGGCCTTACAGTCCCGGCCGGCTTCACCCGCGATGGCATGCCGCTGGGTTTCCAGCTAGTCGGCAAGCCGTTCGGCGAGGCGATGCTGTATCGCTTCGGCGGCGCCTTCGAGGCCAAGCTGCCGGCATATGAGGCTGTGCCGGGCTAATTTACCCGGCCAGCAATCTGCTCAGTTCGTCACTCAGCCCGGTGCTTGCCACCGGGCTGCGCTTTTCTACCGTGATTTGGCCGGCGGCGGCCTCGGCCATGCGGATTGCCGGCGTCAGGCCATCAATCACCGGCACGCTCAGCCGCGCCGCCAGCGGCTCGACCTGGCCCACCATGCCGGCGCCGCCCAGGATCACCAATTCGGCGCCATCCGCGCTCACGGCAGCTTGCGCGGCCTGAAAAATTGCTTCGCGTGCTGCTTCCGGCCGGGCGCCGATCTGGCCGCCATCCGCCTGCAACACGCGCACGCTGGCCAGTTGCGTTGCCAGGCCCAGGCTGGCGGCATATTCGGTCAGCATCGGCCCCCATTTCTCGCCGCCGGTGACAATCGAGAAACGCCGTGCCTGCGCTGCCGCAGCAAGGCAGCCTGCTTCCGCCATGCCGAAACAGGGCAGGCCGGAAATTTCCCGCAAGGCCAGCAGGCCCGGATCGCCGAAGCAGGCCAGCACCACGGCATCGGGTTTTGCGCCCCGATAGGCGGCATAGGCATCCAGCACGGCATGGCCGGCAATGGCATAGGCGGCCTGGCTGGCAATCACCTCGGCGCCGAAACGTGCCGTCAGCGGCACAATCTCGGTTCCGGATATGGCGATGCCGCGCGCCGCCAGCATCAGGCGGTCGGTCATGGCTTGGCTGGTATTGCCATTCAGCAGCAGAAGGCGCATGGCGTGATTCTGGGCGATGCCGCTTCTGTATTCAATACATCGCGCCGCCTAAAAGCTGCCCATTAATTGGGCGTTAGCTGGGTCATTCGTGTGCCAATATCTTCATCACATATGCGATCCCATTGGAATCGCTACAAATGACCCTCTGGCATGGAGTTTGCGATGCAGCAAACACCATCCACTTGCAGGATCATGTCCATGACCCGCCTTTCCTTCTCTTCCCGTTTGTTCGGCCTTGTGGCCGCCACTGCCCTGAGCGGCTTTATCGCTGCTGCGGCCCAGGCGCAGGGAACCCTGCGTATCGGCATGACCGCCTCCGACATCCCGCTCACCACCGGCCAGACCGACCAGGGCGGCGAGGGCATGCGCTTCATGGGCTACACGGTCTATGACGGCCTGATCAACTGGGATATGAGCAAGTTTGACAAGCCTTCGGTGCTCACCCCCGGCCTTGCCACCAAATGGGGCGCTGATGCCAGCGACAAGACCAAATGGACCTTCACGCTGCGCGAAGGCGTGAAATTCCATGATGGCAGCGAGTTCACCGCCGATGCCGTGGTGTGGAATCTCGACAAGCTGTTGAAGAAGGACGCGCCGCAATTTGATCCGCGCCAATCGGCGCAGGGCCTGTCGCGTATCCCTGCCGTCGCCTCCTACAAGGCGGTGGGCAAGTATAGTGTTGAAATCATCACCAAGACCCCGGATGCCACGCTGCCCTATCAGCTGGCCTGGATCATGATGTCGTCGCCGGCGCAATTCGAGAAGCTGGGCAAGAGCTGGGAAGCCTTTGCCAAAACCCCCTCTGGCACCGGGCCGTGGAAGCTGACCGCCTTCGTGCCACGCGAACGCGCTGAATTGACCCCCAATGCGGATTATTGGGACAAGCCGCGGGTGCCGAAGCTGGACAAGCTGGTGCTGCTGCCGCTGCCCGAGCCGAATGCCCGTGTGGCCGCGCTGCGTTCAGGCCAGGTTGATTGGATCGAAGCCCCGGCGCCGGATGCCGTGTCGTCACTGAAAAACGCCGGTTTCAGCATCGTCACCAATGCCTATCCGCATAACTGGACCTGGCATCTCTCGCGGGCCGAGGGTTCGCCCTGGAACGATATCCGGGTGCGCAAGGCAGCCAATCTTGCCATTGATCGCATGGCGCTCAAGGAATTGCTCGGCGGCCTGATGATCCCTGCCGAGGGTTTTTTCCCGCCGGGTAACCAGTGGTTCGGCAATCCCACTTTCAAGGTTCGGTATGATGTGGCCGAAGCCAAGAAGCTGATGAAGGAAGCCGGTTTCGGCCCCGACAAGCCGCTCAAGACCAAGGCGCTGATTTCGCCTTCGGGTTCGGGCCAGATGTTGCCGCTGCCAATGAATGAATTTGTGCAACAGAGCCTGGCCGAGATCGGCATCCAGATCGACTTTGAAGTGGTGGAATGGAACCAGCTCATCAATATCTGGCGGGCTGGCGCCAAGAGCGAAGCGGCACGCGGCGGCACGTCGATCAACTTCACCTACTTCATCCAGGACCCGTTCACCGGCGTGATCCGTCACCTGCAAAGCAACCTGGTGGCGCCGAATGGCACCAATTGGGGCCATTACAGCGACCCGGCGATGGACAAGCTGTTTGACGAGGTGCGCAACACCTTTGATGCCACCGAGCAGGACAAGGTGATGCGCAAGGTGCATGAGAAGTATGTTGACGAAGCGCTGTTCCTGATGGTGACGCATGATGTGAATGCGCGTGCCATGAGCAGCAAGGTCAAGAACTTCGTGCAGGCGCAGAACTGGTTCCAGGATTTCTCGCCGATCACGATGGCCAAGTAAGCCCTGGCCGGCGGCTGCTTGATGTGGCTGCCGGCCAATTTTTTGCCTGACTTCCGCCCCAGCCAGGAAATGCCATGCTGATCTATGCCTTGAAGCGCCTGCTCTATGTGTTGCCGGTTGCCTTTGGCGTCAGCATTGTCTGTTTCCTGCTGGTGCATATCACGCCCGGTGATCCGCTTACTGCGATCATGCCGATTGATGCCTCGGCCGAACAGCAGGCCGCGATGCGCGCCGCCTATGGCTTCGACAAGCCATTGCCGGTGCAATATGTCATCTGGCTCGGCAAAGTCTTTATCGGCGATCTGGGTAATTCAATTGCCTCCGGCCGACCAGTGCTCAGCGAGGTGATGCGCGCCGTCAGCAACACGCTGATCCTGGCTTTTGTCGCCACCCTGATCGGTTTTTTCTTCGGCTGCCTGTTTGGCTTTGTTGCCGGCTATTTCCGCAATTCGCCGCTGGATCGGCTGGCTTCCATGCTGTCGGTGCTGGGTGTCAGCGTGCCGCATTACTGGCTCGGCATGGTGCTGGTGATCATCTTCTCGGTGCAGCTTAACTGGCTGCCGGCCACCGGCGCCGGCCCCGGCGGGTCAGGCGATTGGAAGCCGGATTGGGAGCATTTCCGTTATCTGATCCTGCCGGCCATCACCATGTCGGTGATCCCCATGGGCGTGGTGGCGCGCACCATCCGCGCCCTGGTCGCCGATATCCTGTCACAGGATTTTGTCTCGGCTTTGGCCGCCAAGGGCCTGGCTGATGGCGGTGTGTTCCGCCATGTAGTGAAGAATGCCGCGCCCACCGCGCTGGCCGTGATGGGCTTGCAGCTTGGTTATCTGCTTGGTGGCTCGATCCTGATCGAAACCGTGTTTTCCTGGCCCGGCACCGGCTTTCTGCTTAATGCCGCCATCTTCCAGCGCGATCTGCCGCTGCTGCAAGGCACCATCCTGGTGCTGGCGATGTTCTTTGTGTTGCTCAACCTGCTGGTCGATGTGCTGCAAACAGCCTTCGATCCGCGCATCCAGCGGAGCTGAACCATGGCGGTTGGGACAATGGATGCCGCGGCGGCGAAAGTGCAGCCGATTGAAGTGTCGCAAGGCTATTGGCGTGGCGTGATCGGCCGCCTGAGCCGCGATCCGGTGGCCATGCTGGCGCTGGGCGTGATTGTGCTGCTGGTGCTGATGGCGATATTCGCGCCGCTGATTGCGCCGGCTGATCCGTTCAAAGGCTCGATGCTGCGCCGCCTGCGGCCGATCGGCACGCCGGGTTTCCCGCTGGGCGCCGATGAACTGGGCCGAGACATGCTGTCGCGCCTGATCTATGGCGCCCGGCTGTCGCTTTTCATGGGGGTGACGCCGGTGCTGATGGCCTTTGTCGTCGGTTCCGGCCTCGGTATCTTCGCCGGCTTTGTCGGCGGCCGGATCAATACCGCGATCATGCGCACCATTGATGTCTTTTACGCCTTCCCCTCGGTGCTGCTGGCGGTGGCTTTGTCGGGCGCCCTTGGTGCCGGCCTGACCAATGCGCTGGTTTCGCTCACTATCGTGTTCATCCCGCCGATTGCCCGTGTGGCGGAAAGCGTCACCACCCAGGTGCGTAACCGCGATTATGTGGAAGCCGCGCGGGCCTCGGGTGCCAGCGGCTTCACCATCGTGCGGGTGCATGTGCTCGGTAATGTGCTCAGCCCGATCTTTGTTTATGCCACCAGCCTGATCTCGGTGGCGATGATCCTGGCCTCCGGGCTTAGTTTTCTCGGCCTGGGCGTGCGGCCGCCCGAGCCGGAATGGGGCCTGATGCTCAACACGCTGCGCACTGCGATTTATGTCAATCCGCTGGTGGCGGCTTTGCCCGGCGCGATGATCTTCATCACCTCGATCTCCTTCAATCTGTTCTCCGACAGCCTGCGTTCGGCGATGGATGTGCGCGCATGACCGACCAGCCGGAAAACCAAATTGCCGATGCCCTGCATCATCCGGAGGATCGGGGTGGCCCGCGCCAGCCGTTGCTCAGCGTTAAGGGGCTGATCAAACATTTTCCGGTCAGCAAGGGCCTGTTCGGGCGCAACAAGACCGTGGTGCGCGCGGTGGATGGTGTCGATTTTGATCTGATGAAGGGCGAGACGCTCGGCATTGTTGGAGAAAGCGGCTGCGGCAAATCCACCACCGCGCGGCTGCTGATGCATCTGATCGAACCGGATGCCGGCCGCATCGTGTTTGACGGCGAGGCTGTGGGTGAGGAAATCAGCCTGACACAATTCCGGCGCCAGACCCAGATGGTGTTCCAGGATAGTTACGCCTCGCTTAATCCGCGCCTGACCATCGAAGATTCCATCGCCTTTGCGCCGCAGGTGCATGGCGTGCCGCGCAAGGAAGCCCTGGCGCGGGGGCATGACCTGCTGCACCGTGTTGGCCTGGAGCCGCGTCGTTTTGCCGGCCGCTATCCGCATGAACTTTCCGGCGGTCAGCGCCAGCGTATCAATATTGCCCGTGCGCTGGCACTGGAGCCGCGCCTGGTGATCCTGGATGAAGCCGTCTCGGCGCTCGACAAATCGGTGGAGGCGCAGGTGCTCAACCTGCTGCTCGACCTCAAGGATGCGTTTGGCCTGACCTACATTTTCATCTCGCATGATCTGAATGTGGTGAATTTTGTCTCCGACCGGGTGATGGTGATGTATCTCGGCAAGGTGGCGGAGATCGGCCCGTCGGAAAGCCTGTTTGCTGCGCCGAGCCATCCCTATACGGCGGCCTTGCTGAATTCGATGCCGGCGATGGACCCGGATAACCGCACCATGGAAGCGCCGCTATTTGGCGATCCCCCCAATCCGATTGATCCGCCGCCAGGCTGCCGTTTTCATACCCGCTGCCGCCATGTTGCGCCGATCTGCTCCAGCCAGGTGCCGGTGCTGGCCAGCGTGGCAGAGCTGCATGACAGCGCCTGCCTGATGCGCCAGCCCGGCAGCGGCCATCCCCAGGCCGGCCCGGCAATCGAGGTGGCAGCATGAACGAGGAACCGGTAGTTGATATCCGTAATCTGACTGTGGCCTTCAAAGGCGGGCGCGGCAAGGTCAATGCGGTGAATGGTGTCGACCTGCAAGTCGGGCGCGGCGAAGTGGTGGCCCTGCTGGGTGAATCCGGCTCGGGCAAGAGTGTCACCCTGCGCTCGCTGTTGCGGCTGCATCCGGAACAGCGCACCGAGATGGCCGGCAGTATCAAGGTGCTGGGGCAGGATGTGATGGCGCTGAAAGGGGCGGCGCTGACTGGGTTTCGCGGCAAGACCGTGTCGATGATCTTTCAGGAACCGCTGCTGGCACTTGATCCGGTCTATACCGTGGGTGCGCAGATCACTGAAGGCATCCGAAAGCACGAGCCCGGCGTGAGCAAGGCGGCGGCTGAGGAGCGGGCGCTGGAAGCGCTGAAGCGGGTGCGTATTCCGTCGCCGGAACGCCGGCTGAAAGCCTATCCGCATGAAATGTCGGGCGGCATGCGCCAGCGCGCCATGATCGCCCTGGCCTTGGCCTGCAATCCGCAGGTGCTGCTGGCCGACGAGCCGACCACGGCGCTGGATGCCACAGTGCAGATTCAGATTCTGCTGTTGCTCAGGGAATTGCAGCGTGAACTCGGCCTGTCGGTGATCCTGGTGACGCATGATATCGGCGTGGCGGTGGAAGTGGCTGATCGTATTGCCGTGATGTATGCCGGCCGCATCGTGGAAACCGGCCCGGTGCGCGATGTGATCCGCAATCCCAGCCATCCCTATACCAAGGGCCTGCTGACCTTCCGTGCTCATGGCGCCATGAAGGGCGCGCGGCTGGATGCGATTCCCGGCGCCCCGCCTGATCTGAGCAAATTGCCGCCGGGCTGTGCTTTTGCACCGCGCTGCAAGCAGGTCGGCGAAGGCTGCGATACGATCCAGCCCGAGCCGGTGACGCTGGGTCCGGCGCATTGGGCGCGGTGTTTGAAACTGGCCGAGGCGGCAGAGTAGCTTAGGCCGGCAGCGCCGCCAGATCGGCGCGTAATCGTGGCGCCGCGAAATCGATGAAGGCGCGTAGCCGGGCATTTGGCCATTGTCCCTCGCGATGCACCAGATGTACCGGCAGCGGGGCCGGCTCATACTCGGGCAGCAGTATTTCCAGTGCGCCGCTCTGTAGTTCCTCTGCGATCATGTAGGATAACACCCGGGTCAGCCCTAGGCCGCGCCGTGCTGCGGTAATTGCCACTTCCACGGAGTTGACGCAGAGCTGTGAGTGCGGCGCCACGCTATCCGTGTTGAATTTCCAGGGCCGTGGTGCGGCGCTGTCGGAAAACAGGATTGCGCCATGCTGCGCCAAATCGGCCGGCCGAACCGGGCGGCCATGGCGCGCCAAATAGTCTGGCGCCGCGCAGATCACCTGCCGCACTTGGCCAAGCCGCAAGGCGGTCAGGCCGGAATCGGCCAGTTCAGCGATCCGTACCGCCAGGTCAAAACCTTCCTGCACCATGTCGATCACGCGGTCGGCCAACATCAGCCGCAGATCGATGCCGGGATAATGCGGCAGGAAATCCAGTATCACCGGTGCGACATGGCGGCGGCCGAACAGCACCGAGGCGGTCATGGTCAGCACACCGCGTGGCTCGCCATGCAGGCCGCCAGCCGAACGTTCGGCTTCTTCCAAGTCCATCAGGATACGCCGGGCATCGGCCATGAAGCGCAGCCCGGCCTCGGTCGGTTGCACCACCCGGGTGGTACGATGCAGCAGTCGGGCGCCGAGTTTTTCCTCCAAGGCCACCACCGCCCGGGTCACAGCCGGCGGTGACAGGCGCAGCTTCTGGGCGGCAGCGGCGAAACTTTTGGCTTCCGCCACTGCCAGAAAGGCGCGGATCGAGGCGAAACGGTCCATTATTCCATTTTATGAAATAGTGAATTGCAGAATCGATATATTATCATCTTGAATTGAAAGATCATAGTGGGGCCAGCAGCAAGGAGCCCCGATCATGACCCAACCCGCCCAGCCCATCCGACTGCATGGCTTTCAGC
>DLGP01000017.1:0-133 GCA_002482765.1 Alphaproteobacteria bacterium UBA7691
CGGCGGATAGATCGTCCAGCCGCCACCCATGCCGTTGCCGCCGGCCGGGCCGGGCACAAAGATCGAGATGAACAGCAGGCCGATGGCCGGGATCAGCAGCCAGAACGAAATATTGTTCATGCGCGGGAAGGCC
>DLGP01000017.1:180-8568 GCA_002482765.1 Alphaproteobacteria bacterium UBA7691
CATCACCATGAAGAAGATCATGATCAGGCCGTGGCCGGTCACCAGCACGTTGAACAGGTGGTGGTTGTCGCCCAGGATGCCGTTGCCGGGGTTCATCAGTTCGGCGCGCATCAGCACCGACATCAGACCACCGATCAGACCCGCGCAAACCGCGAAGATCAGATACAGCGTGCCGATATCCTTGTGATTGGTCGAATACACCCAACGGCGGAAACCGGTCGGGTGATCGTGGTGATCATGAGTATCGTGGGCGGCGTTAGCGTGAGCCTGGGCCATGGCGTTCCCCTTGACGCGAGATTGGTCGATTTACTGGGCGGTCGCGTCGGCGGCGGCAAGCCGCGGCGACGGGCCATCGACGGAAGCGAATTTCTGCTTGGCCTCCTCCGCCCACTTGGCGAAGGCTTCCTTGGACACGACCTGCAACTTGATCGGCATGTAGCCGTGATAGGCGCCGCAGATTTCCGAGCATTGGCCATAGAACAGGCCTTCGCGGTCGGCGCGGAACCAGGTCTCGTTGAGACGACCCGGCACGCCATCCTTCTTCACACCGAAGGCCGGCATGGCCCAGGCATGAATCACATCGGCGGCAGTCACCAGCAGGCGCACATTGGTATCAACCGGCACCACCACGGTGTTGTCGGTTTCCAGCAGGCGCGGCTGGCCCGGCTTCAGGTCCTTTTCCGGCACCAGAATGGCGTCAAAGGTGAAGTTGCCGTTATCCGGATATTCGTAGGTCCAGAACCACTGCTTGCCAATCGCCTTGATGGTCAGGCCGGCTTCCTTGGTCTTGTCACCATAATACAGCAGCTTGAACGACGGCACCGCGATCACCACCAGGATCAGGATCGGCACCACGGTCCAGACAACTTCAACCAGGGTGTGATGCGAGGTCTTGGACGGCACCGGATTGGCCGAGGCGCGGAAGCGCACCATCACATAAACCAGCAGGGCCAGCACAAAGATGGTGATCAGGGTGATCACCCACATCAGCAGATTGTGGAAACGCTCCACTTCCTGCATCACCGGGCTGGCGGCATCCTGGTAATTCAGCGCCCAGGCCTTGGGCAACTGCTGCGGCACTTCGGCCAGGGCATCGCCCAAGCCACCGAACAGGGCCGCAAAGGCGCCCATCAGGGCCGCCGCAATCAAAAGCATCCGGGGCGCAGCGCCCGCCGGGCGCCGATCAAAAATCCGCCGCATCGTCCAATTCCTCGCTACTGCTCGGGCAGGGTTCTAGTTTTCCAGGGCGGAACATACACCGAAGCGCCCGTGTCGCCCAGCCCCGGCACTTTGTGCGACGATTTGTCGCTATGCCATTTTGCTCCGGCATAACGCCCCTTACGCTTTGATTTTGCTTGCTCTTGCGCCTGGGCCGGGCAGCTTCTAAGCTGCACCGGCAGAGGGGACCGCGCATGCTCGATCCGGCGCAAAAAAAGCTGACGCAAGATGTGCTGGAATGGCTCGACCGGCCAGCCTTTGCGCTTGAGTGCCGTACTGACGGCACCTACAGCTATTTCGCCTGCAATAATGCGTATGCGGCGATTGCCGCACTGCCCAGCACCGGGCTGGCGAGGCAGGATTTTTCCATCGGATTCGCGTTAGGCGAAGCAGAGCGGCTGAAGCCACATCTGGAAGCTGCGGCGCAATCCGGCAGCCGCCAGGTGCTGAACCAACTGCTGCGCTGGGCCAGTGGCTGGTTATGCCAGAGCATAACCATCGCGCCAGTGCGCCAGGAGGATGGCAGCACCGGCGCCCTAGTGGTGATCGCCGAAGCGAATGATCCGGCGCAACTGCATCAGGCCGCCCTGCAAGTCGCAGAACATAAAATCCGCGACTTTGCCGAATTAGCCTCGGACTGGTTCTGGGAAACCGATAGCGAGCATCGTTATTCCTGGATTTCCGAGAGTAGTTACGCTTTTTCCAACGACCAGCGGACGCGCCTGCTGGGCATGCGGCGCTGGGAGATGGCCGGTAGCCAGGAAGATACCGACGAAGCCTTCTGGGAGGAACACCGGCGCCAGCTGGAGCGCCGCGAACCGTTTCGCAGCTTTCGCTATTGCACCATCCACAACCATCAGGAGATGTGGACCGAAATCAACGGCAAGCCGGTTTTTGACGCCAACGGACATTTCATGGGCTATCGCGGCTCGGGCCGCGACATTACCGAGCAATATCGCCAGCAGCGCCGCATTGAGGCGGCGCTGCGCCGGGCTGAGGAAGCGAGTCGGGCCAAAAGCCAGTTCCTGGCCAATATGAGCCATGAATTGCGCACACCGCTGAATGCCATCATCGGCTTCTCGGAAATCATCCGCGACCAGATGTTCGGCTCGGTCGGCATCCCGCGTTATGTCGACTATGCCCGCGACATCAATGCCTCGGGCACCCATCTGCTGGCGGTGATCGGCGATATTCTTGATATGTCGCGCATCGAGGCCGGCTATTATGCGCTGGACGAAAAGCCGGTGGAGCTGGCATCGGTGATCGCTTCGGCGCTGACCATGGTGCGGCCGCAGGCGGAGCGCGCCGGCGCCGTGCTGCGTAATCTGTGCCCGGAAAGCCTGCCGCAGCTTCGCGCCGACGAGCGTGTGCTGAAACAGGTGCTGATCAATCTGCTGGGCAATGCAGTGAAATTCACCCCCGCCGGCGGCACAATCGATGTGGTGTACCGCACCACCGAAGATGGTGGCCTGACGCTGAATGTGGTGGATAGCGGCATCGGCATCCCACCCGACCGGTTGGAACATATCTTTGAACCGTTCCAGCTCGCCAAGGCCGAGGTGGCGCGCCAGCATGGCGGCACCGGCCTGGGTCTGAGCATTTCCAAGCGGCTGATGGAGCTGCATGGCGGCTCGCTAAGCCTGAGCAGCACCGTTGGCGTTGGCACTCAGGCACAGCTCATTTTTCCGGCCTGGCGCCTGCTGGGCGAAATCGACGACCATTGGGTGGCACCAATAGAGCCGCCTCCTGCCCCTGCGCCCCGCCCGGCGGCGCAGCCGGCGAGCCGTGTGCCGGATGATCCGCCGGGCGGGGCGGCGGAACATCGTGGCCAGCTTGATGCCTCTGCCGGCGAAACCTTGCGCGTGCTGCTCGATACCATGGGCGAAGGTGTGCTGGTGATCGACCGCCATGGCACCATCGTGTCGATGAGCGCGGTGGGCGCCGGGCTGTTCGGCTATGATCCACTCGATCTGGTGGGGCAGAATGTGCGCATCCTGATGCCGGAGCCGTTCCGCACCGGGCATGACAGCTATATCCGCAACTACCTGAATACAAAGCGGGCCAAGATTCTGGGTCTCGGCCGCGACACGCTGGGGCGCAAGAAAACCGGCGAAATCTTCCCAATTCATCTCAGTGTCGGCGAATTCGACAATGGCGGCGAACCCGGTTTCATCGGGGTGATGCGCGATATCTCGGATCGCCGCGATGTGGAATTGCGCGCCGAATTCGCCAGTCGCAACGATCCCCTGACCGGGGTGCTGAACCGCGCCAGCTTCATCGCCGAGGCCGAGCGTATGCTTGGCGCGCAGCACCGGGTTGAACCCGGCCTGTGGGTATTGTTCGACCTTGATGTCGATTCCTTCCGCGATATCAACGAAGGCTTTGGCTTCCATGTCGGCGACACAGTGCTGAAAATCGTCGCTGAGCGGCTGGGCGAGGGCCTGCCGCGCGAGGCTTTGGTGGGCCGTATCGCTGCCGATCAATATGCGGCTCTGGCCGCCGCGCATGATCTGAACAACGCACTCAATCTGGCTCAGGCGCTGCACGCCCATCTCACCCGCCCGGTGGCGGCCGAGGGGCGTGTGCTGTCGCTGAAGATTTCCATGGGCGCGGCGATCCTTGATGATCCGGGCGAGAAGATCAACGAGGCCCTGGCCAAGGCCGAACTGGCGCAGAAGCTGGTGCGGTCGGCAGGCGGTGATTCCACCCGCTTCTACAGCCCGGAAATGACCCGGGCCGCCGAGCGCCGTCTGCGCCTGACCCTCAATCTCGACTCGGCGGTGCAGAACGAGGAGTTCCATGTTGTTTACCAGCCGGTGGTGGAAGCCGGCAGCAGCGCCGTGGCGGCCATGGAAGCCCTGCTGCGCTGGCAGCACCCGGAACTCGGCACCGTCTCACCGGCGGAATTCATTCCGCTGGCCGAGGAAAGTGGCGCCATCGTGCCGATCACCCGCTGGGTGCTGGGCCATGTTGCCGAGCAAGTGCGGCAATGGCGCCGTGACGGCGTGGCGCCGCGCCGGGTGTTTGTGAATGTCTCCGGCCAGCAATTTGTGCGCGACGACCTGCCGGGCTATTTCCGCGCCATGGCGGCGCGTGAGCCGGACCTGATCCCCTTCCTGGGCATCGAGATCACCGAGCAGGCCGCGATCGAGAATATGGAAGAGACCGTGCGGGCGATTCAGGAACTGGCCGATATCGGCATCGATGCTGCCCTGGATGATTTCGGCACCGGCTATTCGTCTTTGAGCTACATCCAGCGCCTGCCGATCCGCAAGATCAAGCTAGACCGCGCCTTCATCACCGATCTGCCGGTCAATGAGAAGGATGTTGCCCTGGTGCGCGCCATGGTCGGTATGGCCAAGGGCCTTGATCTGCCGGTGGTGGCAGAGGGCGTGGAGACCGAAGCACAGCGCGATTTCCTGCGCGGCGTCGGCTGTAGTGAGTTGCAGGGCTACCTGATCAGCCGGCCGGTGCCGGCCGAGGCAATGGCGGAATTGCTGCGCCAAAGCGACCGGCGCCGACGCTGACCCCTCCCCCTGCCGGGCCGCGCTTGCCGGGGGCTGTATTTCCGCCCAGCCTGCGCCATATTGTTTCCAGCAAGCTTTTCCAGAGGATATAGTCCAATGCCCGGCGTCGATACCGCCCAAGAGCTTTTCTTCACCCGCGCCGGGCTGGACCGCAGCCGGCTGGAATACCTGGTCGGCGATGCCCTGCAAGGCGCCGATGATGGTGAATTATTCCTGGAATACAGCCAGTCTGAATCGCTGAGCTTTGATGATGGCCGGCTCAAATCGGCCAGTTACGACACCAGCCAGGGCTTTGGCCTGCGCGCCGTTTCGGGCGAGCAGACCGGCTATGCCCATGCCTCTGAATTGAGCGAAGCGGCGATGCGGCGCGCCGCCAGCACGGTGCGCGCCGTGCGCGCCGGCCATGGCGGCGAAATGGCGGCGCCGCCATTGGCCACCAACCGGCATCTCTATGGCGACGACAACCCGCTGGCCGAAATCGGCTTCGAGCGCAAAGTGAAGCTGTTGCAGGATATCGACGCCTATGCCCGCGCCAAGGATAGCCGTGTGCGGCAGGTCAGCGCGTCGCTGGCGGGATCATGGCAGGCCGTGGTGATCCTGCGCGCCGATGGCACGCTGGTGGAAGATATCCGCCCGCTGGTGCGGCTGAATGTTTCGGTGGTGGCCGGCCAGGGCGACCGCCAGGAAAGCGGCAGTCGTGGCGCCGGTGGCCGCATCAGCTTTGCCAAGTATTTTGATCCGGCGCATTGGCAGGCCGAAGTGGATCAGGCTTTGCGCATGGCGCTGACCAATCTGGAATCGGTGCCGGCGCCGGCTGGCGAAATGCCGGTGGTGCTGGGGCCGGGCTGGCCCGGAATCCTGCTGCATGAAGCCATCGGCCATGGCCTGGAAGGCGATTTCAACCGCAAAAAAACCTCGGTCTTTGCCGGCCTGCTGGGCCAGCGCGTGGCGGCGCCGGGTGTCACCATTGTTGATGACGGCACGCTGGATCGGCGGCGCGGGTCGCTGACTGTGGATGATGAAGGCACGCCGACCGAGAATACCGTGCTGATTGAGGATGGCATTCTCAAGGGCTACATGCAGGATCGCCTCAATGCCCGATTGATGAGCATGAAGCCGACCGGCAACGGGCGCCGAGAATCCTTTGCCCATAGCCCGATGCCGCGCATGACCAACACCTACATGATGGCCGGCGACCGCGACCCGGCGGAAATCCTGGCCGGCGTGGACAAGGGCATCTATGCGGTGAATTTCGGCGGCGGCCAGGTCGACATCACCTCGGGCAAGTTCGTGTTCGCTTGTACCGAGGCCTACCTGATCGAGAATGGCAAGGTGGGCGCCCCGATCAAGGGCGCCACGCTGATCGGCGCTGGCGCCGATGTGCTGACCAAGGTGCGCGCGGTGGGCAACGATTTGCAGCTTGATGCCGGGGTTGGCACCTGCGGCAAAAGCGGCCAGGGTGTGCCGGTGGGCGTTGGCCAGCCGACCTTGCTGATCGAGGGATTGACCGTGGGCGGCACTGCCGCCTGAAGCTATAGTTGCGAGCCTGCAATGGCGGGTCCGGCCCTGGTGGGGGAGAAGACGATGACGGCAATAGCCAACAAGATTGTGAGCCACGATCCGGTGTGGAGCCGGATCCGGTTGGAAGCCGCCGAAGCGGTGGCGCAGGAGCCTTTGCTGGCAAGCCTGGTGCATGCCTCGGTGCTGCATCACCAGCGACTGGAGGATGCGCTGAGCTATCAACTGGCGCAGCGGCTGGGCAATTCCGACATTTCGCCACTGATGATGCGCGAAGTGATCAATCAGGCGCTGACCGCCGATCCCGATATCGGCCATGCCGTGCGCGCCGATCTTGTGGCGGTGAATGAGCGCGACCCGGCCTGCCGCAGCTATATGAAGCCGCTACTGTTCTTCAAGGGTTTTCTGGCGATCCAGAGCCATCGCATCGCGCATTGGCTGTGGCATCAAGGCCGCGAGACCATGGCCTTTCTGATCCAGAGCCGCTGCTCGGAAGTGTTCCAGGTGGATATCCATCCGGCCACGCGCTTTGGCCGCGGCATCCTGATCGACCATGGCACCGGCGTGGTGATCGGCGAAACCGCCGTGATCGAGGATAATGTCTCGCTGCTGCAAAATGTGACGCTGGGCGGCACTGGCAAGGAAACCGGCGACCGCCATCCGAAAATCCGGCGCGGCGTGCTGATCGGGGCCGGCGCCAATATCCTGGGCAATATCGAGATCGGCGAGGGCGCCAAGATCGGCGCCGGCAGTGTGGTACTGATCCCGGTGCCGCCGCATTGCACGGCGGCGGGCGTGCCGGCCAAGCTGCTGGGCGATTGTGAATGCGACCAGCCGGCGCGCGAGATGAATCACCAATTGCCGGATGCAGTGGGCTGACCCAGCCCGGCTTGCTGCGCTGCTGCTGGCATGTTTGCTGCCTGCGGCAGCACCGGCGCAATCCTTGCGCGGCGCGCTGGAATGGCTGCCGCCCGGTTCACTGAACCTGCCCGAATTGACCAGCCGGCCGGCAGAAAATCTGGCCGGCGGCAGGCAGCAATCGTTTTATGTGGAATATGGGCGCCTCGCCTTTCGGAGCCCGGATGTGCTGGGCGGCAATGCGCGCAAGGCCGGGCTGTCCTGCCAGGCCTGCCATCCGAATGGCGATGCCAACCGGCATTTTTTCATCCCGCGCCTGTCTGACCGGCCCGGCCATGTCGATGTCAGCCACAGCCTGTGGTCGGCGCGCGCCGAGGATGGCCGCGCCAATCCGCTGCTGATCCCGAGCCTGCGCGGCGTTGGCGCCAAGCCGCGCCTGGGGCATGACCGGCGCATGACTACCTTGCGCGAATTCACCCGCAACGTGATCGTGCTGGAATTTGACGGCAATGAGCCGGATGCTTTGCTGCTCGATGCCCTGGTGGCCTATCAGCAGGTGTTGCGCCCGACCCAAGCGCCCGATAAGCGCCTCACGCTGCAAACTGATCTCGACGATTTCAACCGGGCGCTCGGCGTGCTGCGGCTGCCGCTGGCCGAGGAGAATGTGGCCTTGAGCGGGCGCGTCGCCACCATGCTGCGCGGCCAGATCGGCTTCATGCATGAGCGGTTCGAGGCGCCGCCGCCGCGCCAGATACTGGAAGCCTGGTCGCAGGATCTACGCGCCATTGCCGAGCAGGCAGAAGCGGGGCATTGGCCGGCGGCCCGGGCTGCCCTCAACCGGTTGGGCCAGGCGGCCAGCAATCCGCCCCGCGCCCTGCTGGATGCCGCGCCCGGCTCGCTTTACGAACCGGCGCGGCTGCAAGCCTGGCTCAATAAGCCAGTTCGGTGAAAACCGGATCGACCGAGCGGTTCCAGCGCCCGTTATACAGCTTGAGCAGGGCTTCCGCTGGCGTCTCGCCGCTTTCGGCAATCGCCTGCAAGGGTTCGAGGAAATGGGTTTCATCCTCGCCGGCCGGCGAAACGCAGTTGCGGGCGCGCAGGCCAGCTTGCGCAATCTTCACCATCTCACGCGCCACATTTTGCAGCGTGCCGCCACGGAACGGCGTGTGCAGGCCATATTTCGGCGCATCGACACGCAGCATGGCGCGTTCCTCATGCGTCCAGTCCTTGCACAAATCCCAGGCCGCATCCAGCGCCGACTGGTCGT
>DLGP01000017.1:8621-34960 GCA_002482765.1 Alphaproteobacteria bacterium UBA7691
CCACGGCCCGCCATCGGCGCCGCGCATTTCCAGGAAACGCTTCATGCGCACTTCGGGGAACAACGTCGTGAGGTGATCGGCCCAATGGCGCAAGGTGGGCAATTCGCCCGGCAAGGCGGGCAGTTTGCCGGCCATGAAGTCGCGGAAACTCTGGCCCGAGGCATCGATATACTGGCCGTCCTTGTAGACAAAATACATCGGCACATCGAGCGCATGGCGCGCATAGCGCTCAAAGCCCATGCCGTCCTCGAACACAAACGGCAACATGCCGCTGCGATCGGGGTCGGTATCGGTCCAGATATGGCTGCGGAAACTGAGGAAGCCGTTCGGCTTGCCCTCGGTGAACGGCGAATTGGCGAACAAAGCCGTGGCGAGCGGCTGCAAAGCCAGGCCGGTGCGGAATTTCTGCACCATATCGGCTTCGGAGGAGAAATCGAGATTCACCTGCACGGTACAGGTGCGATACATCATGTCGAGGCCGAGATTGCCCTTCTTGGGCATATACTCGGTCATGATCTTGTAGCGCCCCTTGGGCATCATCGGGATATCGGCGCGGCGCCATTTTGGCTGCATGCCGAGGCCGGCCATGGCGATGCCCATCTCCTCACCCACCTGGCGCACCTGCTTGAGATGGGTGCTGACCTCAACACAGGTCTGATGGATGGTTTCCAGCGGCGCGCCCGACAATTCGAACTGCCCGCCCGGTTCCAGCGTGATCGACTGGTTGTCGAGCAGCAACGCGATGGTCTTGCCATTCTCCTGCACCGGCTGCCAGCCGAAACGCTGCAATTCCTGCAACAGCCGGCCGATGCCGGTGGGGCCATCATAGGGCATCGGGCGGAAATCATGCGCGGTATAGGCCAGCTTTTCGTGTTCGGTGCCGATGCGCCAATCCTGCTTGGGCTTGCAGCCCTCGGCGATATAGGCAACGAGCTGGGAAAAGTCGGTGATCGGGGTCTCGGGGGCTTGGGCCGGGCCGGACATGGAAACCTCGTTGCTTCTTGTTATCGTTACAAAAAATCGACCGCAGCAGTGGGCTTCCCGCGCCGGCTGAGCGCATATGGCGCAGATGCCGCCGCTTGTCTAGGGTCTGCTCAATACCGCCTGGGCGAGCGCCAGGGCCGCCAAAGCCGCCGTCTCGGCGCGTAGGATAGTCTCACCCAGCGACACCGGCGTGACAAATTCCCAGGCCACAATACGCTCGGCCTCTTCCGGTGCAAAACCACCTTCAGGCCCGATCAATATCGCCAGCGGCCCACCCGGCGGCAAGCCCTGCAAAGCCGCCAGCAGGCCGGGCGCCGCTTGGCGCTCCAGGCAGGCAAACAACCGCCGCTCGGCCGGCCATTGCGCCAGCATGGTTTCCAGCGGCACCAGCGGCGCCAGAGCCGGCAGGTCAAGCCGTTCGCATTGTTCGGCAGCTTCTTTTACATGCGCTTCCAGCCGCACCGCATTGATCTGGCGCAACTGGGTGCGCTGGGTCAGCACCGGCACCAGCCGGGCAGCACCAAGTTCGGTGGCCTTTTCGATCAGAAATTCGATCCGGCCCTGGCGGATCGGCGCAAAACAGAGCCAGAGATCACGCGGCGCGCGATAGGGCTGTGTCTGCTCGCCAAGCCGCACCATGGCGCCGCGTTTGCCAGCCAGCCCAAGCGTGGCGGCATATTCGCCATCGCGGCCATTGAACAGGCGAAGCGTGGCCCCCTCGCCTAGCCGCAGCACATGGCGCAGATAATGTGCGGCCGCCTCGTCCAGCGCCAGGTCGGCGCCGGCTTGCAGATCGCTCGCCACGTAAAGTCGGGCCATGCTGGCCATGATGCTTGTGCCGCCTTGCGCTTAGGATTATCCGAAAAGCGTTATGACAAAGCCGGAACCGGAAGTCACCCCTGAGGATATCGCGCCCGCTGACGCGCTTGACCGCCATTGGGTCGGGCGCTGGCTGCCGCCGGCCTGGCGGCCCTATGCGCGGCTGTCGCGGCTCGACCGGCCAATCGGCACCTGGCTGCTGCTGCTGCCCGGCTGGTGGTCGATTGCCCTGGCACGGCCAGCGGGCGCCGCGCTGCCAGACCTGCTGCTGCTGGCCCTGTTCGGCATCGGCGCCATTGTGATGCGCGGTGCCGGCTGCACCTTCAATGATATTGCCGACCGTGATTTCGACGCCCAGGTGGCGCGCACAAGGCAACGCCCGATCTCGGCCGGCCAGGTCACCCTGCTGCAAGCCTGGTTCTGGCTGGCGGCACAATGCCTGATCGGCCTGCTGATCCTGATCAGCATGAATCCGCTGGCGATCTGGCTTGGCGCTGGCTCGCTGATTCTGGTGGTGATCTATCCATTCATGAAACGGATCACCTGGTGGCCGCAATTTTTCCTCGGCCTGGCGTTCAACTGGGGCGCCGTGCTGGGTTATGCCGCAGTCGCCGGCCGGCTGGATGCCTCAGCCCTGGTGCTGTATGCCGCCGGCATCATCTGGACCCTGGGCTATGACACCATCTATGCCTTGCAAGACAAGGAGGATGACGCGCTGGTGGGGGTGAAATCCACCGCGCGGCTGTTTGGCACCAAGGCGCGACGCTGGATTGCCGGCTTTTTCCAGGCGGCCTGGCTGGGCATCGCGCTCTGCGGCTGGATCGCCGGCATGGGCCTGTGCTTCTGGCTCTGCCTGGCGGCGCTGGCCGGCCATTTCGCCTGGCAGGTGGCCACGCTCAATCCCGACGATCCGGCCGATTGCCTGATCAAGTTCCGCGCCAACCGCGATGCCGGGCTGATCGTGTTTCTCGGTTTCCTGATCGGCTGATTCCAATCTATACTGCGCCATGCGCAAGACTCGAATCACGCCGGAGCATTTCGGCGACGTTTACCGGCAATTCAACGCCTCGATCTCAAAATACGATTGTGGCCGCAAATGTGCGCCCTTGAATGGCGGCCAGCCGGTTTGCTGCACCACGGGCCATGCCATTCCGGTGGTGCACAAATCCGAATACCAGCTTCTCAAGTCGCGCACTGATCTGTGGTACGATTACAAGCCGAATGACGCCACCTCGCGCAAGATCGTGAAGGAATTGCCGCGTAATTCCTGCGCCATCGAATGCAAGGGCGCCGCTTTCTGCGAACGCGACAACCGCACCATCGCCTGCCGCGCCTTTCCTTTTTTCCCCTACTATAGCAATCAGGGCGAAATGCTTGGCCTCTCGGTCTACTGGACCTTTGAGGATCGCTGCTGGATGATCTATCGCCTTGATCTGGCCGAACCCGCTTTTGTCAGGGAAATGGCGGCCGCGTTTGAGAAAATCTTCGCCTTCGATCCGGAAGAGCTGGAGAATATGAAAAGCCACAGCGCCAGCGCCCGCCGGGTGCATTCGCGCTGGAACCGGCCGATCCCGATCATTGGCCGTGATGACGGCAAACTCTACAAGGTGATGCCGCGCACGCATGAATTGCGCCCGGCCAAGGCCAGCGATTTCAAGGCCCAGGGCGCCTATAAATCCGAAGCCGCCTATAAGCGCGCGGTGAAGGAAGCCGGCGGCACGCTGGGGCCAGAGCCAAAAGGCGGCTATCTGGCGCCCTGATCCGGCGCCGCCTGATACAGAAACGTGCCGAGCAGGATCCAGCGCCGCGCGGTTTCAGCCTGGCGCGGCTTGGCCAACAGCGGCGTGGTGTAATGCCAGAAGGGCAGCCGGTAGGCATTGACCAGCCCGTTGCGCGCCACCTCCACCGCTTCGCTGAAATGCCCGGCCTTGGCATAAACCAGCAACTGGCTGCGCGCGCCGGGCGTGACAAAGCCGATATGCAGATCAAGATAGCCCTGCCGCGCCTCGGGCTCCTCGGGGTGATGATCGTTATGCGGCCCGGCATAATCGCCGGGATGATAGGCGATGGCTTGCAGGCCGTATTTGCGCTTGAGCGGCCGGCCGGCCAGCGCGGCGGCAAAGGCGCGATAACTGGCTGAGCGCAGCATGGCAAGCAGGCCGATGGCTTCGGCAGCGCGCCGCCCGGCGCTTTGGCCGGCATCCAGATGCAGGGTGCGCTGGCGCATCACCTTGGGCAGCATTTCGCTGTAATTGCGGCTCATCTCCCAGATGCTTTCGGGCGGGATCGGCTGTGCCATCAGGCGCAGATGCGGCCCGATGGCGGCTTCCAGCAACGGCCCGGCCAGCGCCGCCTGGCGCGCATCCAGCAGGCCGTTCAGGGCAACAAAGCGGGTGCGCGGATTGGCCAGCGCGCCGGCAGCGGCTGTCGGAAACCACATTAGTTGACAATTTTTGGGCCGATTCCTGCGAGTCGCACCGAGTCGAATGACAATTTGTCACCAGCTTTTCTGACAATTTCCGGCAAAATAACCATCTTTTCTGACAACACCCATATTTGGCCACGTACCGACATAGAAACCGGCCACCAGCCCAGACTTTATAGATCCAGTCCTCGGGCAGAATTCATGGCACAATGCGGTCTAGACGGGGGCCGGCGGCCTGCCCCGACGACCGCCTGGTACCAGGGGAACCACCTGCAGGTATGCCATGCCGCGGACCAAAGCTGACCAGCAAACCATTGTCTCCAGAGCCAGGCGGAGCCGCGCCGCTAGGAGAAGGCTGCTTGAGAAGGCAGTAGAGCAGCTGAACGGTCAGCCCCGGATGGCCCTTCAAACCATGGGCTACTACGTGGAGGCCACTTGTGGCTTTAAGGGCCTGGCCAAGCAAACCGGGATTCGGAGGGGCCGCCTGGTTCGGATGCTGAGTGCGGCCGGCAGACCCAGGTTAAGGAACTTCATGAGGGTCTTTATGCCGCTGCTGCGCCAGGAAGGGTACGGCCTAGCTGTTGAACATGTCAGGAAGTGACCAGCGGCAGGCTGAGAGCAACTTTAATAATAGCGGCCCGCACAAGCTGATTGGAGGATGAGCATGATCGGGAATGACACCCGAACCATCGACGGCAGCGGCAATGTATTCGTCGATCTGGGCTTCGATCCCGCCGAAGCCGAGGTAATGAAGCTCCGCGCCGAAGTTATGATCCGTACCGTGCAGCGGCTCAAGGAGCAAGGCTGGACGCAAGCCGAGACGGCACGACAACTCGGCATCACGCAGCGGCGTGTGTCCAGGCTAATCAAGGGCAAGGTGGAAGACCTCAGCCTGGACATGCTGCTGACCTTGGCAGCACGCGCCGGCCTGCATCCGGAATTGCGTTTCTAAAACTACGCCACTTGTCGACGCGGGTTCCAATTCTGCATCAGCAGATTCCGGACCTTGTGCTGTACCTAAATTCATTCGATGAAATTAGAGCTTGTTTCACGTCAAAAACGGTCGCGGGATGACATGCGCATCGCCCTGATGTCGGATCTACATTGTGAGTTCGAGAAACCTGGCCCGCGGCGAGACCTGCACCCAGATCGAGGGCCTTCTTTACTCGAACTGAAGAAGCAGCAGCCTGATGTCCTGGTGCTGGCCGGAGATATAGAAGTCGGCCCACGTATGGCGCTGGACTACGTGTCGCAGGTGTCTGAGTTTCTCGAGATTCCCATCATCTATGTCGCCGGCAATCACGAATTCTATAAGGGCAGCTTGCTCGAGGATATTGAAGAGCTGCGGTTAGGCGCCGCACGGCTTCGAGACTCTGGGCGGGAGGTGCATTTCCTCGAGCAGGAAGTCGCCATTGTGGGCGGAACCCGCTTTCTCGGCGCCACACTTTGGACCGACTATGAAATTCTCGATCCAGACCGAGCCACTGCCGCCATGTCGAATGCCGGAGAATGTCTAAACGATCACAGGCTCATCGCATTGCAGGGCCGAACGTTCAGACCAGTTGATGCACTCCAGATCCACGAAACAACCCGCACCTGGCTGGAAGAAACGCTGGCCCAGGAATTTGGAGGGCCGACGGTCGTTGTCACGCATCATGCGCCGGCGCGAGGCTCAATTGCCGCTGCTTACGAGGATAACTTGATTTCGGCAGCCTATGTGTCCGACCTGTCGGACATGATCAAACAATACCAGCCCACTGCCTGGCTGCACGGCCACACACATTTCAGTTTCAACTATAAAATTGGCCGAACAATTGTTGCCTGCAATCCGCACGGCTATCCGTCGCGGGGATCAGGCCGAGATCAAGAGAACGGATCATTCTCATCAGATTTCACAATTGATATAACTGCTGCCGGAAACCACGTTGATTGACATTTCTCGGGCCGATTCTGCCGTGTCGAATGACAATTCGTCATCATGTTCTATGCAGAAGGGTTGGTTGGCCTGGATGTTAAGTTCGGCCAGCAGCCCTAGGCAAAGGAATTGCAATCGAACATGCCCAATCCGGGATCAACTAGCCTCAGTTCGATCAAGTGGGAAGAATGTGCCCGAACTATGGAGGGGCCATGAAACGCATTAAAATCAACGGCGTGCAACGAGGAGATATTCTCCTAACGGCACGCCCCGGGAAGATCAGCAAGGCGATCCGCATCGCGACCAGCGGCATAGTATCTCATGCAATGATTTGCGTGCAGCACGGCTCCGTCATCGACTCGACCTCGGATGGGGTGCAAGCACGCAATCTTCAGCGTGAATTCTTCAAAGATAACGAACAAGCACTTCACTTCCGCCTGAAGAATCCTCCCGACCGCCAGGTTCTGGAGAAAGTCATCGAGTATGCTCGAGCTGAAATCGGTGCACGCTATTCCATTGCCGAAGCAGTACGATCAGTCGTGGCGACGAGCAGGCCAGAATCCAGAAGGCAATTCTGTTCTCGCCTGATTGCACGCGCATATAAAAGGGCCGGCATAGAGCTTGTCATGGACACGGACTACTGCTCACCCGAAGATCTGCGCCAAAGCCAACTGCTGGAGGAATTACCAGTAGAGTTCGAAACGATTTCAATTGAAGAAGTCTCGCGGCTCTCCGATCATGCGAACCCGATTCAGGCTACGCATGATGCCCAAAACGCCGTACTAAACGCCGCGCGCTCTGTTGACCCAGGCGTGGAGAATTTTGATGACCTGTATAATTTCCTTGTAAATCACCCAGAAGCCGATCCGCTTATCGCAACTGTACTTAAGAGCAGCGGCTATCTCGACATCTGGAAGATCGAGGTCACGAAGCATCCATGGCGATATAGCCACGAACTGATAGACAAATTTACCGCGCCACATGAACCTATACGCGACTATTGTATAGGTACGCTCAAAGAAGCCTACAGCGGTGGGATTCGCTTTGCGATCAATCTCGTACAACTTCAGGCGGCGCAACGGCAACATCCCCGCGATTCTTTTTGTCTTGAGATTACACTGTATGAAACGCTCATACGCTATGATCAGTGTCGTAGGGAAGTGGCCTATGAATGGCTCAAAAGACATTACCCAGACCAGCTTGAGGAGCACATGGAGGAGATCGAGCCACACACACCGTTCTGGTGGTATATAGTCGAACGCGTGGAACCGAATCTCGCTGCATTGTCCCGCCATGTTGTCACTTCAGAGGGTAAAGCCGATGTCTGCACATCATGCGGGGATCAGCCCGCTTCCCCATATCGCCTGGTCAACGGCGCAGAGACCATGCCCGGAGTGCCTTCTTTACGCCTTTGCGGCGATTGCGTTGAGATTCGACTTGGCATGGGCAACACATTGATGCCTTTTCTATCTAGACCTCCAGAAAGCAACGGAGAATAACGTCAAAATGTTATGGGGTCCCGATAAACGGAGATCTTATTCGTGACCCAAGCGGCGCAGTGGGGAACCAATGTCTTGGATCCGACGCAACTTGTTCGGATCGAGGCCGTGCATCGCGGCTTTCTTTTCCAGCATCTTTACACGGTTCAGTGCCTGCTATCGGCGGCAGCACTCTCAGCCCAGAGCATCAAAGTTGAAAGCGATGAAGATGTCGAGATGCTGTTCGAGGGGCGGCGTATCTACATCCAGGTAAAGCATAGAAAGCAATCTCTCATCTGGAATGATATTGAAAGTGCTATAAATCGCTTTGATGAGCTGCGCGACGCCCACCATCGAGGTGAACGCGAGGGGAAGCCCGAATTCCTCATCGTCAGCAACGCAGTTCCGAATGATCCTTTGTACGCCAAACTGGTCGCAGTCGACTGGCCGATCGACGTGCGGATCGATTGGCCATCGGCCGACATCACCGCACGGATCTTGCCTGCTCCACAAAGTTCACTTATGGAAGCGGCTCAAGCGGCTAACAAAATGGCTGAAAGCCTACCGTTTGCCACGCTGTCACCAGAGACTCTTGTTTGGAAACTGGCCGGTCTCGTTTCTCTTGCGGCTACCGGAGATGATAAGGGCCTGAATCACACCTTCCAAGCTAGAGATCTTCCACGCCTTTTCGAGCAACTTGTGTTGCAGTTGCAGTATCTACCATTGCCACCGCCTCTCTATCGGGTCCAACAGCACGAACCGGATCTTTCGACAGGTGAAAGGGTCAGGCTGATTGTTGGTTATTCGGGAGCCGGGAAGACGTCATGGCTGGCGCAATCTGCGCAACATGCGCCAGGTGCCATACTTTATCTCGACGTCGCCGATATACCTGGTCCTGCGCTCGCAAATGCTGTAGCTCGGGAAACCGCTAGCCGCCTCCTTAGGACCGGTCACCGCCTTGGAGAGGTATTTCTGCCTGGTGCCTCAGGGCGAGAAATCCTTCAGTTACTTTCTCGCCGGCTAGCTGAGCAGGGCGAGATAGTCACCGTCGCTTTGGACAATATTCACCAGCTTCCAGCAGATGACATAATAGGGGTGATTCAATCAGCGAGAGACATACGTTTTGTATTGCTAGGACGTCCTGAA
Organism: Alphaproteobacteria bacterium UBA7691; assembly: GCA_002482765.1. Taxonomy (GTDB): domain Bacteria; phylum Pseudomonadota; class Alphaproteobacteria; order Ferrovibrionales; family Ferrovibrionaceae; genus Ferrovibrio. The sequence goes on from DLGP01000017.1 coordinate 17,389, forward strand.
GGTGAAGTTTCCTCCTTAGAAGCTGTTCTAGGCGTCACTCGCGAAGCTCTCCAGGGATGGTCAGCTGACACAGTGGCGGCAGCTGCACATATTGAGGATTGCCAAGGTGATGTTAGCGATTGCCAGCGCTTGATAGACCTCACCGGCGGCCTCCCACTCTTCGTTTTGAACGCGATTTCGATTGCAAAATCTGACTACGATGGTTCGTTAAAACGGCTAGGCATCGACCTTGCACGGTCAGCACATACCAAAGAGATGGCTCAAGATCTCATTTTGGGCCGAGTCTTCGAACGGTTGCCCAAAATCGTAGGAGAGGTTGCCGAATTGCTTAGCCTTTGCGACGCACCGTTGAAGCGCGAGGAAGCTCAGTCGTATGTTGCAGCTGCGGAGGGCCCCGATCAGACAGTCTTCGCTCGTACTCTTCGCCATCTGGTGAGTCAGGGTCTGCTCCAGACATTTGCTGATGATAGGATCAAGCTTCACGACGCGGCGCGCGCCGTAGGTAAAGGACGACTACTTCTCCACGGCGCCGAGAGTGTAAAGGCGCAACAAGAAGCATTGAGAGCCGTTGTCCAGAAGAGCCTCTTAGAAAACTGGCATCCGGCGAAGCTTTCGCTCTTCCTCCGACTTAGCGGACAAGTTGGCCGTCTTGATATACTGGTCGAGATGGCGACAGAAGAGCTTTTCCACGAAATGGGGGTATGGCCTGAGGTTGAAGCTTACCTCGAACGCGGCGCGCAGGATGCAAAAGTTCCCGCCATGCAGCGACTTAAGGCATTGGATGGACTGGCTTTCGCCGCCATGAAGGTCAATTCTGATCGCGCTGTATTGTGGCTCGATCAAATGGACGCCCTAATCACGGCTCACGATCTTGGGGCCGAAGAACGACTCCGCGCAGGCATGAAGCGAATGAACCTATTAGCCGATATAGGTGATCGGCAGGGCGCCATGCGTCTAGTGGATACTCTCAGACCCATCATAAGAGACCTCCCTTTAGGTCATCAACGTGTATTCAGATACAATGTCGCTTGTGCAGAGCTCGCGTTGGGCGACGCGGATGCAGCAACCAGACTAATCCAACCTCTGATCAGTGAATATTATGAACTGATTGGCCTCACACCTGCGATGGTGATGGGAAGAAATGCGCCAGACCTGTTCCCAATGTTGAGAAAAGGTGTAGATGCAGACGACATCAAGCACCTTGCAGACTCTCTAGATGTGCTTGCAAAAGCACTTGACGCTTTGGGCCAACCTTCGCCATTTTCTCGCATCCATGCCTTGAAGTTTTATGATCTGGCGCGCGCTCCAGAGTCTCTGTTCCGAGTGGGACAAGATCTCGTTGATCAGTTCGTACGTCGACATGACTTTGATGGCGCCCTCAATATGATGGAGACCATTGTCTTACCCCAACTGCGGCAATGGAAATTGGCCGATTATCTGGTTCCAGTCCGCTCCCAGTATGCGGTTGTTCTTGCCTACTGTGAACGATACTCCGAGGCCGAAGCTGAGATGGAACGGCTTGAGCCCTACAAGACCAGTCTTCCACCTGCGAGACAGAGCGAATTTGAGAGCCAGCGAAATCTGATAGAAGAACTTCGGACGTGGGGACCGCCACCCAAATGGGTGCCTCCTCCCGGCCTGCTCGAAAGGGCTGCGAGACTTATTGGAAGAGCAGTGTCGGCTCCAGATGCACCAGGGCGCTCAGGCAAGCGCAAGCCTCGACGGAATGAACGCTGCCTTTGTGGATCAGGCAAGAAATTCAAAAATTGCCATGGTCGTCAGAACTGACATGGCTGCACGGCCATACGCATTTTATTTCTAAATATCCAGTCGGCCGAACGATTGCCGCCTAAAATCCCTCAGACCATCCAGTCGGCGGTACAATGTCGAAGCGCGATAATTCGAATTTCTCAACGGCACTATATTCGATATATCGCACAGGATTTGAGGAAATTTTAGCGCCCCGGCGGATCGCTATCAAACTCCAAGACCAAATGGAAGACAATGGTCTCTTTTCTTCCCTGCTTATTGCTGCAGTTATAAGGAACTCGAGAAAAAAGCGTTTCCTGTGCCGTAAAATCAAGCTGATGCTTAAAACTCTCTACAGGGGGCACACTCGCCGCCATCGCAGCACCGATCTTATCGGCCCATGCAGAACGACTTTCCGTCACAGTATATGCTAACATCCCTCCGATTTCATGAATGGTATATGGCTCTGTGGGATCCGAGAATCTTTTTATCCCCCGATCGGATAGATACGCATTCGTAATTTCAGCATCCTTTACCAGCACTTTGGCTTCAATACGGAGATCAATACTTTCAGAGCCAACTCTATAAATTCGAATATCTGTAGGTTTCGCGAACTTACCGATGCCCTTTTTCTTCTTTCGCGGCTGCTCCACCGCAAACTGCAGGTCCGCAATGTACGAGAGGCCACTTAGCTGAGGGTGTTCGCCCAGGATGATCTCTTGACGGAGAGATTCAATTTCATCAATCAGAGCTTCTGAAATTGCTTCTTCACTTGGCACACGAATTTTGAGGCCTTTTTTTATCGATACATTCTTGCTTCGCCACCATCCATCGAGGTCTGCGTACCGATCATGTGATGCCAATCTAACGCGCTTCTCTGCTTCATGAATTAGGCAAGCGACCGCCTGGACTATGGATTCCCATAGAAGTTCTCGCGCTACATTTGGCACTGGATTCAAGGATGAAAGTGCTGCCTGCAGCATGATGATAATTATGCCCCCGCGCGAAAAATTTCTTCGGAAATGGCTCTAGCGTCTGAGAACGCTTGCTCAATAGTCCATGCGACGCGCGTCCAAGGCTTTGAGATACTCACCTGAGACCGCACCAAATCAAATGAGATATCTGCCAGGGGACTGAAACGTGACGGCAATTCGACAGGAATATCAACATTCATTCCTTCGGGCCGCTCCGTTTGATCTACCTTCCTTCCAATATGGATGCTGATCTGCGCAAGGAACTTTTCGTCGGATGGAGCACGGAACTCCTGTTGTAGGGACGCCTTCTGGCCAAAATGGATGGACAGCTGCTCGTCAAGCATCAACTTATAGTGCGCTACCGAAGCAGCGCTTGGCGCACCCAGACCCGCCTCAGGTATCTGGGCATCCTCATAACCATTCCTGAAGGAAGAATATTCCTCAACACAATCCACGAACGTCTTCTCGAGGCCAATTTTGGCCGCAAAAAGCTTCGTCAGATGATCATCGCCCATATTCACAATGTCATTGGCGCTATCAGCAAATGGGAAAGGAATGTCACATAGATCGTTCTTCTCCAGCCGGGTACGGTCGAGAATCCACGTCTTCCCATACAAAGCATACATATAGCGCGCCACTTTGGAATTCAGGAATCGAGCGATAGCAGCCATGGCCGCCGTCGCTTTTCTCCCATCAACGGCCTTCGAATATATCGCGTTAAAGCTCGACCCAAAGGCAATCGGTTTCTCGACGACAAAGATTTCATTCATATGCCGCGGAATCAGAACAATATTTCCGGCGAACATTCTCTCAAATGATGGCGACGGAGAATATGTCTGGAGCTTTTCGTGGTCATAATTTGCAAACCCCAGGCCGCCAATGCCCAGTTTCTGCATATAATCCGTGGCTCCAAGTAAAAGCCCCTTCGGGATACCCGTTTGAGATGGACTCCCCCCCCGACCAATCGCAAATCCAGATTCGCGGATGAAGTGAGATAGGCTGCTCTGTCGGCGCTCCGCCCATAGTTTAAGATGGCCATAGAACCGTCGATCAATTGGGCGCAGCATCAATGCCTCAAACCAAGCATCCTCTCGTCGCGCAAAGTCGCGCACGCGGTAATGCTCGATATCCAGTGCAGAAACGACGATTGACCAAAGATGCCCACGCTGACCTATGGGCTGCGACGAAAGGAGAGGAGAGTACACCCATGTCGTGTCTATGGGATCTGGCCGCTTCGCCTCTGCAAACACAGCCAGCGCCGGGCTTCTTGCACCGGAAAACAATCGGTATCTAAAGTGGGATAGGTTGGCCACACCTACCAACTTCATTTGTTTTGCCAGAGCAGAAGGGAAACTCGCTGCAGTTCTGGCAACAAAACTACGGGTCGATATTAGCACCCCCATAACGCCATTGGCTTTGAGCAAATCGCACTTAATCTTCCAGATGAAGAGCTCGGAAAGGCGCTTGTTGGCAACTGGATGGTCAGAGCCATCAAGCGCCTCATAGAAAGCAAGAGCTGGACCGAAATTCGAGGTACGTTGTTCGTCCGCATCTGCAGTGCGCTTGATGTTAGTTCTACCCGAATGCGCGCCGAATGTACCCCAAGGAGGATTACCGACTACATGAGAGTACCGATAAGCGTTAGGCGCACTTTCAATAGTAAAAACATCTTGATCCAAGACATTTTTGTCTAATGGAGGGAACACTTTTTTTCGGCCAGCCAACTTGCGCAATTCAACAATTGAAGCGCTCTGAACGTAGTCAAGCAAGGTAAGATACAAGCTGAAACGCGCAACATTTGCCGCTTGTGGATTTCGTTCGATTCCAAAGATACAAGATTCCAGAAGAGCTCTTGCCTTCTGAAAGTGCGCGGCTTTCCATCGATTTTGGCGCAGCGATCTTTCAATCACCCGCCGGTAGGCACCTACTAAGAAAATCCCTGATCCAGCAGCTGGATCCAGAATGCGGCTTGAAGCCCCAAAAGGACGAATCCGGTCAACCTCATCCAGTACATAGTCAACCAGATAGGGTGGTGTATAAAATGCACCATCCTCATCCTTTGCATCCGGAGACTCTATGAGCAGGAAAAGCTCATATATTGCGGATATGGTTTCCGTCCTAAGAGTCGCAAAAGATACGTTCAGAAAACCCAGCTGTCTCCCACCCTCCAGCTGATCGCCATGCCTTATGACGCGTCGGACGAGATGAAGCAGTTTAGACGGCACAATGCGACGCTCAGTCGCTTTTATCGGAAAAATGGTACCGTTCAATACACCGTCAATACAGTCAAATAGCTCCCATACCTCTCGAGCAGGCCAAGCGCTATCATCCGCACCATTTTCGTCGACTAGGGATTTCGCAATGGTTGGACAGAGTGGCTGACCCAACTCATTTCTCAGACTGTTCATCCAGCCAGGCGTAACAACACCACGATCAATCAGAATGAAGAGATAGATAAATCTTCCAATGACCGAATTCACTAGAACCGGACGATCATCAAGTTCGGGGAATTGATCGCAGACGGTCTTGTTTAGCGCTTTAATTGCCGTCAATAGCGCATTGTCTACGCGCGCGCTTCTATCAATCATGAAATCGCCCCACACTACTGAACTCGCCAACGCAGTAGAGGTGAGGGAAGTAAGCTCTACAGGGATTGCTGAGCCATCCAGCTTGTCCCAACTGATAGAAACAGGCTTGGCCGTTGGGGGCCCCAAGCTTTTTCGAATCTGCAAACCACCTGGAGTGGCTATCAAGAGAAGTGGAACGACCCCCTGGCTCCAAACCAGTCGATGAATTCTATCGGCATCTTTGTCATCGAAGGCGATTGCAAAATAAAGAATCGGAGAATAGGCAACTGGAGAAGATGTGCGGCTCTTTGCAAACCCGAAAACCGCGTGAACACCGATTGTTTCAAATGCCTGACGAACAATATGCCTGCTCGAGGAAAAACCATAATCGGCCCACTTCCGAATCAGTCCCTCTCCACCCATCTGGAGCCGTGCAATCGCCCGCTCCATGAGTTGCGCCACTATTAGCTTCGAGTCTGTCGATCCAGGCATGGGCGAACAAGAACATTCTAAAAACAATTCCTATTGATTCTCACTCGGAAGGCAATATAAGTCATTATAATTATTGATTGAATCGAAAGATTGTAAATTGTTCAGGTTGTTCAGGGGGTTAGCCTGCTTTTCTCAATAAGTCACCAAAGGGTTTGCCCCCTCGGTGAACACAAAAAGGCATCGAATCGGATGGTTAATGCCCTGCCTTGCCCTGGCCCACCAGTACCTGAATCCGCTTCTCACGGCCGTCGGCAAAATCAAGGAGAGCCTCGAGGCTCTCCCCAGCAATCAATGTCCGGTTCAGAGCCAATAGGCGTATGCGGGCGCCATCCCTCAGATCCAGCAATTCGCCTGGTGGTATAGCTATGGACGTGATCGGCACAAAGCGCTCGGCCTCTACCTTCACCTCGATCTGGCTGGCTTCGGCCACATCAATATGCAGCCCCATAAACTGCCGCATCGAAGCGCCATTATTCTCTATGGCCAAGCGCACCAACGTATCGTCTCCGCGCCGCGCCGGTTCCGCGTAGGCATGATGGATTGTCAATGTACCGACTTCGTCCGGGTGTCCCCACGCCGCGTCACCGCACACCCACAACAGCGCCAGTATTCCCACCAGAATGGCTTTACCTATTTTGATCACCATCACTTCCTCAATAAAAAACCAAATCGACTGCCCGAGTAGGCCGAAGGCCTATTCCATAAAGTGCTCAAGACTCTTTGCCCGCCGGTAGGGCTTGGCGCCCGGCGGCGGCGCGCTGGCACGCAGCAGCACCCTCGCGAAGCATTCCTTGCCTTCCTGTGTCTCAGGGGCAAAGCCCTTCTCGGCGCAGTCCTGCCGGATGCCGGCATGATACTCACGCTGCCATTGCTCCGTGCTGCAGCCAGCAGTCAGCAGAAGTGCTGCGAGCAAGATGGTGGATACGTAGCTTGTCATCGCAGGCTCCTGAGGGTCATTGCTTCACCTCGGAGAGTCTCGTTCGGACGAGAGCACTGGTTTCCAGCTCGAACAGCGGCTGCTGCAGGGCATCTTCCAGCATTTCGAGCGCCTGGCGCTGCTGAACGCCTGCCTCGTATTTGGCCAGCTCAGCAACACCGATCTCGATATCGGCCGACATCACGGTCGAGCGGTCGAGCTCTCCGAGCTGGACGCCCCGCTGCAGTTGCCGGCGCCGGTCGGTCTGGCTGGAAAGCTGGTTGTTGGCCAGCTCCGCCATGCGCATCGAAGCGCGGTGGTTTGTCAGCGCCGTATCGATTGCTGCAATGATCTGGGCCTGCAATGCCGTGAAACGGGCGGCCGCCTCCCGCCGGCGTGCCGTCATCTCGGCGATCGGCCCCTGATTCTGACCAAAGATCGGCAACTCGCCGCCAATCTCGAAGGAGTATTTATGCTCCCCCTGATCATAGGTATAGCCAGGTCCCAAGGTGAGGCTGGAGAATTGCTTGGCGATTTCCAAACGCAAGGCTCCCTGGGCCGCTTCGTATTCGGCAAGCAATGCCAGCANNATCGCTGCGGCTTTCCAAGGCGGCACGCCGAAGATCTGGGGCCGCTATGGACGCAATCCGCACTTGGGCAGCTGGCATCTCGATCTCCACCAAGCGCGGCTCGATATTCGCCAGCGCCTTCAATGGCACGCCGATAGCCGACGCCAGCTTGGCTCGTGCTTCCTCGGCCTGGCGGCCGGCTTCGGCCGCGGCNNAAGCCGTAACTGGTTAAGATTGATCCGCTCGCGCGACACATCCAGGGACGTTGCCTCGCCCACAATGAAGCGCCTCTCAAGGACGCTGACAAACTGCTCCTGCAGGTCTGCGCGTTTGCTGACCAGATCCTGACGGCCTTGGGCCGCCCAAAGTGCCAGCAATGCCGAACGCACTTGCCCGCGCACCTGCCATGAGGCCGTGGCTAGGTCATGACGCGCCGCTTCCACCATGCTCTCGGACTGGGCGATCTTAGCATCCCGCTGGCCCGTGGCATCGACCAGGAAGCTGACGGCTGCACCAATGGTCCAGGGCGAAGGCGTGGATACCGTCTGGTTGAAGGACGGCAGGAAACTGAGGATCGGATTTGGCCGTTGCTTGGCGGTCTGCACGCTGGCTTCCGCCACCGCCAGCTTGGCGCGGGACAATTCGATATCCGGGTGGAAGTACAATGCTGCAAGGGTGAGATTGGGGAGGTTCCAGTCTCCTGCCCTGGCGCCAGGCTTGGCTGCCTCAATGAAGCGCGCGAGGCGCTGATCATCAAGACTGCGGGTTTCAAGCGCCACAGCGGTTTCCGCGGCTACAATCGGGCTGGCCTTGTATTCCGCGCAGCCGGCCAGAAACACGGCAGTGCCTGCCAGCATACATAGCGCGGCGCTTCTGCGGCCACCCTTCCGGTCCTTATAGTCGATCAGTCGCATCAGATTTCCCCTGCATCGGATATGGTATTCAGCCGGTACACGACACCGCGCCCCGGCATGGCCTGCTTGATCTCATCAAGCACAGCACTGGCCTCTGTCTCTTGCACGATCACGACAACCTCCACGCCCTGTACCCGGCCATGGACCCGTTCCATGGCCGTGCGATAGGTGATGTTGGCGCCGTAGGCGTTGATATCGCGGATGGTGAAACCAGCGCTGGCAGCAACCGGGTTCGCCAGCAGGATATCAGCCAGCTTCTCCTCGAATGCCTTCGGCACCAGAAGGGTCAGACATGCTTGTTGCGTTGTCATGCGATGGCCTCGCGGCTGGAAGTACCGAAACGGCGATAGAGGACAGGCAGTACCACGAGCGTCAGCAAGGTGGAGCTGACAATGCCGCCGATCACCACGATGGCCAGGGGGCGCTGCACTTCCGAGCCAGGGCCCGTTGCGAATAGCAACGGCAAGAGCCCGAAGGCGGTGATACTGGCCGTGAGCAGCACGGGCCGCATTCGGCGCAAAGCGCCATCCACGACCAGAATTGCCTGGGCGACGCCTTCCTCACGCAGCTGGTTGAAATAACTGACCAGCACCAATCCATTCAGGACCGCAATGCCAAGCAAGGCGATGAAGCCAACCGAGGCTGGAACCGACAGATACTCACCCGAAATCCAGAGGGCGAAGACGCCGCCGATCATCGCGAACGGGATGTTCACGAAGACCAGCACTGCCTGGCGCACCGACGAGAAGGTGGCGAACAGAATGATGAAGATCAGCCCAAGGGCGATCGGCACCACGATCTGAAGCCGCGCCGCGGCACGCTGCTGGTTCTCGAACTGGCCGCCCCACTTCAGGCTATAGCCTGCCGGCAGCGGCACATCCTTCGCCACGGCCGCCTTAGCCTCTTCAACGAAGCCGACGAGATCACGGCCCTGCACATTGCTCTGCACGATAGCCATGCGCAGTCCGCTTTCGCGGTCGATCTTCACCGAACCGTCGATCCGCTCCAGGGTGGCTACCGAAGAAAGCGGGATGGAACGGCCGTCATCCAGGATGATGTTCAGGTTGGAAAACAGCGCAGGCGACTGCCGGATGGCTTCCGTACCCCTGAGAATGATCGGAGTGCGGCGGCCGTCCTCGAGAACGATACCGAGATCCTGGCCGACAATCTGCGCCCGCAGGGAGCCGGCAATGTCATCCACACTCAAGCCATAACGCCCGGCACTCATGCGGTCGACCTTGACGCTGAGATACTGCACGCCCTCGTTAAGGGTGGTGAAGACATCTTCGCTGCCGGATATGCCCTGCAGGCGGGCGGTGATCTGCTCCGCCAGGCGGTTCAGGGTTGGAATATCCGAGCCGAAAATCTTCACCGCGACATCGCCGCGAACGCCGATGATCATCTCCTGCACACGCATATCGATCGGCTGCGTGAAGCTGTAGGAGATGCCGGGCAACTGATTGAGCGCCCGGCGCAGTTCGGACATCATCCATTCCTTGTCTTGCTTCCGCCATTCCGACTCCGGCTTCAGGATCAGGTAGGTATCCGTCTGGTTCAGGCCCATCGGATCGAGGCCCAGTTCATCCGAGCCCGCCCGCGCCACGATGCTGATGACCTCGGGAACCTCCCGCATCAGCATCTGATGGATTTTCAGATCGATGGCGGCGGTTTCCTCCAGGCTGACCGAAGGCAGCTTCTCGATACCGACAATAATGCTCCCCTCATCCATGGTCGGCATGAAGGTCTTGCCGATCTGGGTGAACACGCCAGCGGTGGCGAACAAAAGCGCCGCGCCGGCGATCAGCACCGGGCGCTCATGATTGAGCGCCCAGCGCAAGGTGGGCAGGTAAATCCCCGACGCCTTGCGGACCAGCCAGGGATCGGAATGGCCCTTCCGCTTCAGGATGAAGGAGGCAAGAACCGGCAGAACCGTCAGCGACAGCAGCAGCGAGCTGCTGAGCGCGAAGACGATTGCCAGGGCCACCGGCACGAACAGCTTCCCTTCCAGCCCCTGCAAAGTGAGCAGCGGCAGGAAAACGATGATGATGATCGCAATGCCGGACGCCACCGGCACCACAACCTCCTTGGTGGCCCGGAATATGGTATTCAGCAGCGGCGCATTCGCCGCGCCCCGGTCATGCTCGAGATGGGAAACTACATTCTCGACCACCACGATGGCGGCATCGATCAGCATGCCGATGGCGATCGCCAGGCCGCCGAGGCTCATGAGGTTGGCCGAAAGGCCGGTCCAGCGCATCAGCAGGAAGGTCGCCAAGGCCGCCAGAGGCAAGGTAAGCGCCACGACGAAAGCGGCCCGCCAGTCTCCCAGGAACAGGAGCAGGAGGATCAGCACCAGGACGATGGCCTCGAGCAGAGCTTTCGACACGGTGCCGACAGCACGGTCGACCAGGCTGCTGCGGTCATAGAATGTCTCGATGGTCACGCCCGGGGGCAATGTGGGCTGCAGCTCCGTCAGCTTCTGCTGCACGGCATTGACAACCTCACGGGCATTGGCACCCCGCAGGCCAAGCACCAGGCCCTGTACGGCCTCGCCTTTGCCATCCTTGGTGACGACGCCGTAGCGTGTGACGCTGCCGATCTTGACGGTTGCGACATCGCCTAGCCGGACAACGCTGGAGCCATTGGACGCCACCACGATGGCACTCAGGTCATCGAGCGTCGCAATGTTGCCCTCGGCCCGGACGAGCAGGACTTCCTCGCCTTCGCTCAGCCGTCCGGCACCGTCATTACGGTTATTCGCCTCAATGGCCTTGCGGAGCTTCTCCACTGAAACGCCATAGGCTGACATCGCAGCATTATTGGGAACCACCTCGAAGCTCCGGACCAGGCCGCCCAAGGCGTTCACATCGGCAACGCCAGGAAGGGTCCGCAGCGCCGGCCGGATCACCCAATCGAGCAGCGTGCGGCGTTCGGTCAGCGACAGGTCACCGCCCTCGATGGTGAACATGAACATTTCGCCAAGCGGCGTGGTGATGGGCGCCAGGCCACCGCTGATTCCGGTCGGCAAATCCTTCGAGATACTGGCCAGGCGCTCCGCCACCTGATTGCGCGCCCAATAAATATCCACCCCTTCCTCGAAATCGATGGTGACATCGGTCAGGGCGTATTTGGTCACCGAGCGCACGATCCGCTTATTTGGAATTCCGAGCATCTCGATTTCGATGGGCGCTGTGATGCGCGCTTCAACTTCCTCCGGCGTCATACCCGGAGCCTTCATGATCACCTTCACCTGAACGGGGGATACATCCGGGTAAGCGTCGATCGGTAATTGCCTGAAGGCATAGGCGCCGCCGGCGATCAGCATGATTGTCAGCAGCAGGACAAAGAGGCGCTGCGCCAGTGAATATTCTACGATCCTTGCCAGTTGGGACATTTACTCGCCCCCACCGAGGCCACGCATCGCGCCCTTCAGGGCCACGAGGCCGCGAACCGCGATCTTGTCTTCACCGCTCAGCTCACCCGTGATCATGGTAATGTCGGTCGACTCATGCTGAACCTGCACGGCGACGGGCTGGTAGCCGCTCTCGATTTCCTTCAGCACGAACACATCGCTTCCCATGCGGACGAGCGAGGCGGGCGGCACATTCCAGTATTTGAGGTCACGGCCCTGGGCGAATTGCACCCGCGTTTCGACAAACTGGCCAGGGCGCAGCTTCGCATCCTGATTGTCGATCTCGGCGCGCACCGTGATCGCCTGGCTGGTAGCATCCACCGTGCTGCCGATGGCAGTGATCTTGCCCTTGGCATCTACGCCCGGGATGATCACCTCGGCGCCCAGTTCAACACGGCTGATCTGCGCCGCTGGAACCTGTACCTCGAGCCAGAGCACGGAAAGCTGCGCAATCTTCAGCAACGCGCCACCAGCCTCAATATTCTGGCCGACCGAAGCCGCTACGTCGATGACAGCGCCCTCCATCGGCGATTGAACCGTGATGGCGCCCACAGGCACCCGGCTCGCCGCGAGAGCGGCAATGGCCGAATCCGCCATGCCGGTCATCTGCAGAGCAAGCCGGCGCTCGGCGGTCGCCGCGGTCGCATTCGTGAGTTCGTTACGGGTGGCCATAACCTGCTTAGGCGACACCACGCGGTCCTGAGACAGCGCCTGCTCGCGTCCCAGCGTCTCACGCAGATACTGCTCCTGCGAAACGGACTGGATGTATTCGAGCTGCGCCTTCAGGAGTTCAGGGCTCGTGATCTGCGCCAGCGGCTGGCCTTGCCTGACCATCTGCTCCGGCGCCACCAGCAGGGTTTCGATGCGGCCGCCCATGATGGCGCCTACATGCCGGGTCTTCTGCGGCGGGATAACGACACGGGCCAGGAAACCCTGGCTAGCGGCGCCTGCGGTCTGCGACAGCACGGCGGTCTCGATCCCAACCAGCTTGGCCTGGTCCTTGGTGATCTTGAGCGGCTCGGCCGCGAAGGCGGCCGGATTGCCTAGAATGCCAGCCACCACGATTACCGCGGCGCCTGACAGCATTACATTTCGATAGTTCATTTCTTGCTTCCCGGGTTCGGTTAGAGTACGCGCTTCATGGCGGCAAACTGGCCGCTTGCCTTGAGCACCACCTTCACTTCCGCCTTGGTGCGGTTGCGCCAGAACCAGCCATGGTTGCCATCGAAGGCAGCCGTGAGGGTGTTCTGGTCCTTCGCAATGCCGCGCCCTTTCTTGTAGCTGATCGATTTGCCGGGGGCGTCGCCATGGAGGTCATAGTTCACCTCGTCGGTGGCGACCCAGGTATAGGCAGCCTTGTCGCCCTGCTTCATCTCCAGCTTCACTTCCGCCCCCTGGCCTGGCTGCAAAACGATCTCCATCTCGGCGACCTTGGTTGCCGGAGCGGGCTGCGCCTGGGCGGAGCGGATGAAGAAGCTCCCCAGGCTCGAGCGGCGCTCAGGCGCCGGCGCGGCATTCTGCTGGTCGCGGCGGAGATCCTCTTCGGCCTCCTTGGCCAGCTGCTGCTTGATCTCCCCCACCTCGGTGAGGCGGAGCATGCGGCCGATACCTGTCGGATCGATGGCGTACTCGGCCGGCAGGACAATCGTGATGAGGATGGCCGCGGCGGCCAGGATCGCGATGATGGTCGAGCGGATCAGCTGCTTGGTGCTGGGGAGCTCGGCGCGGGTTGGCATATCGGTGTTGTACATGGGTGTTCCTCAATGTCTCAGGAGGTGAAATAGCCGGTGAGCTGAAGACCGATCAGGATGAAGCCTGCGGTCATCATCACGACGTTTGCGGTGTAGGCATGGCGCAGGAAACTGGGCGTCCTGCGCCAGTAGCCCATGGCGATGAGAATAGCGGACAGCGCCAGAAGCTGGCCGATCTCGACCCCGACATTGAAGGCGATCAGATTGGGCAGCAGGCCATCTGGGGATATGTCGTAGTCGATGATCTTCGAGGCCAGGCCGAAGCCATGGAACAGGCCGAAGATCAGCGTCACCAGCTTGGTATCGGGCTGGTAATTGAACCAGCGCTGGAAGGCACCGAGATTATCCAGCGCCTTATAGACGATCGAGAAGGCGATGATGGCATCGATCAGATAGCTGTTGATGCCGAAATCGAAATAAACGCCGAGCAGCATCGTCGAGGAATGCCCGAGCGCGAAAAGGCTGACATAGATAGCAATCTGCTTCATCCGGTAGAGGAAGAAGATGACGCCGAACAGAAACAGGATGTGGTCGTATCCCGTCACCATATGCTTGGCACCGAGATAGGTGAAAGGCAGCAGCAGAACGCCGCTTACCTCCTGGATATAGCCTTTATCGCCATCGGCGACGGCATGGGCGAAAGCAGTGCTGCTGACCAGAACAGCGAGAAGGGTGGCCAGAACAGGCATGGATAGCCGGCGGCATATGGATGCCAAGCGCGGCATACCCTTGCAAAAGGGTACTTGCATGGAAATAGACCTTCTTCAGGTAAAAGTGCTCGCAAAAGCGACGGCAATTACGCGAAGAAGATCGGTTTCGGCGGACGGTCGAGCTGGAAGTGGGGTTTGATAACGCCGAATGACGGCGGGTCGCCCCGCCAATCATGCCCGAACGCGAAGAACATCGAGGTCGGGGCCGGCGGAATGCTGGCCGTTACATGGGAGTGATCGGCCGCATTATGGGCGTGCTTATGAGCCGGCTTCTGAGGATTCTTATCGCCGTCTTCCTCGTCTTCATCATGGGAATGACCATCATGGTGATGATCGGCGCCGGCGCCAATACTGGCATGATGCGCGGAATCGGTAATGGCCACGCTTGCATGATGCGAGAAGGCAATGCCGATGGCCGACAGGATAAGCGCAACCGTCACCGCAAATGCGATGAAGGGCCGAACTGCTCTCCTGCGCTTCCAAACCAGCATGGGTGCGATCTTAACAGAGTGAACTGGCGTAGCCAATCATGACAGGTCTTGTCATATCCCCTCCAGGGGGATAGTGTCAAGCCATGAGCGAGCACACCCATCTTCACGCCACCCACCCCGAAATCGTCAAGCGGCTGCGCCGGGCGGAGGGGCATCTGCGCGGTGTCGTGGAGATGATCGAGGCCGGGCGGGGCTGCCTGGATGTTGCGCAGCAACTCCATGCCGTGGAGAAAGCCATCAGCCAGGCCAAGAAGACTTTGATCCAGGACCATCTCGATCATTGCCTGGAAGACGTGGTTGGCGCATTGCCGCGCAGCCAGCGCCGCACCATCGACGAATTCAAGGAAATCGCCAAATACCTCTGAAATCAGGGGTTGGCGGGAGGCGCTGCCATGCTTCAGATTCTCGCCAACAGAACTTATCGCCATCTCTTTCTGGCGCAGATCATTGCCCTGATCGGCACCGGGTTGGCGACCGTTGCGCTCGGCCTACTCGCCTACGATCTCGCCGGCTCAGAGGCCGGCGCCGTTTTAGGCACGGCACTCGCCATCAAGATGATCGCCTATGTCGGCGTGGCACCGATTGCCACGGCCTTCGTGGAACACCTGCCGCGGCGGTTCATGCTGGTTGCCTTGGACCTGGTGCGGGCATTTGTCGCAGTGCTGCTGCCGTTCGTGACGCAGATCTGGGAGGTCTATGTTCTGATCTTCGTCCTGCAATCAGCCTCGGCAGCCTTTACCCCGACCTTCCAGGCCACGATCCCCGATATCCTGCCGGACGAGCGCGATTATACCCGGGCTTTATCCCTCTCCCGGCTGGCCTACGACATGGAAAGCCTCGTCAGCCCCATGCTCGCCGCGGCCCTCCTGACCCTTATCAGCTTTCATAACCTGTTTGCCGGCACGGTCGTTGGCTTCCTGGTGTCTGCGGCCCTGGTGGTGTCGGTCAGCCTGCCAAGCCCAAAGCCTGTGGAGAAGCGCGGCATCTATGACCGGACAACGCGGGGTATCCGCATCTACCTGGCAACGCCGCGCCTGCGCGGCCTACTGGCGCTGACTCTGGCGGTTTCCGCTGCAGGGTCGATGGTGATCGTGAATACCGTGGTGCTGGTCCAGGCGCAGTTCGGCCTCGATCAGCAGGCAACGGCGGTTGCGCTCGGCGCGTTCGGAGGTGGCTCCATGGCCGCTGCCCTGCTGCTGCCCCGCCTGCTGGACCAGATCCCGGACCGGCGCGCCATGCTCGTAGGCGCCGGCATCCTCGCCGCCGGCCTGGGGCTCGGCATCGCCGTCCCCAGCTATCCGCTGCTGTTGCCGCTCTGGTTCGTCCTTGGCTTGGGCTACTCGCTGGCCCAGACGCCATCGGGCCGCCTGCTGCGCCGCTCGTCCCAGCCGGAAGACCGGCCGGCCCTCTTCGCGGCCCAATTCGCCCTATCCCATGCCTGCTGGCTGATCACCTATCCGCTGGCCGGATGGTTCGGCGCGAAGATCGGCTTGCAAGCCACCTTCGCGGTTCTTTGCTCGTTAGGCGTCATCGCCATTCTGGCCGCCAGCAGGCTCTGGCCGAGCCGGGACCCGGAGGAGCTTGACCATGTGCACCAGGATCTTGGCCCTGAACACCCTCATCTCGCCGGCGGCACGCATACCTCGGCCGGCTATCGCCACAGCCATACCTTTGTGATTGATAGCCATCACCCGGAATGGCCTCTCATGCCCGATAAAGAACGCATACGGGCCTGATCAGGCCTCACTGCGGTTCGCGTTGCCGTTCTCGCTGCGGCGTTCCTGCGGGCGCACCCAAGCGATGCTATCGAGAACATCTTCATTTAGCTGCTCGAGTTTGTGCTCACGTACATAGTCAGCCGCCTTCACCGACAACGCCCAAATTTCTCCCGTCAGCCCGTCGGTCATGTTTATGACTTTCTCACAGAACTTTCTCGAACGGACGGCTTCCAGAGGATCCAACCCTAAGTGCTTCAGGATGCCACCGAGAAACTGCGCGAAGCCCTTATCCGCCTTCCACTCTGGCAGTCTAAATGGCTCCAACCGGTTTCCGAGTTGCTGATCCGACTGGATGGTGCTTAAAGCAAGGTCTGTACCTATAGCGACGATTGGTATTCTCAACTCATTCGAGAGATACCGGATCGTATTGAGAAATTGGACGCGCTTGTCGTGTGGCTTGACGAGTGAATTATGTATTTCATCGATGATAAGCATCTTGATGCCATACCTGGGAAGCAGGTGCAGCACCTGCGCCAACTTGCGCTCCAACCGCCAGGTTTCCTGAAATGGCGCGTTGATACCGCGCAAAACGCCACTAAGCAAGCCGTCTGCCGAGGCATATGGTGGTGCTTGGACGATGAAGACCGGGCGATCATCTGGCACACTACACTCTTCAGTGCTGGCCACACTCTCCTTGTTGATGATGTTCTGGAAATGACGGGCAATAGTTGTCTTTCCGCTATTGGTTGACCCATACAGCAGCATACCTAAAGGCCTGTGGCTTTTTGGCGCCTGCAACAATTCTCGCAGCTTGCGCACCCCCAGGTTTGCTCTTGGATAGGGGATCCAGCAGGGGTGCCGCAAAGCGGCAACATCCATGGCGACGGAGCCTGTGCCCGCAAACATAT
Organism: Alphaproteobacteria bacterium UBA7691; assembly: GCA_002482765.1. Classification (GTDB taxonomy): domain Bacteria; phylum Pseudomonadota; class Alphaproteobacteria; order Ferrovibrionales; family Ferrovibrionaceae; genus Ferrovibrio. The sequence goes on from DLGP01000017.1 coordinate 34,560, forward strand.
CGATAGTGGGGTCGGGTTCAGTCATATTTCCTCCGCGACGGGAAAGTCCAGATCGTTGATCGAGTCGAAAGCGTGATCGCGCGCCTGATCCTCGGCTTTGCTGCCGTTGTCCACAACGAGATGTAGCCGTCGCGGCCGCTTGCGCTGCTCTGACTGCTCTTCCTTGCGTGGCTCTGATGCCAGCGTCTGCTTGTTTCTCCGCCGGCGCTCCGCGTCACGGCGTTCCGTCTTGGATGTTTTGGTCTTCTGCTCAGCCTCCTCAATGAGGCGATCAAGTTCTTTATGCGCGTCTATGTTGTCGGCAGTATTCTGGTTCCGCCGCCCTCGTTTCGCTGCCAATTCTCGCGCTCTCCGGTGCTCCCATATTGATATGGGCCGCATCTGCCGGGTTTCCTCGAATA
>DLGP01000052.1:0-284 GCA_002482765.1 Alphaproteobacteria bacterium UBA7691
CGCCGCCGGTTCGCTGCGCCAGCTTAACCCGGAGATCACGGCGCAGCGCCCGCTGCGTTTCTTCGGCTATTTCTGGGGCGAGGTTTCCGAACCGCTGGGCGCCACCATGCAGGCGGCGCGCGACAAACTGGCCGATTGGGGCTTCACGCTGAACGACCCGGTGCGGCTGTGTCATTCCGCCGAGGAATTGCTTGATTATTACGCCATGATTGGCGCCCAGCGCGCCAGCCTGCCATTTGATATCGATGGCGTGGTCTACAAGGTGGATCGGCTTGACTGGCAGG
>DLGP01000052.1:293-8187 GCA_002482765.1 Alphaproteobacteria bacterium UBA7691
CCGTTCGGCCACGCCCCGCTGGGCCATCGCGCATAAATTCCCCGCCGAGCAGGCGCAGACGCTGCTGGAGAATATCGAAATCCAGGTTGGCCGCACCGGCACGCTCACGCCGGTGGCCAAGCTCAAGCCGATCAATGTCGGCGGCGTGCTGGTTTCCAATGCCACCTTGCATAACGAGGATGAAATCGCCCGCAAGGATGTGCGGGTCGGCGATACCGTGATCGTGCAGCGCGCCGGCGATGTGATCCCGCAGGTGGTGGCGGTGGTGCCGGAACGCCGCCCGGCCGATGCACAGCCGTTTGTATTTCCCAACCGCTGCCCGGTCTGCGGGGCGCCGGCCGAGCGTGAGGTGGACGAGGTCGGCGCGGCCGATGCGCGGCGCCGCTGCACCGGCGGTATCAGCTGTTCGGCCCAGGCGATGGAAGGTTTGCGGCATTTTGCCTCGCGTAACGCCTTTGATATCGAGGGCCTGGGCGAGAAGCAGATTGCCGCTTTCTACGACTGGGGCTGGCTGCGCGAGCCGGCGGATATCTTCAAGCTGGGCCGCTTTGCCGACGAATTGATGAAGAAGGAAGGCTATGGCGAGCTTTCAGTGGCTAATTTGCTGCGCGCCATCGAGCAGCGTCGCGAAATCGGTTTTGATCGTCTGATCCATGCGCTTGGCATCCGCCATGTCGGGCAGGAGCGTGCCCGCCTGGTGGCGATGCATTACAGCGACCCGCGCGCCTGGCTCGATGCCATGGATGCGGCCAAAGACCTGAGTGGCGAAGCCTGGCTCGATCTCAACAGCATCGATCGCATGGGCGAGATTGTCGCCGCCGCCATTGTCGGTTTCTGCACCCGGCCACAAAGCCGCGCCGTGATTGAAAACCTGCTGCTGGAATTGCGCGCGGTTATCCCGCCCGAGAAACCGCGCCAGGATTCGGCGGTGGCCGGCAAGACCGTGGTATTCACCGGCACGCTGGAAAAATTCACCCGCGACGAGGCCAAGGCACGGGCGCTGGCGCTTGGCGCCAAGGTGGCCGGCTCGGTCTCGAAAAAAACCGATTATCTGGTTGCCGGCCCTGGCGCCGGCAGCAAGCTGGCCGAAGCGCAGAAGCATGGCGTGGCGGTGCTGAGCGAGGATGATTGGCTGGCATTGATCGGCGGCTGAGCGATGCGTGACGAAAGCCATCTGCGCCAGATCGCCATCCCCGCTTTGGCTGAAGTGACTGGCGCCACGGCCATCGCGCTGGATTTTGAAACCGCCAGTCCAAGCGCCGGCAGCATCTGCTCCATCGGTCTGGCCTGGATCGTTGCCGGCCGGGTGGCGCGGGTGGCGCATCGGCTGGTGCGGCCGCATGACATGCGCTTCAGCCCCGGCTTCATCGCCATCCACGGCATCGAGCCGCGCGATGTGGAGGATGAGCCGGAATTCCCCGCCATCTGGGATGAATTGGCGCCGCATCTTGAAGCCACGCCGCTGCTGCTGGCGCATAATGCGCCTTTCGATATCGGCGTGCTGCGCGCCGCCTTGCAGCATTATGGCATTGCCGCGCCGGGCTTCGGTTTTCTCTGTACCGTGAAGATCGCCCGTGCCGCCTGGCCGGAAATGGAGAATCACAAACTCTCAACCGTTGCGGCGCATCTGGGCCTTGATCTACGGCATCATGCCGCTGATAGCGATGCTGCCGCCTGCGCCAATATCGCTCTGCTGGCGGCGCAGGGCGCGGCCTTGCCCGACATGCTGCCGCGCTGGGGCATCACGCCCGGGCGGTTGGAGGGCGGCTATTACGAGGCCTGTTCATCGGCGCGCGACCGCCAGGCCAGCTTCCGCCGCCACCGCCCGCCGCCCTGGCTCAGAGGCGGGATTTAAGCCAGTAATCATTTACAAAGCCGTCATGGTCGGCGCAGGCCGACCATCCACGAGTTCTTTTCTTCCGGGCAATTGGAGCAAAAAGACGTGGATGGTACGCCTTCGCGTACCATGACGATAATGGCAAAAATGGCACGTCGCCGGGTCGGCACCGTTACAGCGGCGCCGTTGCCGTTGCCAGCCAGTCGCGCGTATCGTCGTCCAGGCGCGGCGCGATATCGGCCTGCACCTGGGCGTGATAGGCATTCAGCCAGTCGATTTCTTCCGGGTTGAGCAAAGCCGGCTCGATCAGGGCGCGGTCAATCGGCGCCCTGGTCAGGGTTTCGAAGCCATACCAGGCTTTGCCATTCTCGGCCCGCTCAATCTCCAGCCGCACCGCCACCAGATTCTCGATGCGGATGCCGAAGGCGCCGGTTTTGTAATAGCCCGGCTCGTTTGACACGATCATGCCCGGCTTCAGCGCCACCATACTGCCGCCCTTGGCAATGCGGTGCGGGCCTTCATGCACCGAGAGATAGGCGCCGACGCCATGGCCGGTGCCATGATCGTAATCCAGCCCGGCCTGCCACAGCGCATAACGCGCCAGGGCATCAAGCTGCTGGCCGGCGGTGCCATCGGGGAATTTGGCCCGTGCGATGGCGATATGGCCTTTCAGCACCCGGGTGAAAGCCGCGCGCATTTCCGCCGTCGGTGTGCCGATGGCGATGGTGCGGGTGATATCCGTGGTGCCATCGGGATATTGCCCGCCGGAATCGATCAGGTAGAGATTGCCCGGTTCCAGCTTGCGGTTGGTTTCCGGCGTGGCGCGATAATGCACCACGGCGCCATTCGGGCCGGCGCCTGAAATTGAGGTGAAGGACAGATCGCGCAGGCTGTTATCCAGCCGGCGGCAGGCTTCCAGCTTGTCCTGCGCCACCAGTTCATCCACCGCGCCATCCTGTGCATCACGCGCCAACCAGGCCAGGAAGCGGCACATCGCCACGCCATCGCGCAGATGCGCGGCGCGGATGCCGTCCAGTTCCACGGCATTCTTGCAGGCTTTCGGCAGCAGGCAGGGATCGTCGGCGCGTTTGAGCCGGGCGCCGGCTTGTTCCAGCCGCTGCAACGGATAGGCGCCGGCCGTGGCCGGATCGGCCTGCACGCAGTGTTTGGCCGCGCCCAGCGCATCCAATGCGGCATCCAGGGCTTCGGGCGGCTGGATGCGGATATCCGGGCCAAGATGCGCCAGGGTTTCCGGCGCCAGCTTGCGCGCATCCACAAACAGATCCAACGTGGCATCCTGGTGCAGCACAGCCATCGCCAGGGCAAAGGGCGTGTGTTTCACATCGCCGCCACGAATATTCAACAGCCAGCAGATCGATTCGGGCAGGGTGAGCAAAACCGCATCCACGGCCTGCTGGCGCAGATTTGCGGCAATGGCGCCGCGCTTTTGCGCCGAAGCCTGGCCGGCATAGGTTTGCGGTTGCGGCACCACCGGGGCCAGCGGCGGCGGTGGCTGGTCGGCCCACACCGCATCCAGCGGATTGCCGTCTTGCACCGCCACCAAGTCGGCCCCGACCGCAGTGGCTGTGGCAGCGAAACGCTTCAGCGCATCCTCGGTATGCAGCCAGGCATCATAGGCCAGCTTGTGGCCCGGCTTGAGCGCGCTGCGCAGCCAGTCGGCAGGCGGCTGGTCGGTGATATGCAGCAAGTCAAACAGCCCGGCATCCACCTGCTGGCGTAATTGCAGCGTATAGCGCCCATCACTCCACAAAGCGGCGCGCTCGGGCAGCACGATGCACAGCCCGGCCGAACCGGTGAAGCCGGTCAGCCAGGTCAGTCGTTGCGCCCGCAGCGGCAGATATTCGCCATGGAACTCGTCGGTCAGCGGGATGATCAGTCCGGCCAAGCCGCGCCGCGCCAATTCGGCGCGCAAGGCTGTCAGCCGGCCGGCCACGGCGGCGCGATTCTCGATGGCGGCGGCATAGTTGCGCGCCAGCAAAGCCACCAGCGTGGCGGCCCTTTCAGGCGGCAAAGCCGAGTCGGCCGGCAATAACCGCAAGCCCGGAAAACCGCCAAAAGGCGCCGGGGCAGCGGCAATGCCGCGCAGATGTGCGGCCAGCGCCGGGGGCAGGGCGGCCAGGTCAGTGGAAAGGTCGGTGATCGGCGAGGGCAGGGGAGCGTTCATGGAAACAAGTATGAGCATTCGGTTAACGGGCGTCCATCCCGGGCATTCGGACCCATGCGTTTTTTGCATTGCAGCACTCGAATATAAGAGATTGTTGATTTCAGTGTGCGGCGCAATATTCATCCCGTGGCCGCGAACGAGACGGCCCTACACATGGAGATGAAAATGTTTACCGCCCGTACTGAAACCGCTGCTTATGCCTATGGTGCGCGGATTGCCCCGCTCAGCACCGTTGAGGTGGAAGCCGAGGCGCGCCGCCTGCGCGCCGTAGCGGTGGCGCAGCTTGCTCCCAAGGCGCTGCAAGGGCTTAAGTTGCTGATTGCCAAGCTGAATGCCTGGCGTGTGCAGCGTGCCGCCATGGAAGAGCTCTATGGCCTGGACGATGCCATGCTGCGTGATATCGGCCTGTCGCGCTCGCAAATTCCGGCGGCGGTCACCGGTGGCGTCAGCCGCCCGGTGCTGGCGTCGAACGAAAACGCCGCCGCTGAACAGTCGGTGGCCCAGGTGGTTCGTCTGGTGCCGCGCCACGCCGCCTGATACCAAGCTCGCACGGTAAGTAGAGTGAGTTGAGTAAGTAGAAAGTAAAGTATCAGTAAGCAGAGAACACGAGTACCAGAGTTTAAGTTCCTCCCCCAAAAGCCGGGTCAGGTCTGAATCGGAGTATTCCGAAAACAGACCGGCCCGGCTTCTTTATTTCTGTAACAATTTATTACTGGTGCTTCATTTTAGTGCTGCCGCTGCCTAATTGTGCAGCGCGGTATATATTTTATAAGCGACAAAAATTTTTCCTAAAAAATTCAATTTTTCTCTATTGAATTTCAAATGCTGCACTGCAATATGGTGATCAGAGTTTGAGGGCGGGAACGCAGTCGAGATTCGAGTGTCCGTCCAGCCCATAGGAGACAGGTTATGAGCACCAACAATATCGATAGCCAAACCGCCTCGCTGATCGCTGAATTGCGCGATCCCCGCCTGCTGTCCATGGTTGAGGTGGAAGCCTATGCCCGCCGCCTGCGGACCCAGGCGCTGGCCTCGGCCGCCGTGGCTTTCGCCGGCTGGGTCAAGCGCAGCTTTGCCACTCAGGCCCCGGCGTTGAGCGTCGAGCCGGTTGCCGCCCCGGCGCCGGCCTATGACCTGCGCCAGCTTGAGGCCGATGTGCGCTACCAGCGCGCCGAGGCTTTTGCCGAAGTGATCTACCAGGCCACCAAGCTGGTCGAGCGCCTGTTTGCGCCGATCACGGCCCGGATCAAGGCGGCGCTGGCGCGTCAGGCGGCGATGGCCGAGCTCTATGGCCTCGACGACCGCACCCTGTATGACATGGGCCTGACCCGCTCGGAAATCCCGGCTGCGGTGGCTGGCGACATCTATCGCCCGCATGCGCCGAAGCTGGATGCGGCCCAGGCTGCCAGCGATGCCGCCAACGAAAATGCCGGCTTCAAGCTGCCGCTGCTTGGCCGCAAGGTTGTTGCCTAAGCTTGTTTAGCCTGCGAGGGCTGCACGCCTGATATTCAGCGTTTGAAGATCAGCGTGTGCCAGCCCTCGCGCGGCAGGCGGGCCGAAAAGCTCAGCCCCTGGGCGCGGTAATGCGCCGCCACCCGGCGCTCTTCCTTGGCCAGCAGGCCGGATAGCACCAGATGGCCGCCCGGCGCCACTTGCGCCGCCAGGCCATGTGCCATGGCACAAAGCGGCCCGGCCAGGATATTCGCCACCACCAGATCAAACGGCCCCGGCAGCCGCTTATCCAGCGGATTGCTGGCCACTAGGCAGTGAATGCGCGCGCCCAGGCCGTTCAGCCGGGTATTGTCGCGCGCCACCTGCACCGCCACCGGATCGATATCGGCGGCCCAGATGCGGGCGCGGCTGGTCGCCCTGGCTGCCGCCATCGCCAGCACACCCGAGCCGGTGCCGAGATCAAGCACATGCCTTGGCGGCTGGCGCCGGCAAATCCGGTCGATGGCTTCCAGGCAGCCGAAAGTGGAAGGCGCCCGCCCGGTGCCAAAAGCCAGGCCGGCATCCAGCAGCAGGCTCAGGCAGCCCGGCGGCGCGCTGCCGGCATCATGTGCGCCATACAGGAAAAACCGCCCGGCGCGCACCGGGGCATTCAACCTGTTGGTATGGCGCACCCAATCCTGGTCCGGCAGCTTGCCGGCATAAATCGGCGCAGCCGGCAGATTCATGCCGGCGGCGATGGCGGCCAGGCGCTGGCGCCAGGCGGCTTCATCCGGCGGTGTGTCAAACAACACTTGCAGGCGCCATTGTGCCATGTCGGGGTCTGGCATCGGCGCCACTTCGTAAGAACTCAGCGCCACGCCATCCTCGGCTTCCACGCCGAGCAAGTCCTCAAAAGGCGCCAGGGCCGGGAAGGGCAGTTCGATCTCGACAAACCAGAATGACGGCATCAGGTATTCTCCACAAAACTGTCGATCACCTTCTTCTCGCCGGCTTTATCAAAGGCCACCAGCAGCTTGTTGCCATCCACGGCGCGGATGCGGCCATAGCCGAATTTCTGGTGAAACACCCGCTCGCCAATCTCAAAATGGCGCGGCGTCTGGCTTGATGGGCTATCCGCCACCGCCCTGGCGCGGCCCTCAATCACCCGGCCGCCGCCTTGCCGACTCAGATTCCAGCTATGGCCGGCATTGGGCGCGCTGAAGCCGCTGCCGGCAAAGGCGCCGCCAAAGGCATGATTCTGCGCGCCGCGATACAGCCCGGCCTGGCTGCGCTGTTCCACATGCTCGGCCGGCAATTCATCAATGAAGCGCGACGGCACTGCGCTGGCCCATTGATTATAGATGCGGCGGTTGGCGGCAAAGCTGATATGGGCGCGGCGGCGCGCCCGGGTGATGCCGACATAGGCCAGCCGGCGCTCCTCTTCCAGACCGGCCACGCCATTGCCTTCCACGGCGCGGCGGCTCGGGAACAGGTCTTCCTCCCAGCCGGGCAGGAACACGTAGTCGAATTCCAGCCCTTTGGCGGCATGCAGGGTCATCAGGCTCACCATCGGCTGGCCGGTGGCCTGTTCGGTATCCATCACCAGCGCCACATGGTCCAGGAAGCCGGCCAGATTTTCGAATTCGCCCAGCGCGCTCAGCAATTCGCGCAGGTTTTCCAGCCGGCCCGGCGCTTCCGGGGTCTTATCGGCCTGCCACATGCCGATATAGCCGGATTCCTCCAGGATGATCGCCGCCACTTCCGCCTGCGGCAATTCGGCCACCAGGCCGCGCCAGCGTTCAAAATCGTTGAGCAGCGCTTTCAGCGTGGCGCGTGGCTTGGGTTTAAGCTCGTCGGTTTCCAGCAAGGTTTTCAGCGTGGCGGTGAGCGAAAGCTGTGCTGCGCGCGCGGCGCGATGCAAGGCTTGCAGCGTGCTATCACCCAGGCCGCGCTTGGGCAGGTTTATAATGCGCTCAAAGGCCAGATCGTCATCCGGTTGCAGCACCACGCGGAAATAGGCGATGGCATCGCGGATTTCCTTGCGCTCATAAAAGCGCAGCCCGCCGATGACACGGTATTTCATGCCGATGGTGATGAAGCGTTCTTCAAAGGCGCGGGTGAGATGCCCGGCGCGCACCAGGATGGCCACCTGATCCAGCGACTGGCCGGCGCGTTCCAACGCCTCGATCTCCTCGCCCACCATGCGGGCTTCCTCGTCGCCATCCCACACGCCCTGCACAATCACCTTGTCGCCCTCGGCGATATCGGTCCACAGGGTTTTGCCCAGCCGGCTGGTGTTATGTGCGATCAGGCCGGAAGCGGCGGCCAGGATATGCGGCGTCGAGCGGTAGTTGCGCTCCAGCCGCACAATATGCGCCTGCTCAAAATCCTTCTCGAAGCGCAGGATGTTGCCCACTTCGGCGCCGCGCCAGCCATAGATC
>DLGP01000150.1:0-544 GCA_002482765.1 Alphaproteobacteria bacterium UBA7691
GGCGGCGAGCAGGGCGAGGACGATGATCGGGATCAGCACGGCCATGGGCGGGTCTCCTGTGTCGTACGAAGCGGACCGCCCGATGGACGTCGGCCGACCAAGGTCTGCCCCGCCATGCGGCCAAGATCAATGGGCGTTCTCACCGGCAATACGAAGCGGGGCGACCCGAAGGCCGCCCCGATGATCCTGCATCCGGCGGGAAGGCCGGGCAAGGCAGTGTGGCTCAGCCATGCAGCACGGTCTTACCCGTGCAGCGCGGCCTTAGCCGTGCAGCGCGGCTCAGCCGTGCAGCTTGGTCGCGATCTCGGCGACGCGCTTGCCCTGGAACTTCGCGCCCTCGATCTCCTGCTCCGAAGGCATGCGCGAGCCGTCGGTGTTGGACGTCGTGGTCATGCCGTAGGGCGAACCGCCGCGCACCACGTCGTTGCCCGACTGGCCCTGATAGGCATAGGACAGCGGCACGATGAGCATGCCGTGGTGCTGCAGCGAGACCTGCGCGGAGATGATCGCGAACTCGGCGCCGCCATGCTGGGTCGCGGTCGAC
>DLGP01000150.1:596-4415 GCA_002482765.1 Alphaproteobacteria bacterium UBA7691
GATGAGCGCGCCCTTGGCCCAGAGAGGGCCGGTCTGGTCGAGGAAGTTCTTCATCTGCGAGGACATGGCGCCGTAGCGGGTCGAGATGCCGAAGATGATGGCGTCATAGTTCTCGAGCTCGAGCGGATCGGCGATCGGCGCCTCCTGGTCGAGCTTGTAGTAGGCGGCCTTGGCGACCTCTTCCGGAACGAGTTCGGGAACCCGCTTGATCGTCACGGTTGCACCAGCCTCCGCGGCGCCCTCTGCGGCGGCCTTCGCCATCGCTTCCATGTGGCCCCAGCTCGAATAATAAAGAACGAGTACTTTCGCCATGTCTGTCTCCTTCGGTTTCGCCTGCCGGGCCGCCAGCATCCGTCGGTTGCGGCTTCTCCCCGGTCTCGTTTCAATCTAGGGCCGGACCATCGTCCACGAAACAGCGGGATCGCAGCACGGATCGTTCACAGAACCGATGCCATTGCTGCCGGCCTCATGCGGCGCTATGTCGGTTTCACAGTCCCCGGAGCGCCTCGATGTCTGAGATCGTCACTGCCGCCATGGTCGTCATCGGCGATGAAATCCTCTCCGGCCGCACCAAGGACAGGAACATCGGTCACCTCGCCGACATCATGACTGCGATCGGCATCGACCTGAAGGAGGTCCGCATCGTTCCCGACGAGGAGGACGAGATCGTGGCGGCGATCAACGCGGTGCGGGCGCGCTACACCTATGTCTTCACCTCGGGCGGCATCGGCCCGACGCATGATGACATCACGGCGGATTGCATCGCCAAGGCTTTCGGCGTTGGCATCGACATCCAGCCCGAGGCGCGGCGCCGGCTGGAGGCACATTACGAGGCCGGCATGCTGAATGCCGCCCGCCTGCGCATGGCGCGGATTCCCGATGGCGCCAGCCTGATCGATAATCCGGTGAGTGCCGCGCCCGGCTTCCGCCTCGGCAATGTGATGGTGATGGCCGGCGTGCCGGCGATTTTCCAGGCCATGGTTGGCTCGGTGGCGCCCGATCTGGTGGGCGGCGACCGGCTGCTGTCGCGCACCGTGATTGCGCTGATCCCGGAAGGCGCCATTGCCGAGCAGCTTGGCAAGCTACAGCAGGATTATCCCGATCTGGATATGGGTTCCTATCCGGCTTTCCGGGGCGGCAAGGCTTCCTGCGCCATTGTGCTGCGCGGCACCGACAAGGCCCGGCTGGATGCCGCCGCCGAGGCGATGCACGGCATTTTCCGCGGCATGGGCGGCGAGCCCTTTGAGAACGAGATTGTGTGATGCGGCGATTTTTCCTGATGCTGGCGCTGCTTTGCCTGAGCAATGCCGCCCTGGCACAGACGCCCGGGGCGCAGATGCCCAATGCCTTGCAGCCGCCACCGCCTTTCCTGGGCCGCGACCTGCTGGCTTTATGCCAGGGCGCCGAGGGCAGCCCGCAGCGCGCCGGCTGCCTGCGCTACTTGCAGGCCGCCGTGGCGATGTATGAGGCGATGGTGGGCGAGGGCAAGGAAATTTCCTGGTTTTGTGCGCCGCGTGAAGCGCCCGCTGCCAGCCTGCGGCAACAATTCATGGAATATGGCGCCGATAACGTCGAGGACATGAACCAGGATGCCATCAAGGCCGTGCGGCTGGCGCTGACCGATGCCTTCCCCTGCCAGGAATAGCCGGCCAGCCTTCCTTTTGCCCCAATCCGGGCGCAGAATTTACTCTGGTAGAACTTTCAGAAGGAGATGTGCCTTGCGCTTTGCGCCTGCCATAGCCCTCTGCCTGCTGCTGGCCGGCTGCGGCCCGCCGCTGGTCTGGGACCGGCCGCAAACCGCAGCGGCTGACCTGCAACTTGATCTGCGGGAATGTCGCGGCATGGCGCGCCAGCAGGCTTTTGCTGAAAGCTGGCCAAGCTTCTATTCACCCTATGGCTTCTATCGCCACGGCTTCTATGACCGGCGCGGCGGCTTTGTGCCTTATGCGCCGTTTGGCGGCCCTTTTGGCGATCCGTTTCTGGAGCGCGATTTCCGTGAGGCATCGCTGCATGAATTCTGCATGAAGGCACGCGGTTATCGCCTCACGCCGGCGCCCCAGGCCAGGGCGGAGCCAGGCTGATGCCGCGCCACGCCTGCCTGATTGCGCTGCTGCTGCTCGCCGCCTGCGCCCGTGCCGATACCGAATGGGCGCGGCCGGATACTGCCACCATGCAGCGCGACAGCGATCAGCGCCAATGCCAGCAGATTGCCGATTACCAGGCGTTTGATGAAAGCTTTGGCGGCACGGCGAAATACCCGCCCTTCCGCGATACCCAATTCCTCACCGGCGGCGGCGATGATGGCGGCGGCGGCCTCACGGTTTCCTATTCCCAGCGCGGCCCGCGTAGCTACGAAATCGCTGAATATTGCATGCCGCAGCGCGGCTACAGCCTGCGCAAACTGGCGCCATGATGATGCAGCCGCCGCTCATGCTGCTTGCCCTGCTGATGCTGGCTGCCTGCGCGCCAGGCACCGGCACTGAATGGGCGCGGCCGGATACTACACTGGAGCAACAGGCCAAGGACGAGGCGGAATGCGCCCGCATCGGCGACCAGAAGGCTTTTGATGCCAGTTTCCGGCCGCGCGTTTATGGCATGGGCGTCAATCTCAGGGTGGAAAGCCCAAGCTATGCCGAGCGCAGTTCGGATATGTATTTCTATACCAATGAATGCATGTTGCAGCGCGGCTACCGGCTGGTGCCGGTGCAGCCGAAGGCGTCCTGAAATCAAGGTTTCGGACTCAGCGCACTGCCGCATTCATGCCGTAATCCGGCCCTCGAATTGTCTGAAATTGATGATTGGATAGGTCCCGGGCGATAGGATTCGCCGGGGAGACATATCCGGGGAGGCATATGATGCGAGCGGCGGTCTGCATGATTGGCGTTGCATTTTTTGCGGCATTGGTGCCGCACCAAACACTCAGCCAGAACAGGGAAGCGCTGTCATCGGCGGATGTGTTCCGATCCTATTCGGCAAACGATCTTTATGCGCTGTCGGGAGGATTTAAGATCACGGTTCGGTCGGACTCGACGAGCCGGTGGCCGAACAGCGCCATCCGGTTGGAAGGCAGTGACAATGCCGGCAGCGGCCCACACTGGCCGAGCCGTTTGCCGGCCAATCGTGCGGCCTGTCTGGCACCGCATAATGCGCATGATTTCTCCTGGTCAATGGTGATGCGGCAGCCGTCAACAGATCAGGGGGAGCGCGCCGACCGCGATCGGAATCGTGACAAGGCGAGGGGGACGCAGAGGGATTGGGAGCCGGGCTACTATGCGCGCTGGCGGGAAATCGACAAGGATTGCCGCTAGACTCCGCCGCCCTGAATTTCTTCGGCGCGGTGGCAGGCCACCAGACGGTCGTTGAAGGGGCGCAGGGCCGGGGTTTCGCTGCGGCAGCGTTGCTGCACAAAGGCGCAGCGTTCGGCGAGCGCGCAGCCCGGTTCGGCGCTGGCCATGCCGGGATTGCCTTGCAGCAATTGCCGCTTGCGCCTGGTGCCGGGGGGCGGCGGCTGCGGCTTGGGCAAAGCCGCCAGCAAGGCCCGGGTATAGGGATGCGCCGGGGCCTGGAAGATGGTGGCGGTTTCGCCCTGTTCAACAATGCGGCCGAGATACATCACCGCCACGCGGGCGCAGAGATGATCCACCACCGCCAGGTTATGGCTGATGAACAGGTAGGTGATGCCGAACTGGCGTTGCAAGCCTTGCATCAGATTAAGCACGCTGGCCTGCACGGATACATCCAGTGCGCTGACCGGCTCGTCGGCCACGATCAGTTTCGGCCGGGTGATCAGGGCGCGGGCGATGGCGATGCGCTGGCGCT
>DLGP01000150.1:4425-17718 GCA_002482765.1 Alphaproteobacteria bacterium UBA7691
GCCGCCGCTGAATTCATGCGGATATTTCTCGGCATCAGTGGCGCGCAGCCCAACCATTCCTAGCGCCTCGGCCACCCGCGCCACGCGCTCGGCCTTGCCGGCGCGTTCCAGCGCCTCCAGCGGTTCGGCCACGATACGGCCGACGCGCTGGCGCGGATCGAGCGAGCCATAGGGGTCTTGGAACACCATCTGGAAATCGCGTCGCGCTGCCCGCAGGGCTTCGGCACCCAGTGTATTCAGGTCTTGGCCTTGAAACAGCACACGCCCCTGGCTGGGCTGCTCCAGCGCCATGGCCAGCCGGGCCAGGGTGGATTTGCCGCTGCCGCTTTCGCCCACCAGGCCCAGGCTTTCGCCGGCGGCCAGGTCCAGGCTGACACCCTGCACCGCCAGCACCTGGCGCGCCGGGCCGAACCAGCCCTGGCCGGGCAGGCGATAGCTGCGATGCACCTGCTCAATCCGCAGCAAGGTCATGGCACGCGCCCCTGGCGTGAAATATCGGTGCGCCAGCATTTCGCCACATGCGCCGGGCCGATGGCGATATCCGGCGGCGTGCTGTCGCGGCAGCGGTCCTGCGCCAAGGCGCAGCGCGGTGCGAAGGCGCAGCCGCGCCCCAGTTCATGCAGGTCTGGCACAATGCCGGGAATGGTAGGCAATTCTCCAGCCATTGACCATCCAGGCGGGCGGCCCAGGCGCGGCATGGCGCCGAACAGGCCCTGGGCATAGGGATGCGCCATGGCGGCAAACACATCCAGCACCGGGCCATGCTCCACCGCCTGGCCGGCATACATCACCAGCACGCGGCGCACACTTTCGGCGATCACACCCAGATCGTGGCTGATCAGGATCAGCGCCATGCCGCGCTCGTCCACCAGATCGTCGATCAGATCAAGAATCTGGCCCTGGATGGTCACGTCCAGCGCCGTGGTCGGTTCGTCGGCCACCAGGATATCGGGGTTGCAGGCCAGCGCCATGGCGATCATCACACGCTGGCGCTGGCCGCCGGAAAGCTGGTGTGGATAGGCTTCGGCGCGGCGGCGCGGCTCAGACAGGCCAACCCGATCCAGCAGGGCCACCACCCGCTCAAAGGCCTCGGCGCGGCCGAGTTTTTGATGCAGCAGCATCGGTTCGGCCACCTGCTCGCCGATGCGTTGCAGCGGGTTCAGCGAGGTCATCGGTTCTTGGAAGATCATGGCGATGCGGTTGCCGCGCAGGCGGCAGAGTTCGGCTTCCGGCAGCCGCAGCAGGTCGCGGCCGGCATAGGTGATGCTGCCGCTGGTCCGGGCGCCTTCCGGCAGCAGGCCAAGCAGCGCCAGCGCGGTAAGCGATTTGCCGCAGCCGCTCTCGCCGACAATGCCCAATGTCTCGCCGCGTTCCAGCGTGAAATCCAGCCCGCGCACCGCCCGCGCCGGGCCGCGCGCGGTGGCCAGTTCCACATGCAGGTCACGCACTTCCAGCAGGTTCATGGCAGCAGGCTCATGGCGCTCACCGTTGCCGCGACAGGCGCGGATCGGTCAGATCGCGCAGGCCGTCGCCCAAAAGGTTGAGGCCCAGCACACTCAGCATGATCGCGATGCCGGGAAACACTACCAGCAGCGGGGCGCGGAAGATCAGCGCCTGGGCTTCGTTCAGCATGCGGCCCCAGGATGGCGTGGGCGGCTGGGTGCCAAGGCCGAGATAGGACAGCGCGGCTTCGGCCAGGATGGCGAGGGCAAACTGGATCGTCGCCTGCACCACCAGCACGGCCAGGATATTCGGCAGCACATGCTCGATGGTGATGCGCAGCGCGCCCTTGCCGCAGGCGCGCGCCGCCAGGATGAAATCGCGCGCCCAGATCGCATTGGCCGAGCCGCGGGCCACGCGGGCAAAGATCGGTATGTTGAAAATGCTGATGGCGATGATCGAATTCAGCGATTGCGGCCCCAGCACGGCGGCAAACATGATGGCCGACAACACGGCGGGAAAGGCGAAGGTGAAATCCGCCGCCCGCATCACGCCTTCCTCCACCCAGCCGCGCCGCGCCGAAGCCCACAGGCCCAGCGCCGTGCCGATACTGGCGCCGATGCCCACCGCCAGCACGCCGACGATGATGGAATTCTGCGCGCCCACCAGCAGCATGGAGAAAACATCGCGGCCAAAGGCATCGGTGCCGAGCCAGTTATCCGCCGAGGGTGGGCCGAGGCGGCGACGGATATTGATTGCGGTCGGGTTATAGGGGGTCCATAGCAGCGACAAAGCCGCCATGCCCAGCATCAGCAGCGTGAGCAGGCCGCCGGCAACAAAGCTGCGATGGCGCAGCGCGCGGGCGAGGAAATCACGCATCCTGCGCCGCTAGACGAGGGTCGATCAGCGCATAGAGCAGATCAACGAAAAAATTCACCACCACCACGGTGAAGGCGAGCAGGATCACGGCGGCCTTCACCACCTCGATATCGCGGTTGCTGATCGCCTGGAATACCAACCGGCCCAGGCCGGGCAGCGAAAACACCTGTTCCACCACGATGGCGCCGGCCAAAAGGCCGCCGAATTGCAGCCCGATCACCGTTATCACCGGGATCAGCGCGTTGCGCAGCACATGGCGGCGCAAAACGGCGCCCCGCGATAGCCCTTTGGCCCGCGCCGTGCGCACAAAATCCTCGCGCAGCACTTCCAGCAGGCTGGAGCGGGTGATGCGGGCCAGGATCGCCGCCTGCACCACCGCCAGCGCCAGGCTGGGCAGGATCAGGCTTTTATAGCCGGCGGCGATATCTGCCCAGCCGGCAAAGCCGCCCGCGGCGAACCAGCCCAGATGCACGGCAAATAGCAGGATCAGCAGGATGCCGAACCAGAAGCTGGGGATCGAGATGCCGATCTGGCTTAGGCCCATGATCAGCACATCGCCCAGCCGGTTATGCTGCCGCGCCGCCAGCAGGCCAAGGCCGAGCGCCAGCGCAATGCTGAGCGCCATGGCATTCAGCGCCAGCGGGTAGGTGAGCCACAGTCTTTCGGCGATCAGCGGCCATACCGGGGTTTTATAGGCATAGGAGATGCCGAAATCGCCTTGCAGCAAGGCGCCGATCCAGGCCAGGTAGCGGATATGCGCCGGGCGGTCGAGGCCAAGCTGGCTGCGCAGCACGACCAATTGCTCGTCGCTGGCATCGGTGCCGAGCAAAAGCAGGGCCGGGTCGCCGGGCAGGATTTCCAGCACCAGGAACACGATCAGCGAGGTGGCCAGCAAGGTTGCCAGCAGGGTCAGGCCACGTTTTGCCAGGAAACCGGCCACGCGCTACAGGCTCCAGCGCCGCGCTGCCAGCCGGCGCAGCAGGTCGCGCTTCTCCTGGGCGTTCAGGGCCGGCCAAGCGCCGATTTCCTCGCCGGTGCGCCAGCAGCCCAGGCAATAGCCGCTGCCGGTGTCGATCCGGCACACTTTGGTGCAGGGTGAGGGTGGATGCACGTCGGTATCGTCCCAAGCGGCCATACTCGCGGGTAGCACCCCCGGCTGTTCCTGTCCAGTACTCTAAAACCCGGCTAATTTCCGCCCCGGCCCTTGATGCCCCGGAGGGGAGCGCTTATCTGTCGGTCGCGCCAAAAGGAAGCGATCAGGGGAGTAGGTGGGCATAATGATCGAAATACGCGATTTGGTGAAGAAATTCGGCCCCTTCGCCGCAGTTGACGGGATTTCCCTGAGCGTTGCCAAGGGCGAGGTGCTGGGCTTCCTGGGCCCCAACGGCGCCGGCAAATCCACCACCATGAAGATGCTGACCGGCTTCCTCACTCCCACATCCGGCAGCATTGCGGTTTGCGGCCATGACGTGGCCGAGAACCCGCTGGCCGCCAAGCGCGTGATCGGCTACCTGCCCGAAGGCGCCCCGGCCTATGGCGACATGACGGCGCGCGGCTTCCTCGATTTCATCGCCGATGTGCGCCGCCTGTCCGGCTCGGAACGTCAGTGGCGGCTCGACAAGGTGATCGATCAGGTCAATATCAAGGATGTGCTGGATCAATCGATCGACACGCTGTCCAAGGGTTACAAGCGCCGCGTCGGCCTGGCCCAGGCAATCCTGCATGATCCGCCGGTGCTGGTGCTCGACGAGCCGACCGATGGCCTCGATCCGAACCAGAAGCATGAAGTGCGCGGCCTGATCCAGGGCATGGCCAAGGAAAAGGCGATCATCATTTCCACCCATATCCTGGAAGAAGTGGAAGCGATCTGCCACCGCGCCGTGATCATCGCACGCGGTCGCGTGGTGGCCGAGGGCCGCCCCGAGGGCGAAGGTTGGCGCATCGGCGAGCTTTATGCCCAGCCGGGCCGGCTCGATGCCGCCTTCCGCCAGTTGACCCAGCCGCGCCAGGCCGCTTGAGGATTCCATCATGACCGGATTGTCCGCCGTATTCCGCCGCGAGCTGGGGGGCTATTTCTCCACCCCGGTGGCCTATGTCTTCATCGTGGTGTTCCTGTTCACCACCGGCATCTTCACGTTTTATCTCGGCCAGTTCTTTGAGCGTGGCCAGGCCGACCTGAAGGCGTTTTTCCTGTTCCATCCCTGGCTCTACCTGTTTTTCCTGCCGGCTATCGCCATGCGGCTCTGGGCCGAGGAACGCAAGAGCGGCACCATCGAATTGCTGCTCACCTTGCCGATCCCGCTGGGCCAGGCAGTGCTGGGCAAGTTCCTGGCCGCCTGGGCCTTTGCCGGCATCGCGCTGGCGCTCACCTTCCCGTTCTGGATCACCGTGGCCTGGCTCGGCCAGCCCGATCATGGCGTCATCCTGGCCGGCTATCTCGGCAGCCTGCTGATGGCCGGCGGCTATCTCGCCATCGGCTGCTGTCTCTCGGCGCTGACCCGCAATCAGGTCATCGCCTTTGTGCTCAGTGTGCTGGTCTGCTTCGTGTTCACGGTTTCCGGCGCGCCGATGGTGCTGAATTTCTTCTCCGGCTGGGCGCCGAATCTGGTGGTGGATACCATCGCGTCGTTCAGCTTCCTGACCCATTTCAATGCCATCACCGAGGGCGTGATCGATCTGCGCGACCTGATCTATTTCGTCTCGCTGATTGCGGCCTGGCTTTATGCCACTGCCGTGGTGGTTGATATGAAGAAGGCGGGCTGAGCCATGAACACGCGTAACAAAGCACTCCTCACCGGCACCGGCCTGGTCGCGGCCTTCGCGCTGTTCTTCGCCGTCAATGTCGCTTCCAACCAGGGCCTGCGCGATGCGCGGCTTGATCTGACCCAGGCGCGGCTCTACACGCTCTCGGATGGTACCCGCAATGTGCTGAAGGGTTTGCAGGAGCCGGTGACGCTGCGCTTCTTCTTCTCCGACAAGCTGGCTACCCAGGCGCCGCAGATCAAACAATATGGCCAGCGCGTGCGTGAGCTGCTGGAGCGTTATGCGGCTTTGTCGGGCGGCAAGCTGCGGCTGGAAGTGATTGATCCGGAGCCGTTCTCGGAAGCCGAGGATCGCGCCGTGGCCGCCGGCATCCAGGCGGTGTCGTTGGGCCAGTCCGGGCAGAACTTCTATTTCGGCCTGGTCGGCACCAACAGCGTTGACCAGCAGGAATCAATCCCGTTCTTCCAGGCCGAGAAGGAACAATTCCTCGAATATGACCTGACCAAGCTGGTCTATGGCCTGAACAACCCGAAGAAGCCGCAGATTGCCGTGTTGGGCTCGCTGCCGCTGGAATATGGCCCCGGCGGCATCATGGCGGCGATGCGTGGGCAGTCGCAGCCCTATCTGGTGCTGGGCCAGATCAAGCAGTTCTTCGATGTGAAGATGCTGGAAGGCGCCAAGGCCGAGGATATCGATCCGGCCAAGATCGATACGCTGCTGCTGGCGCATCCGAAGGATTTGTCCGACGAACTGCAATATGCCGTTGACCAGTTTGTGCTCAAGGGCGGCCGGTTGATCGTGTTCGCCGATCCCTATTCCGAAACCATGGCGGCGATGCCCAATCCGATGACCGGCCAGCCGATGCCGGGTGGCGATAGCGGATCGCTGCTGCCCAAGCTGTTCAATGCCTGGGGCGTTGAAGTTGAGCCGAAATTTGTTGCCGATCTGGCGCTGGCGCAGCGGGTGCAGACCGGCCGCAGCGGTGCCGGCGCGGTGGCGGATTACATCCCCTGGCTGGCATTGACCCAGGCGCAGATGAATGCGGACGATATCGTCACTTCGCAGATCACCGCGATCAACATGGCGTCGGCCGGCGCAATCAAGAAGCGTGAGGGCGGCACCACCAGCATCCAGCCGCTGATGCAATCCTCCAATAACGCCATGCTGATGGATGTGGCCGATCTGCGCGGCGATCCCAACCCGCAGGCGCTGGCCGAGAAATTCAAGGCTAGCGGCGAAATCTACACCCTGGCCGCCCGCATCAGTGGCCCGGCCAAGACCGCTTTCCCCGATGGCCCGCCGGCGCCCAAGGCCGATACCGAGAAGAAGGAAGGCGAGAGCAAGCCGGCCGAGACAGCGCCGCAGGTGAAGGAAAGCGCCAAGCCGATCAATGTGGTTCTGGTGGCCGATGCCGATCTGCTGGATGATCGCTTCTGGGTGCGCACGCAGCAGATGTTCGGCCAGTCGCTCTATGTGCCGATTGCCGCCAATGCGGATTTTGTCGTCAACGCCATCGACAACCTGTCCGGCTCAGGCGACCTGATCGGCCTGCGCAGCCGTGGCAAGTCGCAGCGGCCGTTTGATGTGATCGAAGGCCTGCGCCGCAATGCCGAGCAGCAATATCAGGCGCGTGAGCGCAGCTTGCAGAAGAAGCTGGAAGAAACCGAGAAGCAGATTGCCGATTTGCAGAGCAAAGCCGGCAGCCCGGCGGCGGGTGCTGCGGGCGCCAATGCGCTGGTCAGCGCCGAGCAGCAGGCCGCCATCGAGGGTCTGCGCGGCGAAATTCTGAATACGCGCAAGGAATTGCGTAATGTACAGCGCGAGCTGAACCGCGATATCGAGCAACTGCAACTCGGCATCAAGTTCATCAATATCGGCCTGGTGCCGCTGCTCGCCGCCGTGGTGGCGATCGGCCTCAGCCTGGCCTGGCGCCGCCGCCGCGTAACGCGGCGGGTTGAAGGGTAAGGGGTGCGTGATGAAGGGTAAGCTTGGCATCGTTCTGCTGGTCGCCGCGGTCGCGCTGAGCGGCGTGGCCTGGTATGTCGCCGACCGCCGCGAACAGGCCACAGAGGCGGATTTTGCCGCCAAGCCGCTTTTCCCCGGCCTGCCCAAGCGGGTCAACGAGGTGACGGCGATTGAGGTGGAAAGCCTCAAGGGCAAGTTCCGCATCGAACTGGCCGGCGAAAACTGGGTGATGCCGGCCAAGGATGGTTATCGCGTCAAGGCCGATATCCTGCGCAAGAATGTGCTGGGCATCGCCGGGCTGGAAAGCATCGAGCCGCGCACCGACAAGCCGGAGCTTTATGATCGCATCCAGGTCAGCGATCCGGCGGCTTACAAGCCGGCCGATGAAGCCGCCAAGGGCGATCCCGGCCCGATCAAGGTGAAGCTGCTGGATGCCAAGGGCGTTGCCCTGGCCGATCTGGTGGTTGGCAAGGTGCGCACGCGCGAGATTGGCTCCAAGCCGGCTGAGCTGCATGTGCGCCTGGTCAACGAGGCCAAGTCATGGCTGGCGCGTGGCCGGGTTGACCTGCCGGCCGATCCGGTGGCCTGGCTCGACAAGGACATGGTGAAGATCGAGCGCGCCCGGGTGGCTTCGGCCACCATCACGCATAGCGATGGCGACGTGCTGGAACTGGTGCGCACCAATGGCGAGAACGGCACCGCCAAGGATGATTTCAAACCGGCCCAGGCTTTGCCGGAAGGCAAGAAGCTGTCATCGCAATATGATGCCAATTCGGCGCCCGGCGCGCTGGCTTTCATCAGCTTCGACGATGTGGCTCGCGCCGCCGCGCATGATTTCTCCAAGGCCAACCGCACCGAGATTGTGACCCTGGACGGCATCCGCGCCACCGTGCGCAGCCTGCCCGCCGCCGACAAGAAAGCCTGGATCACGCTGCAACTGGCTTATGATCCGGCGCTGGTGAAGGAAGACAAGGACAATGCCGCCCTGCTCAAGCCGGAAGCGGCGCAGAAGCAGGTGGAAGAGGCCAATAGCCGGATGAATGGCTGGGCTTATCTGGTGTCCGAATATGCCGCGCGCGACCTGCTGCGCCGGCTGCCCGAATTGCTTGAGGATGAAAAGCCCAAGGAAGACAAGAAGGATTGAGTTCTGCGGAGACGCGGCGTTGACAATGGGATGCCCGGGTCAAGCCCGGGCATGACGAAACACAAAAGGCGTCACCCTCGGACTTGATCCGAGGGTCCATCGACCGCCTCGGCTCCGGCGATTTGTGCCGATTGAAGACGAGGGTCCAGACCATGACCGACCAGACCATGCAATTCCAGGCCGAAGTGGCGCGGCTGCTGCATATCGTCACCCATTCGCTCTACAGCCAGAAGGATATTTTCCTTCGCGAACTGATCTCCAACGCCTCCGATGCCTGCGACAAGCTGCGTTTTGCAGCCCAGACTGATGCCGATCTATGGGCCGGCGACACGGAACTGCGCGTGCGCCTCAGTGTTGATAAGGCGGCGCGCACATTGACGCTGGCCGATAACGGCATCGGCATGAACCGCGATGAACTGGTGGCCAATCTCGGCACCATCGCGCGATCCGGCACCGGCGAATTTGTCTCCAAGCTGAGCGGTGATGCCGCCAAGGACATGTCGCTGATCGGCCAGTTCGGTGTCGGCTTCTACTCGGCCTTCATGGTGGCGGAAAAGGTCGATGTGGTGTCGCGCCGCGCCGGTGAGGCGCAAGGCTGGCGCTGGACCTCGGATGGCACCGGCAGTTTCAGCATCGGCGAGGCAGAAGCCGATACGGCACGCGGCACGGTGATCACATTGCATCTGCGCCAGGGCGAGGATGAATTCCTCGATCCGGTCAATCTGCGCCGCATCGTCAAAGCTTATTCCGATCATATCGCGCTGCCGGTTTTGCTGGTGCAGGACGGCCAGGAGGACGAGACGCTGAATGCCGCCTCGGCACTCTGGACCCGGGCCAAGAGCGAGATCAGCGACGAGCAGTACAAGGATTTCTACCATCACACGGCGCATGCCTTTGATGATCCCTGGCTGACCCTGCACACCAAGGCGGAAGGCAAGCTGGATTACACCTTGCTGCTTTATGTGCCCAGCATGGCGCCGCGCGATCTGTTTGATCCGGCGCGCAAGCCGGCTTTGCGGCTCTATGTGCGGCGCGTTTTCATCACTGATAATTGCGACGGCCTGGTGCCGCCCTGGCTGCGGTTCCTGCGCGGCGTGGTCGATTCCGGCGATCTGCCGCTCAATGTCAGCCGCGAAATGCTGCAAAACAATCCGGTGCTGGCGCGTATCAAGCAGGCCATCACGCGCCGCGTGCTGACCGATCTGGAACGTAAGGCCGAGAAGGAACCGGAAGCCTATGCCAGCTTCTGGGAAACCTTTGGTGCCGTGCTGAAGGAAGGCATCTACGAGGATGCCGAGCATCGCGAAAAGCTGCTCAAGCTGGCGCGCTTCCGTTCCTCGACTCAGGATGGCTGGGTGTCGCTGGATGAATATCTTGGCCGGCTGAAGGAAAACCAGACCGCGATCTACACCATCAATGGCGATCAGCTCGATACATTGCAGCGCAGCCCGCAGCTTGAAGGTTTCAAGGCAAAGGGCGTGGAAGTGCTGCTGCTGACCGATCCGGTGGATGATTTCTGGCTCTCGATGGTCACCGACTGGCAGGGCAAGCCCTTCCGCTCGGTGACACGCGGCGGCGCCGATCTGGATGCGATCAAGCCGGCTGAAGATGCTGCCAAGCCGGAAACCAAGCCTGAGGCGCTGGAAGGCGCCGCGCTCGGCACGCTGATTGCGGCGCTCAAGACCATCCTGGGCGATGCCGTGCGCGATGTGCGCGAAAGCACCCGGCTGACCGATAGCGCCTGCTGCCTGGTGGCGGCCGATGGCGATATGGACATGCATCTGGAACGCCTGCTGCGCATGAACAAACAATTCGCCCAGGCCGCCGCCAGCACCCGCATCCTGGAGATCAATACCAGCCACGCGCTGATCCGCCGCATGGCCGAACGCGCCGGCCAGCCCGGCGCCACCGAGGCGCTGGAGGATGCGGCGCAATTGCTGCTGGATCAGGCCCGTCTGGTGGAAGGCGAAGCGCCGCGCGACCCGCAGGCTTTCGCCCAGCGCCTGGCCAGGATGATGGCGGCGGGGATCGCATAGCAAGCCGCGTCAATAAAAGGCGTCATGGTACGCGAAGGCGTACCATCCACGTTTTTTGTTTAACCGGCGAGCAACAAAACACACGTGGGTGGTCGGCCTGCGCCGACCACGACGGACAGATCGGGGTTACATCCCGATCTTGCTCAGCGGCACGCTGGTGACGCCGTAACCGGCTTCCTCGGGGATGCGCAGATGCGGCTCGCCGGGGGCTTCCTTGTCCAGCACCGGCATCACGCTGATGATGTGGTCGGTGGCGGCGGCCTTGAAGGCGCTGGCACAATCGTGGCTGCGGGCCAGCTTCACCAATTGCATCCGGGTGGCGAAAACGATGGTCTTCTGCTTCGCTTCCCAGGCTGCCAGCGCGGCATCGGGGTTGACCCATTCGGATTCAACCGCTTCCGAACCATCGTGGCTGCCAATCTGATCGGCCGGGGCGGGCGCCAGGAAAAACCGGGTGTCAAAACGCTTCGGCATGTTTTGCGGCGTGATCCAATGCGCAAACGGCACCAGCGCATCAAGCGCAAAATCGATCTGCTCGGCTTCGGCCAGGTCGCGCAAACTGCGCTCGCCGCGGTTCAGCGGTTCGCGCCAGTCATGTAATTGCTGCACCCGGGCGGCATCCAGAAACCGGGCCGAGCCTTTTGGCCGCGCCAGCAGCAGGCCGGATTCCTCGAAGCTTTCCCGGATCGCGCCAAGCGCATAGGGCAGCAGGTCGGCGGCAAAATTGCCTGGCGTGACATGGCTGCCCAGCGCCGGGTCAAAATCACCCTCGGCCAGCTTGCCGCCGGGAAACACCAGCGCGCCGGAAGCGAAGTCGATGGCGTAATTGCGCTTGACCATAAAAACCTGCAAGCCGGCCGCGGCATCATCGCGCAGCATCAGCATGGTGGAAGAAGGCAGCGGCGGCTTCGGCGGCAGGGGCGCGGCGCCATTGATGGCAGCATTCATAAGCGTTTCCTCGGATTTTTTTGTTGTTTGCTAGGATACTGTACGACGCAAATAATAGCGTTGGTAGCCGCCCGGTCCCGGCGAGCGCACGGCCTCGAAACCAAAGCGCCCGAACCAGCCGAGCAGCGGCAGCAGCGCCTTCTCCACGCTGGCCTCCACCGCGCCCAGGCCCTGGCCGCGCGCATGTTCGATGGCATAGCGCAGCAGCAGGCCGCCGATGCCGCGCCGCTGCGCTTCCGGCGCCACCGCCACGGCATGCAGCAGCAGGGCATTATGCAGCGGCAGCAGCACAATCAGCCCGGCCAGGTCGCCATCGGCTTCGGCGACATATACCGCATCATCGGCGATCAGCGCGGCGTAATCATCGGTCACCGCCTGGGGCGGGCGCGGCAGCACGGCGGCATGGATGCGATAAGCCAGGCCGGCAAGCTGTTTCAGCCGCGCCGCGTCACGCGGCTCGGCAGGGCGCAGGCGGGCAGGCGGATTACGCTTAATCTCGGGCATCGTCATTGCACATAAAGTCGGATGTGCCGTGCTCGCTGTCAATCTATGCGTTTCAGCGCCGGCCCAGATCGATGGCGCCCAGGATCGGGCCGCCGCGTGATGCCTGCACCAGGATCACGGCGCCTTTTTCCTGCCAGTTGTAATCGCCCAATCGCTGCGTCAGGTCCAGGCTGAGGGCTTCGCCGCTCCAGCGGCCGAGATCGGCCCAAGCCCGTGCCACATTCACATAGGTCAGCAATTTGCCGCGATTTTCGCCGCGTTCCACGGTCACGTCATGGCGCTTGTCATAGAGGCAGAGCCAGATCGTTGCCTCGCCCTGCCACGGCTTCAGGCCGGGAATCAGCAGTTTCTGCGGCCGGCCGGCAGCATCATAGGCGGCGCTGAGTTGCAGATGTTTATCCTTGCGCGCCATCTGCAAAGCGGCTTCCACCGCTTCGCGGTTTGAGCCGATGGCGGGATATTGGCCATCCACCATGGCCTGTGGTGTGAAGACCTGGCGCGAGCCGCCATGGCGCGCATAAGCCTGCTGGCGTTCGACATGGCCGCGTTTGCCGAATGTGTCGCGCCAGCCGAGATAATCCCAGTAATCCACATGCAGCGACAGCGCGATCACGCCCGGCTGTTTGGCCCATTCATGCATCAGGGCATCGGCCGGCGGGCAGGAACTACAGCCCTGGCTGGTGAACAATTCGATCACCACCGGGGCATTCGCCTTGGCCGCATCGGGCGCCGCATGCGCCGGCCTTGGCCATCGGGCCAGCAGCGGCAGCGTCAGCAGCAGGGAAAATTGGCGGCGGTTCATGGCAGCAAGCTAGGGTTCGGCGTCGCCCGGGGCGAGTCACGATGCAGTGAAGCCGCCAGCAAGGCCGGCGGCAGCGGCATCAGCGCCGGCGCATGGGTCCACAGCAAGGCGGCAACAATCTCATGCTGTGGGAAAATCCCGCGTAAAAGCGCGGTATACAGCGCCATCTGGCGCAAATAGGCCGGATCGGTGGCGGCGGCCTCGGCCGGCGGCGGCCGGTCGGTTTTGTAATCCAGCACCAGCACCTGATCAGACATCACAATCAGGCGATCAACCCGGCCCACCACAATCTGCTCGCCCACCATGCCGGCCAGCGGCGCCTCAACCCGGGCCTCGGCGCTGAATACCGGTGCAAAAGCCGGATGCGCCAGCACCGCCAGCACTTCGCGGCGCAATTCCGCCTGCATCTCCGGGGTCAGGTCATGGCCGGGATGGGCCAGGAAACGGCTGGCGGCTGCTTCATGCTCGGCGGCGGGCAAGTCGGGCAGGCTTTGCAGCAGGCGATGCACCAGCCGGCCACGTTGCAGGCCGGCGCGATTGCGCGGCAGCGCCGGGCTGGGCGGTGGTGCCGGCTCACGCGCCGGGCGTGAGGGCGCCAAGGGCAGGGCCGGCACCGGCTCGGCCGGTGGCAAGGTTTGGCTCCAGGCCGGCAGTGGCAGCACCGGGCGGTCGGCAGCCCGCGGCTTGGGCTTTTCGGCATCCTGGCCGGCATTCTCAAAGCGCCGCGCCATGTCGCCCCAGGGTAAGTCCACCGCCTGCACATCCGGCAGGCGGTCGAAGGCGGTTTGCACCAGGCTGTACCAGCTTTCCGG
>DLGP01000074.1:0-12104 GCA_002482765.1 Alphaproteobacteria bacterium UBA7691
CAATCAAACGTCATCCCGATCTAGAGCGCTGGATCAACTCACGATAGATCGCGGCATATTCCCTTATTCCGCGTGCCGGAGAAAAATGTTCCAGCATATAGGCTGATAAAACCGCGCCCTGTTTTTGCCGCTCGGCTAGCGGCAGATCCCGGGCCAGTTGCAGGGCGGCGGCGATGCTGGCGGCATCTGGCGACACGACTATCATGTTGGGTAAGGCCGGCAATGCCTCCGCTAGGCCGACATTGGTGGTGATGCAGAAGATGCCGGCCGCACCCGCTTCGAGTGGCGCCAAAGCAGCACCCTCATAGATTGAAGCGGAGACGTAGGTATCGGCGGCAGCATACCAGAGGTCGATGTTGCTGACGGCGCCGGGAAAGAACACCTTGCCGGCAATCGGATCTTCAGGCCCGGGTTGCAGTGCCGTATCGCAATCACCGCAGAAATAGCCGGCGATAGCGAGTGTAGCCGGGCATAGCCGCAAGGCCTCAATCACGGCCGGATAGTTCTTAGCCACGCTGCTGTTGCCGACGCAGAGCACCATGAAAACAGAGGCGTCGATACCGAGCTTTTGCCGCGCCGCCTGGCGTGTTGCCGTATCCGCAAAATTAACCCGCCCGGGGTCGAACCAGTTCAGTATAATACGTGGTCGGATGCCGAAGCGCGCTGCTTCGTTGCGAGCGACGCGCGGTGAGCAGGCGACAAAGATCGTGCCCAGCCAGGCCAGTAGTCGGCGTTGCAGCAGTCGGCGCCAGCGTAATGGGCCTTGGAAGCTGAATTCACTATGCAGCGTACGCAGGTTGGGCTTGCCGGCCAGATGCGCCAGTAGGCCATACCAGAAACTGGCCCGTTCGGTATGTGCATGGATCAGGTCAAAATCGCCGCTGCGCAGCAGGCGGTAGACAGCCAGCAGAAATGTGATGCTGCGGCGGAATGGAAGGTGCTCCAAGGTAAACCCCCGGGCCGCCAGGATCGGGGCGAATTCGCCAAGTGTATCGCCTGTGATAAGGATGGTTTGATCAGCCGGATTCCGCAGATAGCCTGCCGTAGTATGCAGCATCAGTTCCGCGCCGCTGAATCTCAGTTCGTTGAGTATATGCAGGACCTTCATATAAACTACCGTAAAATTCGTGCTGCCGCCGCGCCAACCGTTTTGGCCGGGTGCCGCAAGAAGAGAGGCAATAGCATTGTGCCGGGGCCATTTCCATGCCGCTGATCGCTTGTATTATTGCTAATATGCTATACTGGTGGCAGTGGGGCGGAAGGCCAAACGATCAGGTGCGAATATTTCTCTCAGCAGTGTGTTAGGGCATGGCTATGACCCTTGCTGGTCCCGTCAATCTGGCGCAGCTGTGTCTCTGGCTCGATGCTGTGCCGGATTGCGGGTGCAAGAAACCCAGCCGCAGGTGGCGGTGGAGGCGATGGCGCGCGGCCTGCCGGTGCTGGCTGGCTGGAATGCGCATGGGCCGGAATGGATATTGGATCAGGGGCGCGCCGGTATCCTGGTGGATACGCGCAAGGCGGCAAACATCTGCGCGGCGATACTGGATGTGATTGAGGATCGGGCGCGTTGGGAAGCCTTGTCGCAAGCCGGCTTGCAGCGGGCGCGTGATGTATTCACCGCCGGCAGGGTGGCGCAGCAGCATCTTGCCGTCTATCAGAAGCTGGCGGGCAATGCCGGCGTGAGGGGTGTTTGATGGCGCTGTATCTGGTCACCGGCGGCTGCGGTTTTATCGGCGCGCAGCTTTGTGCCGCTCTGCTGGCGCGGGGCGACAGCGTGCGCGTGCTGGACGATCTTTCCACTGGCCGGCGTGACAGGCTGGCGGCCGAGGTTGAACTGATTATAGGCGACGTGGCCGATGCGGCTTTGCTGCGCCAGGCCATGCAGGACGTGGCCGGGTGTTTTCATCTTGCCGCCATCGCCTCGGTGCAGCGTTCGGTGGAGGATTGGCCCGGTGTGCATCGGGTCAATCTGGGCGGCACTATCGCGGTTTTTGATACCGCGCGTGCGGCTGGACCGGTGCCGGTGGTCTATGCCTCATCGGCGGCGGTGTATGGCGACAATCCGGCGGTGCCGCTGGCCGAAACCCTGCCGGCGCGGCCATTGACCGCTTATGGCGCTGATAAATATGCCGCCGAATTGCATGCTCTTGCCGGTTGGCATGTGCATCATCTGCCCAGCACCGGCCTGCGCATTTTTAATGCCTATGGGCCGGGCCAGGAACCGCATTCGCCTTATGCCGGGGTGATTGCGATTTTTGCCGCGCGGCTGGCTGCGGGGCAGGCGATCACGCTGCATGGCGATGGTGGCCAGGCACGGGATTTTATCTATATCGACGATGTGGTGCGGCATCTGCTGGCGGCGATGCAGGCGCATCCGGCTGCGGCCAGAGTGTTCAATGTCTGCACCGGGCGCGCCACCACGATTCTGCACCTGGCGCAAAGCCTGGGCAGTATCCTTGGCCGCGAGCCGGTGCTGCATAACGCGCCGCGCCGCGCTGGCGACATCCTGGCCTCGGTGGGCGATCCGACGGCCGCGCAAGCCGGATTGGGCCTGCGGGCGGACACAACCTTGGCCCAGGGGCTGCAACGCCTGCTGGCGGCGCCGCTATCGGTATGATTGCCAACCCACTATCTGCCACATCTCATTGCCGCATAATGATAATTTTCACAGGCGGCGGAAACCGACCGCTTCGCTTCGCGCAATAATTGCGGGTTGCGCCGAGATTTGCTTGCCAAACACCCGTTTTGCGCGAGATTTATTCGCTGCGGTGGTTTTTGTTTGCACTAAATAATAGAATATTTGCTTTAAAAACTGGATGCAGATGGGGAAGAGCCGTGATTTTGGCTACAACTAAGTAAAGAATTGTAGCCAGCTTGCCGACGGGGCATTACTCAGTGCGCGTATCGTCCTGATTTCTAAAAACCCAGCTATTCGGCCTATTTGAGATAGATTCTCCGTGCGTGGCCAGGGCAATTTGTGGTAGCGTGTTGATGGTTTTGTAATGTTGCTACTGTAGTTTGCCTGTTACGCCGCTGTGATGAACAGCGTGGCGTTGTGTTGGTTTTAGGGTTTCGGAAGCTGCCGGGCGAGAACGTGAGGCGGCATCTGCTGGGGTTGGGGCGCGACAAAATGGTGCGCGGTTCCGGCGCAAATGAGCGTGTGTGCCACAGCAGAAATTCTGCGTTGGTTGAGATTTTTGGTTTGGTGGCTGCGATGCAAAGCATCCGGTCTTGCATGAGGAGTGGTTGGCGCCGTGCCAACAACGCTGACAGATGCGGGTGGTACACACACCCTGGCCAACGTCGATACGCTGCAAGGAAGCAGCGGCGACGATAAGGTAACTATTGCCAATGTGATCGCTGCGCCGCAGATCGATCTTGGCGCCGGCAATGACAGCCTGCAACTCCCCGCCACCGGCAACATCTACGCCACCATCTCCAACACCGAGACAATTACCGGCGGCGCCGGCGGCGATAGCGTCACGCTGGGCAGCACCATGGATGGTGGCCTGGTCAATCTGGGCCTCGGCAATGACACGCTTAAACTGGCTGATGGCGTCAATCGCCTGAGCGTAACCGATATTGAATCGGTGATCGGCAATAATGGCGCCGATTATGTTATCGCCAACAGCGCCGTCAGCCGCGCAAGTTTTGCGCTTGGCGGTGGGCAGGATGTGCTGCAACTCGCCAATGGCACCAATCTGGCCTATGTCAGCCAGACCGAAACCGTGCTGGGCGGCAGCGGCGCCGATACAGTGGAAATGCGTGATGGCTTTGTCTCGGGCAGCCGGGTTGATCTTGGCGCCGGCAGCGACAGCCTGACGCTCAACAACAGCAGCGCCAACACGGTGCTGGTTGCCAATGTGGAGACGCTGAAGGGCGGCAGCCTGAATGACACGGTGACGCTGGAAGGCGCCGTCACCGGCATGAAGGTGGATTTGCTGCTTGGCGCCGATACGCTGGTGCTGGCCGATGGCGGCAACCGGCTGAATGTTACGGGTGTGGAAACCGTGCTCGGCGGCAGCGGCGCCGATGTGGTTACCGCGCTGGGCAAAAATGCCGGCACGCTGATTGATCTTGGCGCAGGCAAGGATGTGCTGGAGATTGGCGCCAGCGGCAGCTTCAGCGTTGCCAATGTGGAAACCGTAACCGGTTCCACCGGCGCCGATGTGGTGATGCTGAAAAGTGTTGCCACTGAAGGCGTTACGGTTGACCTTGGCGCCGGTTCGGATCAGCTGCGGCTGGCCGATGGCGAAAATTTTGTCACCGCCAATGGCGTCGAGATCGTGGCCGGCGGCAGTGGCGCCGATAGCGTGAAGCTGGGTGATACCAGCACCAAGACCAGTGTTGATCTGGCGGGTGGTGAAGACAAGCTGACCCTGGGCAATGCCGGCGGTGTTTATTCGGTTGCCAATGTCGAGACCATCAGCGGTGGTTCGGGCGCCGACAAGGTGAGCCTGACCAGCCAGTTCAATGGCAGTCTGGACCTTGGCAGCGGCAGCGATAGCGTCAGTTTCGGCAATGGCGGCGGCAATGCCACATTGGCCAATGTGGAAACCATTACCGGCGGCATCGGCAGCGAAACCATCACGCTGCAAAGCGGCATGGTCAACGGCAAGGTTGATCTTGGCGCCGGCAACGGCTTTGATTCACTTCAACTGGCAAATGCCAGTAACACGCTGAGCGTTTCCGGCGTTGAAACCCTGCTCGGGGCCGGCGGCGCTGACAGCGTGACGCTGAGCGCAGCAGTCAAAAGCGGCGTGATTGACCTCGGCGATGGCGCCGACAAGCTGGTGCTGGCCAATGGTGCCAATGGGCTGACCATCGGCAATGTGGAGACCCTCACCGGCGGCACCGGCGCTGATGTGATCCGGCTCAGCACCACGCTGGGGCCGAATAACAATGTTGATCTTGGCGCCGGCACCGATAGCCTGATGCTGGCTGATGGCGGCAATCAGGCCACCATCACCAATGTGGAAGTGATCAATGGCGGCAGCGGCGATGATCGTGTCACGCTTGGCGCCGGCACCACCAAGGCCAATGTGTATCTTGGCAGCGGTGCTGATAGCCTGACGCTCAGTGCATCGGGCAGTGTTGTCACCGTAGCCGATGTGGAAACCCTGATCGGCGGCGCTGGCGCCGACACGGTGACGATTTATGGCGTGGCGCCTTCGGATGGTGTGATTGATCTGGGCGGCGGCAGCGACAAGCTGACGCTGACCGGGGCCAACAATAACAATCTGGCGCTGGCCAATGTCGAAACCCTGATCGGTTCGGCCGGCAACGAAACCATCACGCTCAAAACCACAGTGAATGGCGCCCTGGTTGACTTGGCGCGTGGCGATGACAGCCTGACCCTGGCTGATGGCGGCAACACCATCTCGGTGGCCAATATCGACACCGTGACCGGCGGCAGCGGCAATGATTCTGTAATCCTGTCCAAGGCCAGCCCGACCCGGCTTGATCTGGGTGAGGGCGTCGACAAGGTTACCCTGGTCAGCGGCACCAACACGGTCACCCTGTCGGGCGTTGAAAGTGTGCAGGGCGGCACCGGCGGCGACAAGATATTTTTCTCCGGCAGTGTGGCGAGCAATGCTGCGATTGATCTTGGCGCCGGCAATGATGTGGTGCAGCTTGATGGCGTGGCCAACACGCTGACAATCAACAATGCCGAGTCGGTGTTTGGCGGCAGTGCGGCAGATAGCATCACGCTGGGCAGCGGCGCCACCAAGGTTACGGTCAATCTGGGCGATGGCCTGGATTCGCTGACCTTGAGCAATGCGGGCAGTGCGGCCACGGTGGCGAATATCGAGACCGTGATTGCAGGTGCCGGTATCGACAAGGTGACGGTGAATGCCGGCCTGACCAATGCGCTGATTGACCTTGGCGGCAGCAGCGACACACTGAAACTGGCCAGCGCGGTGAACAGCGCCACGATCGCCAATGTCGAAACCCTGACCGGCGGCGGCACCACTGACACCATCACCATCCAGAGCAGCCTGAACAATGCCAAGATCGATCTTGGCGGCGGCTATGACAGCTTGTCGCTGGATGATGTGGCGAATGCGCTGACTGCCATCAGTGTTGAAACCCTGGTGGGGGGCGCGGTCAATGATGTGATCCGGCTGGAGAAATCCGCCCGTGCCGTGGTTGATGGCGGCGATGGCAAGGACAGCCTGGTGCTGGGCAATGCCGCCAGCATGACCACACTCTCCAATCTGGAGACGCTGACCGGCGGCACGGCAGCCGATATCGTCACCCTGATGGATAGCAAGCTGAGCGCCTCGGTGATTGACCTGGGCAACGGCGTAGACAAGCTGACCCTGGCCTCTGGCAACAACACGCTGACACTCAGCAATGTTGAAACCGTGGTGGGTCTGGATGGCAATGATGTCATCTACAATGCCGTCACCACCGCCAAGGGCAGTTACAATCTTGGCGCCGGCAACGATAAATTTGTGCTTGCTGATGGCAATAATTCGGCCACCTTTGCCGGTGTTGAAACCATCATTGCCGGCAGCGGCAATGACAAGCTGGCCTTTGGCACCGGCGGGGCGCAGGGCGTGGTGCTGGATGCCGGCGCTGGCGCGGACTCGGTAAAGCTGGCGACGGGCGGCAACAGCATATCGATCAGCAATGCCGAAACAGTGAGCGGTGCCAGCGGCGCCGATATTGTCACCTATAGCGGCACCGGCCTGATCGATCTTTCCAGCGGGCTTGACACGCTCACTTTGGCCGGCGCGGCCAATAGCGTCACCCTGGCCGGCGTTGAGACTGTTAATGGCGGCGCGGGCGATGATGCCGTGCAGCTCAAGGCCGTGGTCAGTCGCGGCATGAGCATCAATCTGGGCAGCGGCAATGACAAGCTGACCCTGGCAAATGGCGCCAATACGCAGACGCTGTTTGGCACCGAAACCGTGATTGGCGGCACCGGCAACGATATCATCACGGTTGGCGATGTGGTCACCAATGGCTACATGGATCTCGGCAAGGGCGCCGACAAGCTGGTTTTTGCCGTCGGCGGCAGCACCTACACGGTTGATAATGTCGAAACCGTGATCGGTTCCACCGGCAGCGACACGATTGCGCTGGGTTCGAGCCAGCCGACCAAGACCGTGATCGATCTGGGCGCCGGCAACGACACGCTGATCATCAATGGCGGCGGCGTGCTGTCGCTGACCAATATCGAAACCGTGATCGGCTCGGCCAATGGCGATGCGCTGACCCTGGGCACCGTGCTGATCGACGGCATGGTGGATTTGCGCGGCGGCAATGACAGCCTGATCCTTGCCAAGGGCGACAATCGCATCACGGTGGCGAATATCGAAACCGTTACCGGCAGCACCGGCAACGAAACCATCACTTTCTCCGGCACCGGCAGCGCCGATCTGGGCGCCGGCAACGATCTGCTGCGTTTCGCCGATGGTGGCAACAATGCCGTCACAGCGGCAAATTTTGAAACCGTTCTGGGCGGCACCGGCAATGACGCGCTGACTCTGACCCAGGGTATCGGCGCCGCCAGCAGCCCCTACAGCATCGATCTGGGCGCTGGCAGCGATGCGATCAAGCTGGCCGATGGCGGCAATACGCTGAATGCGATCAACATTGAAAGCGTCACTGGCGGCAGCGGCATGGATAATGTTGTGCTGGCCAGCAAGGTTGATGGCGGCAAGGTTGATCTGCTCGGCGGCACTGACTCGCTGAAACTGGCCAATGGCGGCAACAGCCTGACCGTGACCAATGTGGAAAGCGTGACCGGCGGCAGCGGTGACGACAGCGTCACCTATAGCGGCACCGGCTTCCTTGATCTGGGCTCCGGCAATGACACGCTTGGCCTGGCGGCCGGCAGCAACAATGTCACCGCCGCCAATGTAGAGAATGTGCTGGGCGGCAGCGGCGCCGATACGCTGACGCTGACCGACCGCCTGAGTGGCGGCAATATCGATCTGGCCGGCGGCGCCGACAAGCTGATCCTGGCCAGCGGCGGCAACACCCTGCTGGTGGCGAATACCGAAACCATCATCGGCGGCGATGGCACCGATGAAGTGACCCTGGGCGCCGGCACCACCGCATTGCAGGTCAGCAGTGTCGAGCGCGTGATCGGCTCGGCCACGGCCGAGAGGCTGACCCTGGGCGATGGCGGCAATTTTGTTCAGGTCAGCCATGTTGAAAGCATCACCGGCGGCAAGGGTAATGATGCCGTTCTGCTGACCGAGGGCCGCACCGGCGGCACCATCGACCTGGCCGATGGCGACGATCTGCTGGTGCTGGCCGATGATGGCAACCGGCTGACCATCAACAACGTGGAAACCGTGCTGGGCGGCAAGGGCGACGATTACGTCACCTTCACTGGCAAGGGCTATATCGATCTCGGCGAAGGTGTCGACAAGCTGGTGCTGGTGGGCAACACCACCCTGGTCACGGCGGTGAATGTCGAAACCGTCACCAGCTCGGCGGCGCAGGATAACGTCACCTTCAAGCTTGATACCGCCGTAACCGCCGGCAATTTTGATTTCGGCGATGGCCAGGATGGCCTGATCCTGGCGGATGGCGGCAACACGCTGACCACCACCAATGTGGAAACCATCACCGGCGGCAGCGGCAACGACAAGATCACCTTCAATGGTGGCGGCAGCGCCAATCTTGGCGATGGCCAGGATACGTTGCAGATCGGCAGCGGCGGCGGCAGCTATACCGTAACCGGCACCGAAACGGTCAGCGGCAGCAACAACACCGATAAGGTCACGTTTGGCGAAACCGTCAATGGCGGCGTGTCGGTTGATCTCGGCGGCGGCAAGGATGCGGTCACGCTGGCCGATGGCGGCAACACGATTACGCTTAGCAATGTGGAAAGTGTCAGCGGCGGTTCGGGTGGCGATAGCGTCACTTTGGGCAATGCCAGCACCGGCGGCAATGTTGATCTGGGGGCGGGCAGCGACACGCTGCAACTGGCCGATGGGACCAACCAGTTCACGGTCAGCAATGCTGAAACCGTGCTGGGTGGCAGCGGCAGCGACACCATCACCATCTCCGGCAACGGCGATGTTAATCTTGGTGCCGGCAATGATACGCTGATCCTGGGCAATGGCGGCGCCACGGTCACGGTGGCCGGGGTGGAAACCCTGGTTGGCGGCACTGGTGGTGATAGCGTCACTTTCGCTGAAACGCTGGATGGCAGCGGCATTGATCTTGGCGCCGGCAAGGATGCGGTCGCGCTGGCCGATGGCGGCAACAGTGTCACCGTCAGCAATGTGGAAACCCTCACCGGCGGCAGCGGCGATGATGCGGTCAATTATGTCGGCAGCGGCAATGTTGATCTTGGCGCTGGCGCCGATACGCTCAGCCTGGGCAATGCCGGCGGCAATGTCACCGCCGCCAATGCCGAAACCATTCAGGGCGGCAGCGGCGCCGATACGGTCAGCCTCACGGGTTCCACCGATGGCGTGATTGTTGATCTTGGCGCTGGCGGCGATGCGCTTGATCTCGGCGATGCTGGCGGCAGCATCACGCTGGCCAATGTGGAAACCGTCACCGGCGGCAGCGGCACCGATGCCGTGACTCTGGATCAGGCGCAAAGCGGCGGCAGCCTTGATCTTGGCGCCGGCAACGACAGCCTGCATCTGGCCGATGGCGGCAACACGCTGACCCTGGCCAATATCGAAAGCGTGGCTGGCGGCAGCGGCAGTGACGCGATCAATTTCAGCGGTAATGGCAGCCTGGATCTGGGCGATGGCGAAGATACCGTGGCGCTGGCCGATGGCGGCGCCAATGTCACGCTGGCGAATGTTGAAAATGTGGTGGGCGGCAGCGGGGCAGATACCGTCACCCTGATTCCGCCCAGTGTGCCGGGTGTGGTTGATCTGGGCGCTGGCGGCGACAAGCTGATCCTGGCCGATGACGGCAATATGCTGACCGTCGCCAATGTGGAAACCCTGGTGGCCGGCGGCGGCAATGACGACATCACGCTGGCTGGCGCCGCTGAGGGCAGCCAGGTTGACCTGGGGGCCGGCGACGACACGCTGACCCTGGCCGATGGCGGCAATCTGCTGACGGTTACCAATGCCGAGACTGTGTTTGGCGGTAGTGGCGCCGATACTGTCACTTATGCCGGCAATGGCCTTATCGATCTTGGCGCGGGTGCCGATAGCCTGCTGCTGGATGCGGCCGGCGCCGATGTCACAGTCAGTAATGTGGAAAGCATCACCGGCGGCAGCGGCAATGATGCCGTAACCCTGACCGATCCGGTGAGCGGTGCGACCATCGATCTCGGCGGCGGCAAGGACAGCCTGGCTTTGGCCGATGGCGGCAATAATCTCAGTGTTGCCAATGTTGAAACCGTTGCCGGTGGCGCGGGCGACGATCAGGTTGGCTATAGCGGCACTGGCAGCCTTGATCTTGGTGGCGGTGATGACACGCTGACGCTTTATGGCGCGGCGAATAATGTCACGCTTTCAAATGTTGAGAATGTGGCTGGTGGCGATGGTGATGATACCGTCACCCTGATCCCGCCGAGCGTGCCTGGCCTGATTGATCTCGGCGGCGGCAACGACAAGCTGATCCTGGCTTCCGATGGCAGCCAGCTCACCATCGCCAATATTGAAAGCCTGGTGGGCGGCGCCGGTGATGACGATATCACGCTGGCCAACACTGTCAGCGGCGGCAATATCGATCTGGCTGGTGGCAACGATAAGCTGACCCTGGCCGATGGCGGCAACAGCCTGACCGTGACCAACACCGAAACGGTGCAGGGCGGCAGCGGCAATGACAGCGTCACGCTTGGCAGCAAGCTGGTCAGTGGCGGCATTGATCTTGGCGCTGGCGGCGACGCGCTCAAGCTCGCCGATGTTGGCAATAGCGGCACGCTGAGCAATGTCGAAACCGTGCTCGGCGGCAGCGGCAACGATATCGTCTATCTCGATACGCCGGTTTCCGGCGGTAGTGTCGATCTGGCCGGCGGCAGCGACAAGCTGTTCCTGGCTGATGGCGGCAATGACTTGGCCGTGGCCAATGTTGAATCGGTTGTTGGCGGCAGCGGCGACGACATTGTGAGCTATAACGGCACCGGCAGCCTGGATCTTGGCGCCGGCAATGACACGCTGATCCTGACCGGCGCCGCCAATGCGGTGACGGTGGCGAATATCGAGACCGTGCAGGGCGGCAGCGGCAATGATGCGGTGACTCTGGCGGCGGCGATTGCCAATGGCGCGGTTGATCTTGGCGCCGGCAATGACAGCCTCACCCTGGCTGCCGGCGGCAATAGCCTGACACTCAGCAATGTTGAGAAGCTGACCGGCGGCTCGGGCGATGATTATGTCACGCTGGGCAATCTGGTCAGCGATGCCAGCTTTGATCTGGCCGGCGGCAAGGACACGCTGCAACTGGCCAATGGCACGAACAGCGTCACGGTTGGCAATATTGAAACCGTGCTTGGCGGTAGTGGCAACGACAGCGTTACATTCAATGGCTCGGGCCGCGTCGATCTTGGCGCCGGCAGCGATATCCTGGCCTTTGGTGCCAGCGGCGGCGCCATCACCACCAGCAATGTGGAAAGCGCTGTTGGCGGCACTGGCGCCGATAGCCTCACTCTGGGCGGCGCCGGCAGCATCACCACCAGCGGTGTTGAAAGCGTCTCCGGCTCAAGCGGCGCCGATAGCATCACGGTGACCGGCAATGCCGGCGCCAATCTCTCGGGCGGCGATGGCAACGACATCCTGCGCGGCGGCGATGGCAATGATGTGATTGATGGCGGCACCGGCAGCGACCAGCTTTTTGGCGGCGCCGGCAACGATACGTTTAATAATTCAGTTGACGGCCTGTGGGCCAATGGCTGGACCGCGAAGAATGTCGGCAATGGCCCCGGCCTGGCCGGCACGGGCGAGAGTGTCAGCATTTCCGGCCAGGTGCGCAGCTATGATGTGATTGATGGCGGCGAAGGGATTGATACCGTCAATCTCTCCGGCGGCAATGATGCGCTGTTCCTCGACGACCATTACAGCGAAACCCCGGGCACCGGCCTGCGGCTGAAGGATATCGAGATCATCAATGCCGGCGACGGCAATGATATCGTTGACCTGACCAGCACAACCTACACCATTGGCACGGTA